>JAKQOD010000657.1 GCA_029565465.1 Deltaproteobacteria bacterium
CCGCCGCCAGGCGCGCCAGTACCACCATCAGCGCCTTCGCGTGCGCCACGTTCGTGCTGACCAAATCGGGCTTCGCTGCCTGGTCGATCGTCGGTCATGGCACGTTTGGCGAGGTTTTCGCGCTGGTGTGGGCGAACCACGACGCACGAACTACCACTGCCGAGCACGGCTAGAAATACGCCAAACATTAGTCGTCGAGGCGATCGCTTCACGGCGGCAATCTATCACGCTGGGAGCGATTTCTGATATGAAACCGCACAGGAGTTCACGATGAAGCACGGTTCCAAATCAATGTCTTGCGCCCTCGCGGGTGCCCTCTTTGTCGCAGCCGGTTGCGGTGGCGCCGCCACCACCACCGACAAGACCACGCCTGCCAGCACCGAAACCTCCGCCAGCGCCGATGCTGCCGTCGAAGTTTCGATCCCGATCGTAGGTGAGCGTTATGTCCCTGACGCCTTGGGCCGTCCTGGCATGCCGCTGGTCGAAGGCAAAAAGAAACTCCCCGTCGACAAGCAGCGCGCAGCGATCGAAAAGACCAAAGATCCAGAAGACCTCGAAGTGTTGAGCCAAGTGCTGGCCACCACACTTTATCAGGCCGCGAAAGCCGAAAAAGATCCAGCCAAACAAAGCGCGGGCATCGAAGACGCCCGCACCGTGCTCAAGCAAGCCGTCGAAAAAAACGGTGGCAAAGCGGTCGATGAAAACACCCTCAAGATGTTGGGCACGATCGCCTTCATCAAAGCCGACTACGCCGCCGCCGAACAAGCCTGGAGTGACTTAGTTAAACTCAAGCCGAAGGCGGCTGACATTAACGAATCGCGGACGTGGTGGGGCCATGCGCTGTTGTTGCAAAACAAAAACGCGGCGGCGGTTGCGGCGATGAGCGAACTGGCGCCATCACCAAGCGCCCCTGAAGCGGCCTACATTACAGCATGGGCGAAGTTCCGCACCGGCGACATGGCCGGCGCGTTCCAAGCCATCGGTGCAGCCAACAAAGGTTGGAAAGAACCAAGCTCCAAGGGCGCGGTGGCAAGTGACTACATGTTGTTTGCCACCTACGCTAACGCGTCGCTTGACGAATCGATCGCAGCCGTGGTTGCAGCCATCGGCAAAGACAGCGAAGCGCCAGCGTTGATCAACCTATCGCGCTTGTTGCACTCTGCCGGGCGCTACACTGACGCTATTGCCGCCGTCGACAAAGTGCTTGCGGGCGGCAAGATCACCAAAGTTGAAGTGCCAGCGTTGCGCGTGCAGCAAATGGTCAGTGCCCTGACCGCTGATATGCCGAAAGAAAGCGCGGCCTTCGGCAAACAAGCCCTCGATGCCGTCGCATCGTGTGGTGCCGATTGCACCAAAAACGTCGAAGCCATTCGCATGCAAGTGCGCAACACGGCGCAACGCTTTCACTCGAATTATGCAACGTCGCAAGACGACCGCTTTTACCAACCTGCGCGGGACATGTACGCAGCAGTTGCCCAAGCAGGCGATGGCTCAGCCGACTTGGCGAGCCAAGCCAAAGGCATCGACACCGTCAAGGCTAACGTTGCCGCAGGCAAGCTGCAAAGCAAAGGCATCCACGACAAGAGCGTGGTGATCGATACGATGCAGCTGCATCAATTCGAAGTAAAGACCTGCTACGAAGCCGTGCTTGCGGGTGCACCAGCCGTCGGTGGCGGAGTGGTCCTGACCCTCGAATTTGATATGAAAGGCGCAGTCACTGGCGCCACCACCAATCCGGCCGCC
>JAKQOD010000705.1 GCA_029565465.1 Deltaproteobacteria bacterium
AGCGCCGTAGCGCCACGCCTAACCAACCCCGACAACGCAAGCTCGATCGAGAAGGTGGACGCCACCACGTATAAACAACGTTGCGCGAACGAAATAAAAAGCACCTACAGGCCGATGCCCGAAGTGGACGCTGCCAAGTTCATGGCCAAAGCGAAGTTTTTCAGTTCGCCGATTGTGCGCACGCCGACCGTGCTCGCTCGCGATAACTTCGGCACATACTATTACGTCGATCAGCGCTATCTAGATGTTGGTGGCGAAGGCTACCGTGTTTTCGTCGGCAAAAAAGGGGCCATGAAGCAGTTGCCGCTCATCGATGTTGCCAATGACACCGCGGGGCGGGTGTTTGCAACCAAGAGCGGCACGATGCGCTTGGTCACTGAAAGCAAAGAAGATGCCGTGACATGGATCGAGAAAAAGCAGACCTCAGAACTCAAGAGCCTCAACACGTATATCGAAACGCATCTGATCTATCGCGATTTGGGCATCTACAAATTTTTGGGGACTCCATGCGACGACTATTAGTATTGAGCACGGTGGCCGCGTTACTTGCTGGCCAGCAGCTGGCGGCGGCGGCGCCTAAGCCGAAGCCAGGTTCGGGTGCTGCGACGGCAACCGATACACCAGCGACCTTGGCCGGCGCCTCGGTCTATCAAGATGGGCTGGGCAACTTCTACGTTATTCGCCTGCCAGTGGATGATGGGCTCGAAGGGTTTCGCATCTACGCCGGGGATGGCAAAGCGATGTATCTGCAAGAGGCGATCAGCGTGAGCCGCGACACCGGCGCACACGAGTGGGGTGCGATGTTGTATGCGCCCCGATCGGACCTCGGGCGTGCTCGTCTCAAGCATGTGGATGGCAAGGTAACGCTGCAGTGCCAAGAAGATGTTCCGATTGATTTGACGGTTACCTCGCAAGACCAAGCTAAGAAAATCCTCAACGGTGGCAAGTTTGTCAAAGCACCACATAACCGGATGTCGCATGTGTTGGCACGCGACGATGACGGGGTTTATTACTTTGTCGATCGTCTCGAAGGCTCGCCAGCGCGCGGTTTTCGCGTATTTGCAGGGCCGAAAGGTGCCATGAAAGAACTGCCGATGACCAACGTGGTCAGCGATAGCGCCGGCGAGATTTTTGCCACCAAATCAGGTGAGTTGAAGATCATTACCAAAACTGTCGACAACACGGCGTCGTGGCGTAAAGGCAAAGTCCGCACCGACTTGACGATGTTACCGATCAAACTCAACGCATACTTGATTGCACGCGAACTGGGCGTGTATGGCCGCATGGGTTACGTTTGCGACGATAACTAGCCGCGTATAGCCGCAGTGGCACTTGACGGTGTTGGCGAGTCGGTGTCTTGTTGCGGCATGAAATTAGATGGAATTGTTGCTCTCGTTACCGGTGGTGCATCGGGGCTCGGCGCCGCCACGGTTCGTCAACTTGCCGCACGCGGCGCCAAGGTGCTCATCGTCGATCGCGATGAAGCCAAAGGCCAAGCGCTGGCCGCCGAACTTGGCAGCAACGCTGCGTTCGCTAAGGCCGATGTCACCGATCCGGCGCAAATTGAAGCCGCGGTTGCCGAAGCTGGCAAGCTTGGCACGCTGCGAGTTGCGGTGTCGTGTGCTGGTGTGGGCTGGGCGTCGCGCACCCTCGACAAGACCGGCAAGCCACATGATTTGGAATTGTTCCGCACGGTGATTGGCATCAATCTCATCGGCACCTTCAATGTGTTGCGCTTGGCTGCCTCAGCGATGTCGAAAAATGAACCAACCGCCGACGGTGAGCGTGGCGTGATTGTGAACACTGCGTCGGTCGCAGCGTTCGACGGCCAAATTGGCCAAATTGCCTACGCCGCATCGAAGGCAGGCGTTGCTGGCATGACCTTGCCAGCCGCTCGTGATCTCGCACCCGCAGGCATTCGCGTGGTTACGATCGCGCCCGGCATTTTTGACACGCCGATGCTTGGCACCTTGCCTGAAGAAAAACGCGCTGCCTTGGCGGCCGATGTCGTGTTTCCAAAGCGCTTAGGCAACCCGCTGGAATATGGCAGCATGGTGGTGGCGATTGCCGAAAACGGCTACCTCAACGGCGAAACCATTCGCCTCGACGGCTCGCTGCGCATGCCGCCCAAGTAGCGCTATTCGAGCTCGACGCCGAGCCCGCTACACGTAGCTTTCAGCTTGCTGCGCCAACTGCCGCTCAGCTGACGAAACCACGTGGCTGCTTCGCTAATTTTGTTGTTGCGACACGCAACTTCGAGCAGCACCGTGATGGCGCGGGTCTTTTGCGAGCGTGATGCGTCGGCTGCATCGCTTACCATCAGGGCTAAGCGGCGGGCTTCTGTGGTGTTGCCAGCTGCAAGGGCCGCAATGCCTTCATCAAGCAGTTGCTGTTGCTCGGCATTGCCTTGGGCAACGACGGGTGGCTGAGTTGTAACGCTTGGTCGAGCGTCGGTGGGTTTGGCCACGGGTTGCACACGCGCGTCCAGTTGCCGTGCCGGTGCGGCATCAACCAGCGGCACGCTGGCGTCTAGCGTTGCGTCCGGCGTGATTACGGCAGGCGTCGGGGCCGCCGCATCTACCGTCGGCGTGCTTGCGATGCTCGGCGTTGTCGGCGCTGCTGCGCGTTGCCGAGTTGCGACGAATGCTGCAATGCCACCGCCGAGGCCAATCACCGCAAGCAAGGCAAACAGCCAGGTTTTGCTGGGTTTCGTCGACGTCGTGGTGACTGGTGGGACTTGTACCGCTGGTGTTGCGGGCGCGGTCAGTGGGCTGGCCTGCACGGTGGCGGCGGTTGCTGCTTTGAAGTTATTCGCGTTGCCTTCAAGCGGCGGCAGCGTCACGCGCGATGGCCGCGCTATTGGCAAGGTCACGCCCGTCAACGCACGAATAAACTCTTCCATCGTGGGGTAACGCAACGTGAGGTCTTTTTGCATTGCGCACTGCAAGGCTTCCCGGATGTGAGCCGGCAAGTCGGGAACCGCCAATTCCAGGGGCGCTGGCTGCTCGTACACCACATTGAACAGAATCGAAGGGATGGAATTACCAGCAAACGCCGGCTTGCCAGTCAGCAGCTCGTGCACGATCACGGCTAACGCAAACTGGTCGCTGCGCCCATCGATATCTTGCGAGCGGCCGGTTGCCTGCTCCGGCGACATGTATTGCGGCGTGCCCAACATTTGGTTGTCTTGGGTCTGCACCGTGAACGAATCGAGAATCTTCGAAACGCCAAAATCGAAGACCTTGGCGCGCTCGGTGCTGAACCCGTCAACTTCGGTGGGCACCAAAAAAATGTTCTGTGGCTTCAAGTCGCGATGCACCACTCCAGCGCGATGCGCAGCTGCCAGCGCCGACCCAACTTGACGCGCGATCGAGAGCACAAAGTCGAGCGGCTGGGCGCCACGCGCCATCCGGTCGGCAAGCGATTCGCCGTCGAGAAATTCCAAGACCAAATACGGGCTGCCATCATCCAGCGTATTAAAGTCCAACACGTCGACGATATTCGGATGGCCGAGCTTGGACGCGATTTGCGCTTCCCGCCGAAATCGGTTGAGCATGTCGGCGTCGCGCACCGCGGCATTGAGCACTTTGATCGCGACTCGTTTGCCTGGTAAGCGGTTATGACTCGCCAGAAAAACCGAGCCCATACCACCGGTGCCCAACAATCCTTCAATTGTGTAGGTATCGGCGAGTTGCACCCCGATATCGAGGGTGCTGCGGGTCACGGTTCCAGCCACGGATAAATCGTAACGGATACCAGGCCCAACTGCACGCAACTGGACGAGGTTACGGCTGTTTTATGTTCCCGGTGGTGCCCAGCTGCATAACGCGATACCATTTGCCGATGGGAAGACGCCGGCTCTGGCCGTTGTTTGTTATAGCGTTGCAGTGTGCGTTTGTGCAGCATGTCCAAGCAGGCATGCCGGCGCAAGCCGAAATTAAGCTAACCCAACTCGTCGACATCACGGCCATCAAAGGCGCTGTCACCGTCTTGCACGACGAGGCCACGCAGCTGGTCATTGTCGGCATTTGGAATCGTGACGCCGACGCCAACACCCGCCGTTGGGTGGTTTTTGCGGGAACCCGCAAGGTCTTGTTTGAACAAGAGAGTTATTTCGATATCTGGGGCGGTGGCGATGCCCATGCTGACATGAATCTAGGGCTGATCGCACCGCGGGTAAAACAACCAGGCTACGCACAACTGACCGAACACGATGGCAAACACCAGCTGGTGTGTGGGGACGCAGCGTCGAATGCCACGCCGCTTACGCCAATGAATGCAGCTGACGCCGCCAAGCTGCTCAAGACTGCAACATTTCGCACGTCCGCCATGGTGCGAGTGCCGGTGGCGCTGGCGCGTGATGATGCTGGCACCTATTTTTATGTTGATGCAATACGGCCTACGCTCGGTGGCGAAGGCTACCGGATTTTTGTGGGCAAACGTGGCGCCATGAAACAACAGCCTTTGGTCGATGTTGCCAACGACGAGGTCGGGATGGTTTTTGCAACGAAAAAAGGCGACCTGCGACTCACCATCGAAAACAAGCAGGATGTCGCTGCTTGGGTCTCGAAAAACAAAAGCTTGGCATTGCGCCGCCTTACCGGAGCCTCGACAAGTTACTTGATTTATCGTGAGCTAGGCGTCTACGGCTCACTGGGAACCCTTTGCGACGATCATTGATTGCGGCACAGGATGTTTATGTACGCTACTATTGCGAAGATGAAACGAACCGGCGTGTGCCTTCTGGCCTCAATCCTTGGCTTCGCAACACCCCTTGCGGCGGCTCCTGCGGCTGATGAAAGCAAGTTGACCAGCGTTGTCAAAATCAAAGACATCGAGGGTGCGCGGAGCGTTTTCTACAACGCAACGACCAAGTCGTACTTGGTTGTGATTCAACCTGGTGGCCAACCGAACATCGGCGATTGGCTCGTCTTTTATGGCACCGCCAAAACGATGTATCAGCAGTTGTCGTTTGCGTTTAGCGGCAATGGCATCGACGAGTGGTCGATTTCATTGCGTGCGCCGCGCGCCAAACACGGCGCTACCGCGACGTTCATGTCGACACCTCAAAGCGATATCATGCAGTGTGGGGTTAACACTGGCGTGCGCGATCTTAAGTCCATTGCGTTTAGCAAAGTTGGGAGAGACGAAGCGGCTAAGCTTGTCGCCAATGCAACATTTCGTAGCAACGCGATTGTGCGTGCGCCGCTAGTGTTAGCGCGCGACGACAGCGGCGTTTATTACTACGTCGATCAATTGCGGGAGCAGTACGGCGGCGAAGCATATCGGGTGTTTGTGGGCCGCAAAGGCGCCATGCGGCTAACGTCGTTGGTTGATGCGGCCGTGGATAAAGCGGGCATGGTGTTCGCTACCAAATCGGGCGATCTCCGACTCTCCGTAAATGCAGAGACCAAGCAAAAAGCCGCAACCTTGACGTGGACAGCGAGGAGCAAAGCCATCGCATTGCATTCGCTCGAACCTGGTGACGCAACCTATCTGATCTACCGTGAGCTTGGGGTTTACGGTTTTCTTGGGACGGTGTGTGATGACTTGTGAAACGCAAAAGGGTGGTCGTATGAAAGCACTTGTAGTTGCGAGCGGTTTGTTGATTGCGCAGCTGGGCACGGCGTCTGCCAATCCTGGCAAGCCGTCTGCGGCGGACATCAAGTTGACCAAAGTGGTGGATGTTAAGAAACTCAAGGGCTCATTTCTCGGGTTCCGCGAGCCGAAGAGCAACACAACAATCTTGGTTTATCGTGACACAGCTGCGAGCGACGACGAACCGAAAACCTTGGTGTATTCGGGGTCTCGGGACTTGTTGTTCGAACAGCGTTTTCGGAGTGGTTTGGCACTTGGGCCCGACGGCTGGGCGGTTACGACGGAGGCGCCACGCGGCCGCACCCAGGGCGAAGCCACTGTTCAACAAAACGACAAAGGCGAGGTGTGGCTGACTTGCAACAACGGGAACGATGGCGACGATAGCGTGATCCTGCAGCCGTTGTCGGCCGAGGTTACGAGTGCAATCGTTGCCAAAGGCACCTTTCGTACATCTGGTGTCGTCCGAACCCCGGCGACGTTAGCCCGCGATGATGCTGGCACGTATTACTACGTCGACCGGCTACTGAAAGAGTTTGGTGGCCAAGGCTATCGTGTTTATGTGGGTAAACGCGGTGCAATGAAACCCGTGCCCTTGGTCGATGTAGCCATCGACACAGCGGGGATGGTTTTTGCAACGCGGAACGGCAGCCTACGGTTAACGATTGAGAGTGACACAAAAGGTCCACCTTCGGCTGCGACCTGGGTCAAGGGAACTAAGTCGGTCAAGCTGGTACCGCTGAGCCTGTTTGGCTCTTGGTACCTCATCCACCGCGAACTTGGCATCTACGGTGCGATGGGGGCGCTCTGTGACGACAAATAGCGGTCGCTAACGCAAGCGACGCTGCTACACGGCTTGGCTAGCCGGCGCCGTGGTTGGCGCAGCGACAGCACGCTTGCGCGTCCATGTGTGGCGCCAAAAACCGACGACGGCGGCTGGGATCAGGGGCCACAAAAGTGGAGCCAACAGCGGCTGCTTGAGCACACCAGCGATCAACATCAGCGCAATCAGCGCAAGGGAAACCACGCGACCGCGGGCGTAGGCCCGGCGTGCGCGTTGCGGTAATGCAAACAACAGCGCGTCAAACGGGAAGAAGATCAAACAGCTTTCATTCACGTGTACGTAGGGCAGCGGGCTGACGATTGCCAGCACCCAAAACGCTAAGCCCAACAATACCGCAGGCATAATCGAGATGGCGACGCCAACGCGTTGCCAGCGCCCAAGCCAAGCGAACAATACAGCCGGCGCCGTGATTACCAGGATCACCAGCGCAAACAGCACGCGGCCGCTCGGTCCGTCTTTGAGTGGCGGCGGACCGCGGCGTTCATAGATTGTGATTGGCTTAACGCCCCACAGCTTGGTTGCAGCTTCGCGCATGTAGTCAGGCAAAAACATGCGTTCGTAGTAGGTTGGCACCCGGTCGGTGGCCCGGCCCATCGCCATGTCGGTGATCAGCAGCGCCATGCGCATGCCATAAAAGCCTTCGCGTGCAAGGTCGCGATAGGTGCGGCCATCGGGCTGCTCCACCATCGCGCGCAGTTTGCCGCCGGTTGCATTGTCGAGCACATCACGCACGCGGGTGGTGCAGTTGTCCCAAAAGTGATCGTACGCATAGTACTTATTTTCCTCGAGAATATCCGACTCGAGTTTGGTAATGACGGCTTGGGTTTCAGCAGGCGAAAGCGGCAACGGTTGTACCCAAATGCTGCGATCGGCATACCGATAAATATCCAACATGCCGCGTGGATTCATCGGCCCTGCATAAAAGCTTTTGGTACCGCGGAAAAAACCAACGCCCATGTTCACCGGCCGATGAAAATCGCCGATGCCGTAATTGTAACAAGTGTCTTGCGCCGGATTGTCGTAGCGAACGCAAAGCGCGATATGGCCGTGGCGTTCCCAAATTAGTGAGCCCACACCCATCGTAACCAGTTCCACCACCGGCCGCCCATCGGTGTACAACGCGGCGACTTCCGGCGGCGCATTGGGTGGCATGACGCGGCGACTAGGTTGCGCGAACGCGGGGCGCGTGGCGACCACCAGCGTAAGCGCCAGCAGCCATGCTGCCAACGCTGCCAACCGTACCTGGGTTCGAACATTCACCATTTGAGTCTACTCCAGCTAATAACCACACGGTCGGCCGGTTTTGGGATCCGGACAACCGTGCAATGCGAACACATCCATGGTCACTGCCACGCCAACGTGAATCATGACACCGCCCCAGATCGAACGCGTGCGCATTGCCATGGTACCCAACAGAATCCCCGCGCCAATCGCGCCCAACGTTTCCGACATCGGCTTGCCATAATGGATCATGCAATAAGGAACGATCATGACAAAGATCGCGTTTGAGCCGATCGCTTTTCGCAATCCTTGTAACAAGAACCCGCGGAAGAAAAATTCCAACGCGAGGAACTGCGCTGCATAAAGTGCTTCCCATGCCCAAAGGTCAGTCGCCGATCGATTGGCCCACCGATAAAATGGGTAGGTATGGCGAAACGCGGGGGTGCGTGATGCGATGATCACCGCAGGGAAGATCAACGCAAACAACAACAGATAGATCCACAAGTGACTCAAAAAGCCCTTGGTCGACACGTGATAGTCGCGCCAGCGTTGATTTGGCATCATCCAAATCGCCAACGTTGGAATCAAGATGTAGCCGAACAAGCGCCAACCCGACCACCATGCATAGCTATAGAGCTCGCCGTAGCGGCCGGCCAGCAACTTCGGAAACCAACGTGCAAAGGCTTCGCGCTGGCCGATATATTCTTGCAGCGTGAGCGAAACGGCGCACACCACCAAGAACAGCAGAATCGCCGACGAATAGTTGCCGCGGTCGGCATCATCGCGTGGCGTTTCGGCATCGATGCAGCGCCATTGGTGCACGAAAAATCGATACAAGCCGTAGCCGAATGCCAACACCGGCAAGCCGATCAGCAGCTTGCGCACCCAAGGCTTGAGCGTGCTTGGTGGCTTGAAAAATCCAAAGAAGAACTTCAGCTGCTGGCCAATCGACATGTGCGCACCAGGTGCGGCAGGCGGCGATGCTGGTGCCGACGCACTCACTTCGCTTTGCCTCCGGATGCGATCAGCTCAGCGGCCCGACGCACGCGGCGGCGCAACACTTCTTTGCCGAGCACGGCCATCGTTTCAAACAAGCCAGGCGATGCTTTGCGACCGGTGGCGATCAAGCGCAACAAGATGAACGAATGTTTGGATTTCCAGCCGAGTTCATCGGTCCACGCTTTAGCTTCGTCGTGCAGCATTTCGTGGCTCCACGTTTCGCGCGCTTCGAACCGTTCGACGAAAGCCAACAGGCCCTTGGCGACGTCGGCTGGCAACACGTCGGGAATCACGAATTGATCGAAGACTGTGGAGTAGTCTAAATCGCCAGCGAAGAAGAAATCGGTGGCTGGAATAAACTCGTCGAGCTTTTTGATGCGTTGTCGAATCAACGGTGCGAGTTGCTTAAGGTAGTCACGGCGCAAGCGCCAGCCGAGCAGGGCGTCAACCAATTGGTCATCGCTCATGTCGTGGATGTATTTTTCGTTAAGCCAGGTCAGCTTGTCGAGGTTGAACACGGGGCCACCCAGCGCGATGCGATCGAGGTTGAACACCGGAATCATCTCGGCGAGCGTGAACTTTTCGCGGTCTTCGCCGAACGACCAGCCCATCAACGCCAAGAAGTTCAACAGCGCTGGCGCCAAGATGCCAGCGTCGCGATAGTAGTTGATGGATACCGGATTTTTGCGCTTCGAGATTTTGGATTTATCCGAGTTGCGCAGCAACGGCATGTGATACCAGGCCGGCTCTTCCCAGCCGAAGGCCTTATACAGCAGCACGTGCTTTGGCGTCGACGAAATCCATTCTTCGGCACGGATGACATGGCTGATGTGCATCAAGTGGTCGTCGACCACGTTGGCCAAGTGGTAGGTCGGCATGCCATCGGATTTGAGCAGCACTTGGTCGTCGACTTGGGCGTGATCGATCACGACATCGCCGCGCAAGCGATCACGCACCACGATGCTGCCTTCGGTGGGCGCTTTGAGCCGAACTACCGATGCTTCACCGGCGGCCATGCGTCGGGCTACGTCAGCGTTGTCGAGGCTGCGGCAATGGCGGTCGTAGCCATGCGATTTTTTCTCGGCTTGTTGTTGCGCACGTAGTTCCGCGAGGCGCTCTGACGTGCAAAAGCAACGATAGGCTTCGCCTTTGTCGAGCAAGATTTGGGTGTGCTCGGCGTAAATCGCGCCGCGTTCGCTCTGCCGGTAAGGGCCATACGGGCCGCCAACATCGGGGCCTTCGTCCCACTCGAGGCCAACCCAATGCAACGCATCAAAAATCATCTGTTCGGAATCGCGACGGGCGCGGGTTTGATCCGTGTCTTCGATGCGCAACACAAATTTGCCGCCATGTTGGCGCGCGAAAACATAGTTGAACAGCGCGATGTACGCAGTGCCAACGTGCGGGTCGCCGGTTGGCGAAGGTGCGATTCGAACCCGAACCGGCCGCGTTTGGGCCGGCGCCTGGAGTGCTTCCGATGCAGTCATAACGCCCGCTTGTATCACGCTGTGTTACTGTCGGGCAAAGATGCCAAGGCCTTTGCTGTCAGTGCTTATTTGGGGTGTCTCGGGTGTCGCACTGCCGCTCGGGGCGGTGGCTGCACCGCTGCAAGGCGAAGTCACGGCGTCGCAGGGCCGCTGGACTGCCGACGGTAGCCGGATTGTCACCGAGTCGGTTATTCGCACCGATGCGGGGCAAGATGTTGTAGTCAGTCAACTCGGCGGCACCGCCGACGGTTTGACGATGCGGTTGTTTGCCAGCGACGGTCGTGGTGATGGCGTTGACGCCCTGCCGTTGGTGGTGGGGGCGCGGGTTTCGTTGGAGATTCATGGTGCGGCGACGCTTGATGGTCGCATCGTGCACGTGGTTGATCGCGTTTTACCTGGTGGATCGTCTGATTTTGTCCGCACCGGGCCAACCAAGGCCGGTCAATTTCTGTCGTGGGCATCGGGCTGCGCGCAGCTGTATTACGACTCAGCCGGCACGGTGGAACTTGCCGGCGACACTGAGTTTGCACTGATCGACGAAGCCGTAGCGTCCTGGAACTCCGGCGTAGCTGCGTGTTCGTACATGAACATCGCAACCCAAGGCAAAAAGTCGTCGGAAGTGGGCAAAGACTTCATCAACATCGTGAAATTTCGCGACACAAAATGGTGTCGTCCGGCAACTGCAGCGGACCCCGAGCGCTGTTATTCGCCCGCCGCGGCTGGTTTAACCACTGTCGTGTTTGTCGACGACGCCAACAGCACGCGTGATGGCGAAATTGTGGATGCGGACATTGAACTCAATGGGGTCGACTTCGCAATTGCAAATGCAGGCGCCACTGGTGGCGACGCGCCGTGTTTGTCCGATCTGAAGAACACGCTCACCCACGAGCTGGGCCACTTTTTAGGGCTCGAACACACGTGTCTAGCTGCGGGCGATCCGGCTCGCGTCGATGACAAAGGCAAGGCCGTGCCGTTGTGCAGCGGCAACAACGATCCCGTTGTGCGCGACGCCACGATGTACAACTTTCAGACCTGCGGCGAAACCAGCAAGGCTAGCTTGTCGCCCGACGATATTGCCGCGGTCTGCAGCGTGTATCCGTTGGCCGATGATCCAGGCCAATGCGACGGCGTTGGCGGCAGCAGCGGTGGTTGTTGCAGCGTTAGTTCGACGTCATCGTCGCCGCTGGTGTCCGTGGTGCCGGCGCTGTGGGCCCTTGGGTTGGTTGCGTTCATTGCGCGTCGTCGGCGCACGTAGCCTGCGCGCTGGCTACTTGTGCGCGATCTCTTTGAACTTTGCGCTGGTCAGTGCTTTTTGCACTGCAGCGTCGGCGCTGCCGTCCACCACGAACACATTCATGCCTTGGCGCACAACGATGACGGCACGGCCGTCGGCGCGCTTGCTGCCATCGCCACCGAAGCGCGCGACCAATGATGCGCGGTACGCCGCTTCGAAAGCTTTGGCATCGTCTTCGGTGTCCCAGGCCGTGGCGATCAAGCCAAGCAACGAGCCGTCTTTGTTCCGCCACACCGCAAAACGATCGCCATCCCAACCGGCAGCGTTATCGACTGCTTTGGCATCACCCCATTGTTCCAAATACACGCGCCAGCCGAGTTCACCAACGACATTGGACTCAACCAGCGTGCCGGCTTGTTTTGGCAGCGTAGTGGTCTGCGGCCAGTCACGGGTTGGATATAGCTTGGTGTCAGGGTGCAGCAATTGCTCCGTCGAATTTGGCGGCGTGCTGTACAATTTGGCAACTTCGGCCCAGCCACCTTTGGTGTAGGCCGCGGCAATTGGCAGTGCGCCTTTGAGATACGAATCCACCATCGGCACCAAAATGATGGCTGGAATCTTGTCCATCGCGGCGGCGGCCGCTTTCATTTCGTCGCTGCCACCAGCTTCCGCTTGTGCTTTCGACATCGTGCGCAGTTGGTCGATCGACAAATTGCCCGTCAGTGCTAGTTGCATCCGCAACCCCGCCATGGCTTTTTCGTCGAGGGTCGTTGCGCCGGACTTGGCCGTGAGCAAGTAGGCAAACATTGCAAACGTGGCTTCACCTTCGACAATGAATTTACGCGCATTGATTTCGTCGTCGGACAGCGCGGGACCTTTTTTGCCGTTTGGCTCCAAGTACTTGGAGAGGTCGAAGTATTGGTCTTGCAGCGCGTGGGTTAATTCGTGCGCAGTGATTGTATCCAACATGTTGTCGTCGGACGGCGTCATCACCAAGAAATACTTTTTCTGATTCGGATCGTAATACGCCGCGGCTTGGCTCACCATGGTGTCGGCCATCGCCTTACCGAGGTCAATTGATTCTTTGAGCATGCCGATATGGACCAAGGCCTCGACCATGGCTTTGGCCTTTTCGCCACCAAGCTCCTTGCCGATTTCTTTTTCAACGAACGACCGGAAGTCTTTGTTGGTTTGGTACTCGGCTGGCACGTCGATTTTGAACGGCTGGTTGCGCAGCTCGGCGAGATGCTTTTTGATTTCAGGAATACGCTTGAGCGCGCGCTCGGCGATGACTTTCGGGTCTTCGACGACTTTCGGTGCTGGTTTGGCCGTTGCATGGTCAGGGCTGACCGCCGTGTTGTCCCACGGCGACGGGGTGGACGAGCCGGCCGCTGAGCCGGCGGCGCTGCCGGTATTCGAACCAGTTGTCAGCACGGCGGTCGTCGAACTACCATTTTTGTTTGCCGTAGAGGCTTCGGGGCTTGATTTGCAGGCCACCAGCGCAAGCGTCAGCAACGGGAGAGTTTTCATGCGCGGCACCCTAGCAGATTGTGGGCTAGTTGGTGCGGCAACTTTGTACTCGACGCGCTATATCTTCTGCCGTGAGTTCCGAAGCCGATTCGTTAGGCGGCGACCGCCGTAAAAAGACCCATCGTTTAATCTTGCCGCTTGGCATGCGCGTGCTGGTGCAAGTGCTGCGCGACGAAGACCGCACCGATGCGGGCTTGTACTTGCCTGCAGGTGCCAAAGAGGCACAAGACCAAGCGATGTACGGCAAAGTGATCGAAGTCGCGCGCGACAAACCGACGACGGATGTTGAGGCTGAAAATGTCTCTGGCATTCCCAATGGCGCCAACGTGCTGTTCAAAAAAGAAGCCGGCGTTCGCGTCCCGTGGGACGATCGGTTGCGCGTGTTGGATGTTAAAGATGTGCTCGCGACCGTCGAAGAAGTCGACGAAGACGCTGCGCATTGATTAAGGGGGAAACTTGCCCGTTTCCCCTCGTTGGGCGGAGCCCAACGAGCCTCCCCTTCGCCGCGCGTTACTCGCGCGATTTTTCGCAGAGCAGCGGCATGGCAATGCAATCTCCTTCGCCGCGCGTTACTCGCGCCAGGCTGTTAGTGAACGGGCGCCTCCCAGCAGCTCACGAGGGCGTAAGGTGGCGCTTTGCATGAGCGCACTGCCAAAAAGCAAAGTACACCGCAGCGCAGCCGCGGGCGTGCTGCGGGACAACCAGTTGCGCTGCGCCGCCCGTAGTCCCTGCCGCACTGCATCGGCGGCGCGCTACAGCCACGGCCGCGTAGCTCGGACGTGCAGCGCCCGCCGGCAAGCACAGCGAGCACGGCAGAAACCCAAGCACGGCCGCGCCACAGTC
>JAKQOD010000709.1 GCA_029565465.1 Deltaproteobacteria bacterium
ATCACAACAACCAATGCCCATGGCGCCACCGACGGTTACAACTGGGCACCTGGCGAATTTGCGCTTAGCGTGGACCTGCGCTCGACGGTATTTCAGTCGGCGTATTTTATGTACGGCCAAGCCACGTTAGAAGGCAATCAACGTCGAGAGTTCATTCCCAATGGCGAGCCTAGCTGGGTGCCTCCGGTAAATTCGCGCGGCGCAGTGGACTTGCGCAACGCGGTGACCCCTGCGGTGTTCGTTGAAAATGCGAGTTTCGAATTTTCCTATCTGCTGGTGACTGGCGATTGCCCATGATTTACATCGCTGGGAGCCCACTTGCTAAGCCAGCCGCGATGTTCGCAGGGGTGAACGCCGTGCCCCACACAGCGTTCACGGCAGTCGCTACCATTTGAGCACCGGTCACTGCGTGGGTTGCATCTTCGATGAGCAACAACCGCGGATCACAAAGTTCGCGCAAGCGCGGGGCTTCGAAGCTCACGTCTTTACCAGCCTGCTGCGCTGCGTGCACAAGCTCAAGATGTGTGCGCATCGAGGTTGGATTGTAGAAATAGAAAACGTTCGCTTGATCGGGGCGCGCCAACCATAAATGTAAATGTGAATAGGCGTAGGTTGCCACCGATTGAATCAACGGTTCGTCGAGGATTTTGCCGTGGCTAAAAACGCTTGGGTCGATCGGTTCACTGCGCGGCCAATACACCGCTTCAGCGCCGCATTTACTGACTAGTGACCGGCTTTGTTCGACTGGTACGAGGTTGTCATTGTCGTCGTGCAACACCAACAAATTCGCAGGCAGGCCGGTGGTCGAGGTTGGGCAAAGTTCCGGGATAGTTAAGCCGTTATAATTGGCCGTCGGCGTTGCCGGTGCGCCACCCGTGGTCGCGTGAATGCGATTGACGTAGGGCCGCAGGTAGTCGCCTGCAAGCCCTGTTCGCGACGCGAAGTGCCGCTCCATCGTGACAAAATCTGCCGGCGGGTAAAGCGCCACCGTGACCAGCGGTCGCGCCCGCACGTCGCCGTACGCGCTGGCATAGAGGGCCTCAAAGCCGCCCCAGCTACCGCCAAGTACACCGATGCGGGCGTGGTCGATGTTGGCTTGCTCAGCAACGAACCACATGCCGGCGCGCATGTCGTCGATGTCATTGCGCACCGAACCCCCAGCGTAGAAGCGGCCGTACACCAACACGACCGAAAAATCGTTAAGCAAATGTGGCAGCGCTTGGGCTTTGGCCTGCGCCAGCGGCTGAGATTCGTACAGAATCTTGATGGTTGCATTGGTCGATGGACCGTCGACGTCTTCGTGTAGAAATTGAGTTTCGTTGGGTTGCGGGTTGGGCCGATTGGCAAAATAGCCCGCCCAACGGGTGTCGACAGCTTCGCCGCTCCACTCGATACCCGCATACGGCTGCGTGAGCACCACCGTCGGGCGCGGCCCAGGTTTGTCCGCCATGAGGAAGTGCACATACGTCGTGCTGCCGTCGGCATGAACGATGCGCACCAGTTGGCCCGCAAAGGTGTGCTGCTCAAATACGTACGGCTCATCACGAATGAGCTCGGCTCTAAATTCGGCGACCGGGGAACTATCGATGGCGGGATTGGCGTCGATCGCTGTCGAGGTTCCGCCGCCGCAGGCCGCGAGGCCAGCGACAAAGGTCCAGCAGGCACGACGAATAAGACTCATGCTCAGCAGGGTATCAGCAATCCACCCAGCCGTACGAGCCGGCACCGTCGGTCGGTTGGCAATGTGCTATTTCGCACCGCGGGGTAAGCCAGCAACGCCAAATGTCCAGCCTTCGGTTTGCGCAACGGCGGCAGTGAGCGTTGGCGGCGACCAATACGCGGCGTGTGCCGCGATGGCGCGCAGGCCAGCCGATGCAATGATTGCATCGGTTTTGTCGTCGGTGATGCCGCGCATGCGCAGGGCACGGCGCGAACCGAGTTGTGCCAAGGCATGATTAAGCGCCGACGCCGACCGCAGCTTGGTGCCAGCACCGACCGCCAACTTGATGAAGGCGCGGCAATATAACTCGACGACGACCGCGCCATCGCTCGCAGGCGGAGCGCCTAACGGTCGCGCATCAAATGGCCAAACAGCCGCGTCGGTACCAATGCGATGCAACAACCGCATGCCAGCAAAACTTGCTTTGGCGACCTGCGCTGCACCGACGGTGTCAAAAATCGACGAGGCCTTGCCACCACCGGTTTGATTAAAGACTTGTTCGCAACGACGCCAACGCTGATAAGGCGCTTTGCGGCCCGACACCGCGCCGCGGTAGAACTGGTGGGGATGCTGCTGCTCGATAAAGCTGGCAGCGCCCAAATCGTCGTCGGTACAATGGCTGTCGACGTAGGCCCACAACGGCCGCGCGCGCCGCAGCGTTAGGCCCGGGAAATACGCGCCAACATCGACATATGGCGGAGCAAATGAAAAATCGAAACCGATCAACGCGCGCCGTGCAAACCAATGATCTTGCAAATAGCCAAGCACGCCAGCACGGCTCCAACCGTTGCGTGGCTGCACCAACCGGGGCGCGAGCGTGCCCGGCTCACACACCGCAACTTGCAACTTGTGCGCGTAATTGCTTTTCGCGCCCGACCAATCGATGGCGATGAACGCGTCGAACACGTGGCGCTATTTGACCAGGCCCGGCCCCGGTTGCGATAGGTAGTACCACTTGCCTGGCACGGGCGCAGCGACCCGCACCAGCTCAGCCGGTTTACCTGCTGGCGTGGTTTGCATCGTCAAATTCCAGCCCGCATCGAGATTGGTTGGCGATTGACAACTGCCGATGCGGCCTGCACTTTCGGCAAACACAAACGTATGCCGCGGGCCGGTTGGCGCTTCGCCAAGATTGGCGGGGGCGTCGCCGCTGACCAGGATGCCAGTGCGATTGCCTGCCGGATTGTAGACAGCAACCACGGCCATCGTGCCAGGCACCGCAACGGTTGTAATCGGCAGTGCTGGCGAAATATCGCAGCGCAATTGCATGGCCGCAGGGCCAAGCACGGTTGCGAGTTCAGCTGCCGCTGGCAACACAATCGAGAACGCACCGTTGCCGTCAAATGGCGCGCTGGCACTGGTAACTTTGGTGCCACCGTTGGCTAAGGTGACCTCGACGCGCACTTGTGCACCAGGAAATGGCTGCCAATTGGCGGTGGTTCCAACAATCGCCGTTGGTGCAGGCAATGGCGGCGTTGTGCCACCGGTGCCTGACCCACCCGAATTTGGTCGGTTTGGCCCAGGACCAGTGCCGCCGGTACCGGTTTGAACGATGCAAGCTGATAACAACAGAGTAAACGCAGGCACAACCGAGAATTTCATGGCCGCAGCTTAATCCTGTCATCGCGGTTGCAAAAGGTCCCGGTGCACATGAGACTCGCACAATGACGAGATCCGGAATCTTCGCATTCGCTGTTGTTGCAGTCGCTATGGCGGCCTGCAGTGACAAGGCCTCAACCGTTGACGCCCCCGCCCAAATCGATGGCAAACCTGCCGATGCAGCAGCGGGAATCGATGCGCGGCCAATCGATGCACCAGTAACCGCCGATGCCCGTACAGCGTCAGCGCAATGGGTCGCAGTTCACAACGAACTCAAAACCTATTGCGTGCCTTGCCATGGCACCGCTGGCGGCTCGGGCGGCCACCGCATGGGCCAAACCGACGTGATCAAAGCGTACATGGATTCGCAGCTCAACTCGTTCGCTTGCGCTGGCAAGACCAAAGGTGCGTGTGCCGCGGTCCGGATTCTCGACGGCTCAATGCCAGCGGGTAACCCGCTGCCAATGGCCGAACGCACTCGCATTGCTGCGATTATCGATGCGTGGGTAACTGCAGGCCAACCGTAGCCATCACGCTTAACGCGCTTGGCAACCTTGGATTTCTTTGTTGTCGCGTGCTGCGGTTTCCAAACAGTCGATCGCTGCGCGCTTAACCAGGGCTAGCGTTGGCAATTCGCAGCTACCATCTTTGTGGGTCACGCTGATCCATTTGATCAAGCTGGTGCGCCATGCCCACAGAGCCGCGCTGCCACCGTCGTAGCTGGCTTTGAAGTAATCGTCGTTCCAGTTGAAGAACGAACCCGACCAGTTGCTGTCAGCGTTGAGCTTCTTGAGATCCGCAGGCGCATCCTTCATGATGGTTTCAAACCGAATCGCGGAAGCTTGCATACAGAGTTTGCCGGCTTCGCTGCCTGCGCTGTACGAGTAGGTTGGATTTTGGCCACCTTCCCACTTTTGCCAGAACTCGGTGCCACCAAGCGAAAATTCGCCGCCGTTTGGATAGCTGTACGAAGCTGGTGCCGCCGTACCGGCAGGAAACCTGATGATGGCTTTATTCACGTCGCGGGCATCGGCAAAGATATCCGCTGGCGTTGCGCATTTGTCAGCGATGGCATCGACCAAAGCTTTGATCGTAGCCGGACCAACGTAAGGTACCGCGTCGACTGCTTGAATATCAGCGAACAATTTGTCATCGGCGGTGCCGAATTTCTTGTCGCCGCCATCACGCGCTTGCACGATCCGCGTCGCCGAACGTTTCGAAACGCCGGTGTTGCGGATGTCTTCAAGGCTAACGCCGCTATTGAGCAGCGTCACCACTTCCTTAAGTTCACATGCTGAATACGCGGTGCCATCGGCTTTGCCCGCGGCGACGCCAACGTCATCAATGCCGTCGTCGCCTTCGTCGGCAGCCACGCAGCCGGTGACAGCTGCGGCAAGAAATAACGAAGAGAGGATGTTCATGGTTC
>JAKQOD010000713.1 GCA_029565465.1 Deltaproteobacteria bacterium
AGGCTTGATCAAACAGCCAATATCACCGTCGGCGGCCACCACCGCCAGCATTTCGGCGCTAGCCAGGGTTGCCGCACGCGCAGCATCTTGAAACACCAACGGGATCATCGCCGTTGTCGTTGGGTACCCCTGCACCGGCTCACCTACACCACGCACGGTGAGGATTTGGTCCGAAACGTCGGGTGCGGCCGAAAAGCCGTTGCGCACGCTGACAACCGGCAACACGCCATACGTGGCGCTGCTGAGATCTTGGCACAGCCCGTTTGGCACGCCGTTGACAACCGCTGGTTGGCATTTGATGAATTTGAGCAAGTTGGTTGACCCGGCATTGCCCAGGTTTTTAGATACGCGCAGCCCTTGGGTTGGCAAGTAGCTGCCCGCGGTCCGAATATCGCCGGAGATAAGTTCGCGTGCCGCTACCAAACCATCGGTGTGCTCCGACATTTTGGCGATGCCGCGCAGCGATTGCGACGTTTGGTAATGAATACCAAAAACCATGGCCATCACCAGCAATGCCAGCGCCATGGCCACGACCAGTTCGAGCAGCGTCACGCCGCGTTGTGATTGCAATTTAGCTCGGTGCGTCCGCTTCATCGTGGCAACTCCAATCGACTGCGCACCAGTTCGATGCTTACAGCACGGTCGTAGCGACCGTTGTCAGTGCCAGCCAATGCGCCTTCATTGGTCCATTCAACAATCACTTGAATCCACACTAACTCGGCGTCAATAAGCGCGAATCGAACCCCGCGCCGGAACTCGGTGCCGGACGCGCCACGCACTGGCCCTTCATGCCATTCGTGCCAAGTAATGTCATCACAACCTCCGCCTGCGCCGCCATCGACCCACGACTGAGCGCTGCCGTCGATGATGGGATTGTTGATAGTGCCGTATGGCAAACCGGTATGTGTGCAGTTGCTTGGCGCTTCGTTGGCCAGCCGTAAATCGTCTTGATGCGCAAATGGCGTGGTTTCGAATTGCGACACCGACATGCCCCGAATCACTTCGGCCATGCCTTCGGCTAACCCGATGGCTTCGTTTGCACGGGCCGAATCTTGGCTGGCTTTGCTGGACACGCGAATCGTGCTGAGCAACCCGAGCAACGCAAATGTGGTCACTGCCATCGTGACCAAAATCTCGATGAGCGTGAACCCGCGTTGTGAGGCGTTCGCTGTCCGATTGCTTGGCTTCATTGTGGCAACACCGTGGTTACTTGGCCGGTAAGTTGAATATTGTTTTTCAGTTGGCCGGTGCCTAGCTCGTTTTGGTTTTGTTGAGCGTACCCACTGCCGGCCAAACCGGTGGAGCCGCCAGCGACAACCACTTCCACTTCGACTCGCGCAAGGGCGCCGCCTGGCGCTGCACACGCAAGACCATTTTGCACATTAGCGCCTGTGCAGCCGGTTACGACAATGACAATGGCCCCGTCGGTATCAAGCAACGGCCCACCTGGGTCGCTCGCGTTGTTGCGGTATGCGATGTCATAGCCAAACTTGTTGTCGCCGAATGGATAGTCGGCCAACGGGCCCGACGACCGCCCGGCCCCATACACGGTGTTCCATGAGCTAGGGTCGTTGAGCTCTGGCGTAAATTTGGTGATGGGGTGTAACGCGTAGTTGTCGCGCAAAAACTTCGAAGCCACACTGAGCCCAGACTCCGCAGCGTTGACGGCTTGCGAATGCGCTCGTTGTTGCGTTGTTGCCCCTAACGATCGACGCACCGACAACACGGTAAGTCCCGTAATCGCAGCGAGCCCAGCTAACATCACAATGGTGGCGGCCATAATGCCACCGGCCTGACTGTCACGTATGTTCAGTCTGCTCATCGGAATTTATGGTACGCCGAATTGGCGCACGTTGCCAACAAGCAATGCACACGCGATCTAGTTCATTTCGTCGTCGATGTGCAGCGCCAACCTACACTGCAGACACAAGCCTACGTAACCCACGCAACGCTTACCCGCGAGCTACCCGAATTCGCCTATTCTGCTGTAGGATCAGCCCGATGGTGCAACGCCTGCACGGCCTTAACGATGTCGATCCGCACACCACACAGTTGCCGGTGGGCACTGAAGTTGTCACGCGGGTCGATCGGATGGTGGACGGCAAAATGCGAAGCCAAGGCGCCGTCGGCAACGTGCTCGCACACGACGCTGCAAGA
>JAKQOD010000714.1 GCA_029565465.1 Deltaproteobacteria bacterium
ACGCCAGCCGCTTGTTGCGCATCAGCCGTGGTTTTGATCGAGCGGTCCATGAACACCAACAAAAGCACAAGGCCTAAACCCACGACCAAGGCGCCCGCAGCGGCAACCATCACGTTGGCGCGCAAGTTCGGCGAGACTGGCACGGTAGGTACCAGCGCTGGATCCAACAAGTGCACGTTGGTATCGAGCTGCTTGTTCATACGACCAGTCATTTCGCTGGTTGATAGTCGAGCGACCAGAATCTTGTAGCGGTCGTCAAACTTTTGGCGTTCGCGAACCAGCTCGTTGTACTTATCAATTTTCGGCTTCAAGTCGACAGCTTCTTGCTTGGCGCGATCAATTTCGGCGTTAAGGGCTCGTTCATGATCCATCGCAGCATTGTATTGCCCTTCGGCACCTGCAACTTGACGGCGGTTTTCGTTTTCCATGGCAGCAAGCAGGTCATCGACTTTTTGTTTTTGCTTTTGGTATTCCGGTGCCTTTGCGCCCACTTCGCTTGCCATCGCTTTGAGCGTGTTGCGTTCAGAATAATAGAGCGCACGCAATGAATCGAACGAGGATACGTCGGCGATGTTCAACAGCGGCGATTCCAACACGTCGATTTTGGCAGCGCCGCGTATCACCTTAAGCTTCGCGCCGAGTTGCGAGCGCAAGGCACGTGCGTCATTGGCTTTGCGCGTGAAATCGGAAATGTTGGCAACCACCAAGTTCTGTTGATCTTGTAACGCAATCGCTTCGATCTTGTTCACGCGTTGAAACTCATCAAGCGCTTCTTGCGACTTGCGTAAGTTGGTTTCGACTTGTTCGAATTCCGTTGACAATGCTTCCGACGCTTTGTCGGTGTTGGTAGAAATTAGGCCACGCGAGTAGGCCTCGTACATTTTGAGGTGGGCGTTCGCCAAATCCGCAGCATCTTGCGCTGACGCGCTGCGAATCACCACGTACATGGTGCGATCAAGATTTGGATACTTGACCGATAAGTTTTGTTGCACCACATGGGTTGCGAGATCGATTTGCTCTTCGGTTTTGAGCGTGGTGCGTTGCTTTTCGTTAAGCAAGCGTAAATGGAACTTGCCTTCTTCAACCGTGCGCCGAATCAACCGATAGCTCGCTAAGATCCGTAGTTGTTGTTTGTAGTAGTCTAGCGAGCCGGTTGAGGTGGCCATCATTTCTTGGCCTTGGCCCAGCACATCGGGCAAACGAGGATCGATTTGCACCGATGCTGTCGCCTGATAAATCTTCGTAACCCGGCGCGTGTACAGGACCGAGCCAGTGATCGACAGCGCCATCAAGGCGGCAAGCACCCACGCATATTTGCGAAGTGCTGCGAGATAGCGCGAGAAGTCGAAGTTGAGGCCAACTTCTTCCTCGTTGATCGCAGCGCTAGCCGCAGGCAGGCCAGGCATTGAGGTCGGATTTTTGGATGGCGGTTGCACGCTGGTTCCTACGGTACGAGCTTTAGCTAAATAGTGACGAAACTACAGACAGTTAGTGACCGCGGCGCACGCGGTGTTCATGTCTGTACGCTAGATCGGCCAAGCAGTTCTAGCAGTAGCGCTAAAAAGCCGATCTGAAATGTTAAGTATTTGAAATCATTGATTAATCAATGAGGCTAACTGGTACACCGTCAAGCTCCAAAGAGTGCTGTGCGGCGGCCAAAACACGGGTAACGCGAACCGCGCTTGCGACGTCGGTTTGCGGTCGTGCGCCGGTTCGAACGCAATCGATAAAATGTCGTGTTTGTACCCGTAGTGGTTCCTCCATGGACACTTGCGGGATGTGCACGTCGCCATCCCGCAACGTTAGGTATTCATCGAAGTACGTGAAGTTGCTTGGGCGGTCATAGCCTTTGTCGTAGATGCGCAGCTTGTCGGCGGCAACGTCGTCAAATTCCACCATTTTCTGGGCGCAGACCAACGTCAGCCGTCGTTCTTTGCGAGGGTGCAGCCACGACAAATGGATATGCGCCATTTCGCCATTGGCAAAGCGCAGGGTCAAAAAGACAACATCTTCGATGCCAGGCTGCAGCACGCATTGGCCGCGTGCCGACACGCTCACCGGCGCTTGTTGCACCAAATAATCGATCATCGATAAGTCGTGAGGGCCAAAACTCCACAATGCGTTTTCGTCGCGCCGAATACGGCCAAGGTTCACCCGGCTAGCATGTAGATAGTGCAGTGCACCCAATTCCCCCGAGCTCAACAGCTGTCGTAACCGCGCGACCACCGGATGATAAACCATCAAGTGGCCAACCATCACCGTGACCTTGCTTTGCGCTGTCGCGTCAGCGAGCTTGTTGGCATCCAACATCGTCATCGCCATCGGTTTTTCGATCAACACGTGTTTGCCTGCAGCGATCGCTGCAAGCGCAAGTTGCGCGTGGCTAGGCGCAGGTGTCGCAATCACTATTGCGTCGATGTCTGGTGCTGCAAGGACCGCTGCAAACGGACGGACGGTTGCATGCCCACCCGTGATCTCGCATGCACGTGCAGCGGCGTGCGCGTCTGGATCGCAGACCACAGCAACGGTACAGCGCGGTTCAGCTGCAAATGCACGAACCTGATTGAGGCCCCACGCACCACAGCCAACAATGGCAACCCGAAGCAAAGCGGGCACGATGCTCGTCGCCGTTAGAGTGCTGCGCGAATGCCCGCGAGCAATTGATGCCGCGAAAAGCTTGGATTGAGCCGCAAGCCAACATCTGCAATGTAAGAGAAATCAGTTTGCACAGTGGTGAAGTTGTAGTCGACCGTCGCTGCAAGCCAATCGCGGAAGTTATAGTGACCGCCAGCGTTTACCGCAAAGATCACGTCATCGCGGACGCTTTGGCCCGACGTCGTCATCAGCGTTGACGACAAGCCATTATACTGACGTAAGCGCACTTCAGCTGAGGCCGCCAACGCGAATGGCACGACTTGTTGTTGCGCTGTTACTTTGAACAAGTGATCGCGCAGATAGTTGGAGTTGATCGAATCGGCGAAGTTGTAGTCATACAAGAAGCTGACCCGACCCATCGGCGAGTATCGATAGCCAAAGTTGGCACCAAACAGAACGTTTTGAAAGTCAGGGCCTGCCGTGTAAAAACCTTGGCCGTATCCGACGTAGGTTGATACCGTGGTCTCGGTAGTGATTGCCGACTGAGCGCCTACAACTGCGCGCAAAGGGAACGACGTTACTTTTTCACTGCCTGCACCCAAGCCTGTGAAAAGCCCAATGTTTGCATCGGCATAGAACTTAGTAACCGGCAAAAACTGCCAGTTCGCGCGCAAGCCAAAACTCGTCTGCATACGGTCGGCGAATGCGTGCTCGGTAGACTCAAACATGTCGATCGTGTTGGCTAAGGTAGCCGAACCACTGATCGAACGATTTTTTGGCTTGAACAGCAACGATAGCTTGATGGCGTTGATGTCGCGGTCGAGGTCGCCGCGGGATTCGTAGTTGGTTGGCCGGGTGAGGCGTTGGAAATACTCATCAAAGCCAAATTGCCACGTCCGCTGCGGAAACGCTGTCCCAGTGACTCGGGCGCCGATATCAACATCGCGTTGCTGACGCACATTGTCATTGCCCGACAAATACTCGCGATAGGCCAAATTCAGCTGCGCGCGGTATTCAAGGTCAATGACAA
>JAKQOD010000744.1 GCA_029565465.1 Deltaproteobacteria bacterium
TACAAGCCCGGCGTCAGTGCGCTGCATTTTGGCGACGGGCACGTCATAACTTCGTTGTCACCAAACGAGTTGCCTTGCACCGCGATGGTGGTGCCATCCGCACTATAAATGCGTGCGTCAAGGTCGCCTTTGGTTGACGTAAATCCAACGGTAACCGTGACCGCCGTTGTCGTGTCCTTCACCATGAACGCATAAAAATCGACATCGCCCAACGCGCAAATGGCTGCCGGGCTGCCCATGGAGCCTAACAGAGGCGTTGCGCTCGCAAAGGTATCATTGGGTTCACCAAGGTTACACTCCTCGGCGGGTGCCACCGCATCAGGCGCTGCATCGGCTCCTGCGACTGGCCCAGAGAAGTCATACACCAGCGAGCAAGCTTGCAACGCAGGTGCAAGCAGTGCCGTGAGGGTTACAATTCGGGCCCGACTCATCGCGTGTATGGTAACGACCACGGTGGCGAATCGTCAAGAGATCTAGCGCACTTAGCCAGGGCAGGTGGTCGCAGGCAGCTTGACCCCCAGGGTGGTCATTGGTAGGGTCCGGCAGCCGCAGGCCACCTATGGAACTAAAACCGGATAAGTACCTTCAGGACCTCATTTTTGCGCTGCAAACGTATTGGGCCAAACACGGCTGTGTCGTTGAACAGCCGGTCGACGTTGAAGTAGGCGCGGGTACCTTTCACCCTGCAACATTTCTACGCGTGTTAGGGCCAGAGCCATGGAAAGCCGCGTTTGCGCAATATTGCCGTCGTCCGGGCGACGGACGTTATGGCGAAAACCCAAATCGTTTGGGGGCCTATTTCCAATTCCAAGTTGGACTCAAGCCATCGCCACAGAACGTGCAAGATTTGTATCTCGATTCATTGCGCACGATCGGCCTTGATCCTGCGAAGCATGACATCCGTTTCGTCGAAGACGATTGGGAATCGCCGACGCTGGGCGCGTGGGGCTTGGGTTGGGAAGTGTGGGCCGACGGCATGGAAGTGACGCAGTTTACCTACTTCCAACAAGCTGGTGGCATCGATTTGTCGCCGGTGACCGCCGAGCTGACGTATGGCGTCGAACGCATCGCGATGTACTTGCAGCAAAAAGACAACATCTTCGACCTGCAGTGGGATGCCAACACCACGTATGGCCAGATTCGCCATCCATGGGAAGTTGAATATTCGCACTATCACTTCGAACAGCTCGATGCGCCGTTCTACTTCATGCTGTTCGACAAGTACGAAAGCGAGTGCAAGCGCTTGCTAGCGTTGCCGCGGCCGTTGGTGTTGCCAGCCTACGAATTCTGCATGAAAGCATCACATGCGTTCAACTCACTCGACGCGCGTGGCGCGATTTCGGTGACCGAGCGGCAACGGTTTATCGGCCGCGTCCGTGGCATGGCCAAAGCTTGCGCCGAGCAATACGTAGCATCGCGTGCACGGCTTGGCTTTCCGTTGTTGCGGCCCGAACTGGGCGCAGCTGCACAAGCCGCATTCAACGGTGCTGCCGAAGCTGGCGTGAACGCTGGCGCGATTGCGGCGGCACGCGCCGTCGCTGCCGCGGGAGGTTCCAATGTCTGATTTGCTATTTGAAATCGGCTGCGAAGAAATTCCGGCACGCATGCTGACGCGTGCACTCGAAGAATTGCCGAAGCTGGTGGCCACGCAGCTCGATGCTGCGCGGTTGCAGCACAACGGCATTAGCGTCGTTGGCACGCCGCGCCGGTTGGCCGTGCGGGTCACCGCGCTGGCGGAAAAACAACCCGACCTCAACGAACTGATCGTTGGGCCACCCGTAAATATCGCGTTTGCCGCCGACGGCACGTTGAGCAAAGCCGGGCAGGGCTTCGCAGCCAAAAACGGCGTGGATGCAGCGACGGTGACCAAGGGACCTGCAGAAGGCAAAAAAGGCGAATATGCCTTGGCCAAGAAGTTTGTGCCGGGTGTCGCTACTCGCGAATTGTTGCCAACCATGCTCGCTGGCTGGATCAGCGGCATCGCCTGGCAAAAGTCGATGCGTTGGGGCTGGGCCGATGAGCGCTTTGTGCGCCCAGTGCAATGGTTGGTTGCGTTGTATGGCACCGAGGTGGTGCCAGTGACGTGGCGCAATCTCGTTGCTGGCCGGGCATCGCGTGGCCATCGCTTCTTGGCTCCATGCCCAGTCGAAATCGCCGACGCTGCGAGCTACGTTGCAACGCTCGAACGCGCCAAGGTGATCGTGGAACCAACCGCACGCCGCACCCGCGTGCAGAACGAAATTGCACGCATCG
>JAKQOD010000788.1 GCA_029565465.1 Deltaproteobacteria bacterium
CGGCTTCGGTGTCGGCGCCAAACACCGAGAGTGCGATGGCCGAGGATCCGCAAGTGCCAGCCGAATTGCCGACGGTGTTGCGTCGACCGCCGTGGCAACAACGTGCGGCGGCGCCGGTGGCACTAACGTTGACGATGCTGCCGTACGAAGACGCCTATCCGATCACAGCTGCAACGCAGGCGGCTGTTGCTGCCGAGCAACGCAAATGGGCCGAGCAGCGAATGAACGAAGCACAGTGGAGCACCGAAGAGAACTTTATCGAGTGGGTGAGCACGCGCTACAACCTCCCGTTATCTTGGGTCGCACACGTGCAGGACATCGCGTTGTTGCCACAAGTGTTGCAAGCCCGACGCAGCCGTAGCACCTACCATATTGGGCGTGGTGTCCGTGCGATTTTACAGTGGCATGGCATCGCTGCATTGTCGGCCGTGCTCGACTACGCCGAAGCCGATCTTGAAGAATGTATGAAGGTGTTGGCCGAGGTTGATTCGCCTCGCGTCGCCGCGATCTTTGCACGGGCGCTCGCCAAGAAATCGCTACGGCGCAGCGCAGAGCAGTGGCTGACAGCCAATGCCCGCTTGGCCACATGGGGCTTGCTGCCAGCGGCGTTTGCTCCGATTTCCAAAAAAACCGCAGCCGATCGAGCAGCTGCGCAATCGGCGCTGATGCTGATCAAGCGCAATGATCGCGGTGGCGAAGCTACGGCCGTTGCCTCGTTGTACGGCGTCGACGCTGCGCGCGCCTTTGAAGCGTTAGATCCGTTGCAGGATGTACCAACCAAGATTCCCACGCTGCCACCCTTTGCGATGGTTAGCGAACTGCCACCACTGCGGTGCACCGACGGTACGCCGTTTGGATCGATCGCCACCGAGCGATTTCTCACGATGTTGAGTTTTGGCATCACCAGTACCAGCGTGTACGGCGGCATCGCTGATGTTCAAGCTGCAGCGGAGCCAGCGAGCCTCACTGCGTTTTTGTGGGCACTATTCGAGCGCTGGCAAGCTGCGGGCACGCCTTCGACGGCAGATTGGGCCTTGCGAGCACTAGGCTTGGTTGGCGACGACACCGTTGTGCGCAAATTGGTGCCGTTGATCCGGGCCTGGCCAAAGGAAAAAGCGCTGGCACGCGCAGCTGTCGGCATTGACGTGCTCGGCCACATCGGCACTGATTTGGCGTTGATGAGTATTGATGCGTTGGCGACAGAGTCGCGCTACGACAGCGTTCGAGAACGCGCAGGTGAGACGATCTCAGGCATTGCAGCGACCCGTGGCTTGAGTACAGCAGCGTTGGCCGATCGCTTGGCGCCGACGCTAAACCTCGACGCCAATGGCACATGCGAGCTGATGGTCGGCGATGCCCGCTATCGAGTTGGCTTCGATGCCTATTTGCAGCCCTCGGTGCAATTGCTCGATGCAGCGGGCCATGCGACAGCCGCTCCGCTAGCAGAATTGCCGAAGGCGCGCAAAGGCGACGAAGCTGGCGCAGCCTCGCACGTGAGATGGAAGGCGTTGCGGGCTGACGCCAAGGCCGCAGCTAAGCGCGAAATTGCGCGGCTTGAACGTGCCATGGTCGACGGGCGGAGTTGGACGGTCGATGAATTCAATCGCTTGTTGCGGCATCATCCGTTGATGCAGCATTTGGCGCGGCGCTTGCTCTGGCGCGCCACGGAGCTGGGCCAATCGTCGGTATTGTTCCGTGTCGCCGAAGATCGCACCTTGGCGGACGCCGCCGATGCATCGTATGAATTGCCCGCGACCGCAGCTGTAACGTTGCCGCATCCGCTGCGTTGCACCGTCGAGGAGTTGGCGACATGGGCGCGGGTCTTTGCAGACTACGAAGTGCTGGCACCGTTTGAGCAACTTACCCGCGCAGTAGAGCGATGCACAGCTGGCGCGCAACGCGACCAAGTGGTGGCCGACGTACTCGGACGAGGTTTGCCGGCTGGCGATGTTCGCCGCTTGCGTGAACGCGGCTGGCGTACCGACGGCGATTCATGGTGTTCCACCATGGTGCGCGACCTCGGCGCCGACGTGGTAGCGCTGCAACTTGAGCCAGGCTTTGCCGCCGACCTGGCCGAGATCGAAGATCAGAAGGCTACCAGCCTTACCTTGTTACGCGACAACGCGACCGCAGATTGGAGCATCGTCGACGATGTTACGTTCAGCGAATTGCTGCGCGAGCTTCGAGAATGACGCTGGCCGGTAGCTCTGACGCAGCTACTTAGGTTATCGTCGCGCGGTCGTGACTGAAAAGAAAAAGCCTGTTCGGCGCGCTAGCAAACCACTGGCAAGCAAAGCCCCTGCAGCAACGGCGGCAACAAGCGAAGCAACGGACCTTGCGCCCGTGGTCGGCGACAACCTGCGCCGCTTGCGTGGCCAACGAAAACTTTCCCTCGAAGCTTTGGCCCAGCTTTCCGGCGTGAGCCGCGCGATGTTGGGCCAGATCGAGCTAGGCCAAAGCGCGCCAACGATCAATGTACTGTGGAAGATTGCGCGGGCGCTGCAAGTTACGTTTTCAGCGCTGATCTCTGCGCGCGCCTCGGGCGGGCCACAACTGCTCCGTGCTGCCGAAAGTAAATTATTAACCAGCCACGACCGCACGTTTTCATCGCGCGCATTGTTTCCGTTTGATGGCCCGCGCCGCGTGGAGTTTTACGAATTGCGTTTAGCGCCAGGAGCCGAAGAACGCGCAGAAGCCCATGCACCGGGCACCAGCGAAAACCTCGCCCTCACTGCCGGCTCCCTCGAAATTGAAACCATTGATGGCGTGCTGCGCCTCGAGACCGGCGATGCCGTGGTGTTCGAAGCCGATGCGCCGCATGCCTATCGCAACCCTGGCACCGTCGAAGCCGTCATGTACCTCGTGATGACCTACGCCGAAGACGTTGGGTAGCTGAACGGGTCGCAGCCACCCGATCAGAAAACATCAATTATATTAATCACATGCATTATCCGCCCCAGCCCATCAGCGGACAGATAATACGCAAACCGCCAACGATGAGCGCAAAACCAATTACGTCAAAAACGATGCCGGCACGCACCATCTGGCCAATGGAAACCTTGCCAGTCGCATAGGCAAGCGCGTTCGGCGCGGTTGAAATCGGCATCATAAAACCGAAGCTTGCGCCTAGCGTTGCGCCGAGCACCGCTGGAATCGGCGCCGCACCTGCCGCGTGGGCGAGGTCGGCGGCCAACGGCGCCATCAAGGTAGCAGTTGCGGTGTTGCTGGTAACCTCCGACAACACAATCGCAATCGCGGTGCACAACGCTACGATGCCCCAGGTTGAATGAGCAGAGGTTAGCGCTACGAGCGACCTGCCCCACTCAGCCGACAGCCCTGTGCTGTTGGCAAGATCGCCAAGCAATATGCCGCCGCCAAAAAGCAGAATGACGCCCCAGTCGATGCGGGTCGCTTCGGCCCACGTCAACGCCGGGCGACGCGCAGGAGATGCTGCAGCGCCGCGTTTGCCGCCTGGCAATACAAATAACAAGCCGCCCGCGATAACCGCTACCACTTCTTCGGACAAATGTTTGCGCAACCATACGGCAGCACTACTCGTCTCGCCCGCTAGAGCCTGCACAATGCTTGGCAACAACCACCCGACAATAGCAAGCACCACCACCGCAACCACCGAATACTCACCTGCGCACCACGGCAACGGCTCGCGACGCACGCTCGACGGCAACACCATGCCGCGTTTGATGCCAAAGAACCACGCCAAGATAGCGACCAACGCAAGCATCATCACGAGGCCGATCGGTACGCCCATGCCCATCCACTGCACGAACCCCAGGTCCAGCCCTTGATGCCGGAGCGCTGCAATGCCAAACAAGTTCGGCGGCGTGCCAACTGGAGTGCCGAGTCCGCCGACGGAAGCGGCCCACGCAACCATCAACACAACGGCAGCTTGATACTTACGATCAGCGGCAGCACTTGCCGACAACGCAATCGGCAATACGATAGCGGTCGCGGCTGCGTTCGACATCGCCATTGAAAGCACAAACGAAGTCACGCCAAGCATCACTAGCAGCGACAACCGGCCGCGCGCGATGCTGGTCAACGCACGCGCCATGCGCTCGCCTAACCCGTGGATGCGCATCGCTTCGGCGACGAAAAATGAACCCACAAACAAGAACAACTGCGGCTTGCCAAAACTGCCAAATGCAACTGCTGGTGTTGCCAGCCCAGTCAGCACCGCGCCCACCGCAGCAAACAACGCAACCACCGCAGCAGGCAGCGCTTCGGTGATCCACCACGTTACACACAACGCCATCAACGCGGGCAAGGCTGGCGCTTTGGTCGACGACAACCACCACACCACCAGCGCAAGCACCGGCCCCGCGACGAAGCCGATTTTCTGTTTGTAATACTCAAAACGCGAACCACCGTCGGCTAACGCTTCAGCGTCAGCTTCGATTCCAGTGTTACTCGGTGGCGCTGCGGACGCCATGACTACGCCGTTTGTTGTTGCGCGAATGCCACCGCGCGTTGCCATGCCAATGCAGCTTCGGCCGCTTGGTACACGCGCGGCCGCGTGTCATTGCAAAACGCATGATCGGCTTCGTACTCAAACACGTCGCAGGTCTTGCCTAGGCCTTGCAACGTAGCTTGCAAGCCACGTGCGGCAGCCGGCGTCACCCACTCATCGCGGGTTGCCACATGCAGTTGCACCGGCGCTTCAACATTTTGCCATTCGGCTGGGCCTGGCATGCCGTAGAAGGGCACGATACCGACGAGACCACGCACTTCACACGCGGCGCGCAACGACAGCGAGCCGCCCATGCAGTAGCCGGTCAGCACCACTTTTCCGTTGCAGCGGGGATGCGCGCGCACGGTGGCAATCGCAGCCGCGATGTCAGCCAAGGCGCGTTCGCGCGGTAGCTCGGTCATAAGTTTCTGCGCGCGCTCAGCGTCGGCGGCAACTTCGCCACGGTACAAGTCCGGCGCCAATGCAACAAAACCGGCGGCGCCCCAACGGCTGGCAATATCGCAAATATGCGGCGTTAAGCCCCACCACTCTTGAATCACCACAACGCCACCCACCTGCACGGGGCTTGCTGCCGCCGGCACGGCCAACGCACCTGCTATTTGTTCACCGTTTGACGCAAACGTAATGCTGCTAGCTTCGCTCATGGGCTGGGTATACCGCGATTGAACATTACGTACGGCTGCGTCGCTGCGAAAAGCTCGCCATGGTAGCGTCGCGGCGTGGACCTTCGCGACCCAACGTCGGCGCAACGGCATCCGTGGGAACGTGCCCGATTCGATGCGTGGGTGCACGTCGCGGCTCCGTATTTGCGGGCTGGCCAACGCATTTTGGATTTCGGCGCTGGCGACGCTTGGTTCGCTTCGCAATTGCAACAACGTTTTGCAGCGCTGCAGCTGCATATCGACTGCGTCGATGCGCATGCAGCCACGGAACACCCCACCGGCGCGCGCACTATGTTACGCGCCATCCCGCCCAGCGCTCGCTATGACATCATTTTGCTGCTCGATGTGCTCGAACACCTCGACGACGATCATGCTGCGCTGCGCGCCATCGCAACCGAACACGCAGCCCCCAACGCCACCATTTTCATCACTGTGCCCGCCTGGCCGAGCCTATGGTCGAGCCACGACGATGCGTTGCTACATCAGCGGCGCTACACGGCGGCGACCGCGCGCGCGCTCGTGCACAGTGCCAACCTGCGCTTGCTTGCCTCGGGCGGTTGGTTTTACTCATTGCTACCAGCACGCTTCGCCACCGTCGCAAGCGAGCGTTTGCGAAACGCTGCAGCAGGCGAGCCGGTGGTCGGCGTGTCGCACGCCGCGTGGCATCACCCAGCATGGCTTACACGCGTCGTCACGGCGTTGTTGCGTTGTGACGCGCGCGTTGGCACGGCACTGCGTAGCCAGTTGCCTTGGCCCGGCTTGAGTTGGTGGGGCATATGCCAACCTTTGAACTAGTCATCCCTTGTTACAATGAAGCACAGCGTTTGCCAGGCGACGCGCTTGCCGCGTTGGTGCGCGCCGGCTTACACGTCATCCTCGTCGATGATGGCTCGACGGACAACACGCCGGCGATCCTGGCCCAGCTCGCCGCAGCGCACGGCGGCGCAGTACAAGTGCTATCGCTGGCGCAAAACCGAGGCAAAGGCGAGGCCATCCGGCAAGCCTTGGCCCGCCCAAGCAATGCAAGTTGGCGCGGTTACGCCGACGCCGACTTTGCAGTGCCGGCCAGCGAGATTGTCCGGCTTTCGGACGTTGCTGCCAATTCGGCCGCCGCAGGTGCGGTAATCGGCGCACGCGTTGGCCTGGCCGGGCGTACGATTGAGCGCCGGGCATCGCGGCACTACGCCGGCCGGCTGTTTGCCACCGCTGCCTCGCTTACGCTGGATGCACGCATCTACGACACCCAATGCGGTTGCAAATGGTTTCGGAACAACGGCGCCTTACAAGTGGCCGTCAGCGAGCTGTTCTCGTCGGCGTGGCTGTTCGATGTCGAACTGCTTGGCCGGTTACGTGGCTTGTATGCGGCCAATCCGCATCTGGTGGCCAATCAAATCGTTGAGGAGCCACTGCTAAGCTGGCGTGATGTTGCTGGCTCAAAGCTGCGGCCGCGCGATTTTGTCGCGAGTCCGCTCCACTTGTTGCGGATCCGCGCTGCACTGCAAGCGTGGCGGCATCGCACGATAGCGCCGTAGCGGCAGGCGTTACTCCGTCGCAGCGCCGCCCGCGTCCGCGCCTTCAGCACCGCAAACGGCGAGCTTGATCGTGGTCTTTTCAGCCAAATTTTTCAGATCAAGCACAACCAATTCAGGCTTGCCCTGCAAGGTGCCAAGCATCGCTTTTTTGCCAGCAATGAGGTCCGACCCAATAAAACCGCCCACGGCAGCGTCGAGGCTAGTTTTGCATTTGTCAGGCACCGCGCTGCCATCCATCGACCAGTACGCAGCAAGTTCTTTGCTGCTGCAGGCAAACTTAGGGAGTTTGCGCACAATTTTCGAACGTTTGCCGGTCGAAACTTCAACCGAGTACAACGCGGACAAGCCAGCTTCGGACAAGCCGACGTGATCGGAGTCCAACACCACCAACGAACCAGCGTGCACCGAGATCGGCGCCTTTTCTTTTGGATTTGGTGAGCCGACCGTGCCTTGCGCTGTGCCGTCCGCTTTGAACATCCACACGTTGGCAACCGCCGCCGATTCGGCGCCGACGACGAACAGCGTATCGCCGACAAACGCAAAATCAGTGATGTTGCCTTTGACCGCTTTTTCAGCTTGCGCTTCATCGGCAAGATTGATGTCAGAGAGATGCTTTTTGCTATCCGCTTCAAACAAGCTTGCTGTGGTGCCAACCACCACGGCGACCTTGGAACTATCGCTGCTCCACGCAATATGCGCAGGCCCCGCTGGCAACTTCGTCGGTGGGCAATAGCCTCGCGCGCAGCCAGCTTCAGTCTTGACCAACGTCGAGCGGCCAGGCAGTGCGGTTTCGCCTTTATAGGTCAACGCATGGCTCGCCTTGTCCACGCTCCAACAAGCAATTTGACCAAGCGCACGTTCACGGTCAGCGTCGTTGCCGCAAAGAATGATCTCTTCACCAGCCAACGTGAGTTGGTACGTGAGTTTTTCTTCGGGCAAGCAGGTGCTGCCTTCGGGCACGATCGCATGAATTGCTTTCATGCGTTCTTTGACGTAGTCGGCTTCGGTTTTGCCTTTGGTCGACTTCTTATTGGCAATTTTGGTCTTGGGTTTACCGGTGGTTTTTTTGGCCGACCCACCACAACCAGACACCAGTGCTATGGCAGCAGCACCCGCGAGCAATGCGTGCAACGACATCAAACGACTTGAATTCATTGTGTTCCCCAAGATGATGCTTATTTGTACGATCCGCTCTGAGCTGATACAAGGAGGCGTGGCGCCAAGACGAAGCCGGATCGAGCGAAACACCAAAGAGACGCAAATCACCCTGGACCTGGGTGTCGACGGCACCGGTGTACGTGCAATTGCTACACCACTGCCGTTCCTGACCCATATGCTCGACGCATTTGCCCGGCATGGCATGTTCGATCTAGCGGTTCAAGCCACCGGCGACATCGAAATCGATGGTCACCATACGGTTGAAGACGTTGGGCTCACGCTTGGCGCAGCCATGGAACAGGCGTTAGGCGACCGCGCCGGCCTGGTGCGTTATGGTTCGGCCACGTTGCCCATGGATGAAGTGCTAGCCACGGTGGCAGTCGACTTTTGCGGCCGGCCTGCATTTGTCTGGAACGTAGCCGGCCTTGACGGCAAGTGGATTGGCACATTCGACTGCGAGCTCGCCAAAGAGTTTTTCGCTGCCTTTGCCACCCGCGCCCAGTGCAATCTGCACGTGCTACTGCACTACGGCGGCAATGCCCATCACACGATCGAGTGCATCTTTAAAGCATTTGCGCGCGCATGCGATGCCGCTACCCAGGTTGACCCAAGGCTCGGCGGTGCCGTACCGTCAACCAAAGGGACGCTAAGCGTGTGAAGAACGTCGTCCTTGTTGATGTCTGCTCGGGTAACCTGCGCTCAGTTGCCCGCGCGTTGACGGCTGCCGGGGCCACGGTAACCCAAACGCGCGATCCTGATATTGTCCGGAACGCGGACAAAATCGTGGTTCCCGGCCAAGGCGCATTCGGCGCGTTTGTGCGTGGCCTTGCGGCCACGGGGCTCGGCGACGTGTTGACCGAGCGACTGCGCGCCGGCACGCCCTACCTTGGCATCTGCTTAGGCATGCAAGTGTTATTCGAAAGCAGCGACGAAGATGGCCGTGCGCAAGCTGGCGCTGTCACCGCACCGTTGCCAGGGCTCGGCTTGATTGCGGGTCGAGTGGTGCGCCTGGCGCCAGGCCCACGCTTAAAAATTCCCCATATGGGTTGGAATCAAGTGCATCGGCCCACCGATATTGTCCGGCGACCGGACGCTGCGCTGTTAGGCATCCCCGACGGCGCCCATGTCTACTTCGTGCACTCGTATGCAGTGCAACCGCGCGATCGCAAGGTGATTGCGCTAACCACCGACTACGGTGGCGAGTTTTGTTCGGCGGTGCGGCAAGCCAATCTGTTTGCGTGCCAGTTTCACCCTGAAAAGAGCCAAGCCGTTGGGTTGGCCATCTTGCGCAACTTCGTCGAGGACCGTTCCTAATGTTGGTATTCCCTGCGATTGATCTGTTAGGTGGCAATGCCGTGCGCCTGCGCGAAGGCAAACGCGACCAAGTCACCGTATTTTCCAACAATCCCGTCGAGTTTGTGCTTGGCCTAGCGCGGCCAGGCGTTACGCGGTTGCATGTGGTTGATCTTGATGGCGCATTCGCAGGCGCGCCAGTGCAAACCGGGTTGTTAACGCAGATCATCAAAGCCAGCCCGATTCCCGTCGAAGTTGGCGGTGGCATTCGCGATCGAGCGGCCATCGATGCAGTCTTTGCGATCGGTGCGCAGTACGTTGTGTTGGGCACCGCAGCCGTGAAGTCGCCAGCGCTGGTCGAAGCCGCTTGTCGCGCTTACCCGGGCAAGATCGTCGTCGCCGTCGATGCACGCGATGGCATCGTCGCCGTCGACGGCTGGACCGCAAGTGGCAATGTTTCGGCGATCGAATTAGGCCAGCGCGCCAGTGCGTGGGGCGCCGCCGCGTTGCTGTACACCGACATTGCGCGCGACGGCACCCATGTCGGGCCGAATGTCGAAGCAACCGCAGCACTTGCAGCAGCGGTTGATTGTGATGTCATTGCCTCGGGTGGTGTTGGTTCGCTCAATGATCTTGCGCGTTTGCGCGACGCCAAGATTCCGGCCGTGGTGGTTGGCCGCGCCATCTACGATCACCATTTTACCGTCGACGAAGCGGTCGCAACGGCCACGCACGGAGCCAGCGCGTGTTAACTCGCCGCATAATTCCGTGCCTTGATGTCAAAGATGGCCGGGTGGTCAAAGGCATCAATTTTCTGCAGCTGCGCGACGCTGGCGATCCAGTTGAACAAGCCGCGGCCTACGACGCCCAAGGCGCCGATGAAATTTGTTTCCTCGATATTTCGGCGGCACCCGAAGGCCGCGCCACCCTTGTCGATGTAGTAGCACGCACAGCCGATCGGCTTTTTGTGCCGCTCACCGTCGGTGGCGGCGTACGCTCGGTGGCCGATGCCGAACGCTTGCTTGAAGCTGGCGCCGATAAGATCGCGATCAATACAGCAGCGATTCGCACGCCGGAATTGATCAGCGCCCTCGCCGACCGCTTTGGCAACCAAGCAATCGTTGTTGCGATCGACGCCAAAGCACGACCAAGCAGTGGCTGGAGCGTCTATAGCCACGGCGGCCGCACCGACGAAAACCTCGATGCCGAAGCCTGGGCCGCACGCGTAGTTGAACTCGGCGCTGGCGAGATTCTGCTCACCAGCATGGACCGCGACGGCACTGGCAAGGGCTACGACTGCGCCTTACTCGAAGCCATCGCACGTGCAGCCTCGGTGCCCGTCATTGCGTCGGGCGGCGTCGGCAACTTGCAACATCTCGCCGACGGCCTACGCGCGGGCGCCGATGCTGTGCTCGCGGCTTCGATTTTTCACTTTGGCCAACACACCATCGGCCAAGCCAAAGAATTCCTCGCCTCCGCCGGCTTGCCAGTGCGACGTTAACCACCGTTAACCGACGAGCGATTGCGCTCGCTCGCTTGCAGCCTGCCGCAATCGATCATCAACGTTGATCGTGGCAATCCGATCGAGCAACACGTTGAGGTCGACAAGCTTTGCGCCCAACGCAGCAGCAGCATACGCGGAGTCTTTTTCGCGGCCCGCAACCAGTTTTGCGGCCACCAAATCATGCACATCAAGACACAACCCCGTAGCGCCGCGAGTGTTGGGATTTTGAACTCGCACCAAGCGCTCCTGCCAGCCAACTGGCAAGCTTGCAGTTTGTTCGCTCGCGCCCTCCGCGTAGTAACCGAAGGTCATATGAAACGGAGAGAGTTCACCAATGGAACCTTCAATTAAGTCCGCGCGTTCGGGAAAATTCTTTGGATAGACATCCGCTTCGTCGCTTAAGAGCATCGCCGCAGGCGCGTTCGGAAAACTGCCCAACACCGCTTGGCTGCCAATAACAATGATTTCATCGTCACCCGAAATCACGGCAGCTGCGCGAATGATATGTTCCAACGCAGCGCGATTCACCGCGGTTCCGCCCCTACGCTCGCCCAAAGCTGCCACCTTTGCTGTGGACTCAACGCGCCTGCAAACGGCGAGCACTGCCGCAAATCACGCATCGGTTCACTATCAGTCTGGATAGCTTCGCATAACTCTGGCCATGGCCGCGCAAGCAACTCTCGCCATTTCGCTATGTAGACCTGGTGCGTTGTACCTTGCGTTTCAGCGCGAACTAAGTTGCGCAATGCCAATGCTATCGTCGCCTCGCTCAACTCGCGTGCAATTTCGCGATGGTAGGCAATGCTGCGTAGTTCGGAACGCCGTGACATCAATCAATAAGCTATCTCATTGCTACGTTCGACGCCAGCAGGCGTTTCGGGGCTCACTCCGCGCAGCTCTAAAACCGATCGTAGCCAAGCGACAGCGCGATATGGGTAACCGTACCGATCGATGGGCCAGCGAAATAGAAGCGTGCATCCACGGCGAGATTCAGTCGACGAGCTTTGCCTTCTGACGTCTTTTTAAACGGATACCAACCGGCGCGCACTTCGGCGAGCGGCCCCGATGGATTGTTGAGGACGCCGTAACCAACGCCGCCGCCCACAAACAGCCGCACCGGAAGCGTGTATTCGCCGACGACAGCCGTAGCCAAATTGCCTGTCAGCCCAGATGTTGCGCCAATTTTGGCCGTCCCCAATGAGATGTGCGAATGCACGTAAAGCCCCAGCGCTGCATTGAGCTGCGCACCGATGCGCCAATCAACACCGTACAATTGGCCCGTTAGTCCAGCGGATGGGCCCGAGCCCGTTTCTTGTCCAACCGAAATCGAAAAACCGTTGCGAAAGGTCAGGCCTTGCTCGACCACGGGCTCGTCGTCAGCTGGCGCTGTGATGGGTTTCACCGTCGCAGCTGGCGCGCTTGCATCCGCATCCGCGGGCGTTGTCGGCGCCGGTGCGTCGCCTTCGGGATCGATCGATTTGAGATCGGTTGCACCCGCCAGCGTTGGCGCGAACACACCAACCGACACAATCAGCAAAGTTGTACAGCGAAGCATAGAGGAGCACCTTACATTCTGTGAGAATTTCTCTCACGACGGCGGCGAGCAACGTTATCATGCGAACGCCTCTTTGCTGCAAGATTCGTCGCCAACCTCGGGTGCGTGTGCGCGTGCCCGCTTATCGGGGCATCGCACGCAGGTGCTTCACTGACATTTTCGATTCACACACGTCAACCCTGGTGCACAAAGCCAATCAGGGTCGCGGCACTCACCGCCTGCGCGAATTTGCGCGCACTTGTGCAACGTGGCATCGCACACACCGCCCAGCGCTGCGCAGTCGTCAACGAACGGTTGATGCTTGCCATCGCCGTCGCTGTTGCATTGCTCGATCAACAGATTGCCGCGGCAGAACGGCACGAACGCAGCGCCAGTTTGTTCACAGGTGATGCCGGTTGCCGTTTTGCAACGATAGTTGCGAATCGACAAGTCCAACATGCAAACAGCGTCATCGGTAGTGCAACGCGCGACCGTGGCTTGGCCGCTCAACACAAACACGCCACACGGGCCACCATCATCCATGGTGCACAACGCTTCGGTATCGGTTGCGCTGAAGTTTTCACAGCTCGCTTCGCCCGCGTTGCGAAAAAACTTTTTGCACGTCAGTTGCACCGTGGTCGCAGCGCTATCGGCTTGCCCATCAAAATCGGTATCGGTGGTGCACAAACTTACCGTCTTCGAATCGACGCACTTCAGCGACGCGGCGCCCGGCGTGCATGGCGCACTATCGACGACGGCAGCCGCGGCATCAACTACGACGGCTGGTGCATCAACGCTAGCTGGCGGATCGGTTTGGTTGCATGCAGCGATACTGAGAAACATAGCGGCACAAACAATGCGCGTGAGCTCCATGGTTCGCCTGTAACACGCACGCTGCGGCAGTTTCACCACGGCACGCCACGGCCCGACTAACGGCGCCCGACCGGCGGCAAGATTTTTCGCTGCGTGGCAACGGTACCTGCTACGCTCAGCTCGTTACTGCAAAGGACGCGCATGGGGTTCGACATCAATGTGTCACGATTCGAAGGCGGAGTAGCTGCAGCGATCGATCAGCCGACGTTGCAAGCATTTCTGGCACGCGCCGGCGCCGTGCTCGACTTGCGGGCAACCTACCTGGTCGACTTCGCTGATGGTGGCGCACTGCTGCTCACGGCCAGTTGCCTGAAGGCATCAAGCATCCAGGGCTGGCCACCGACGGCGCTACATTGCACGCGTTGTTGGCAGGCACGTTCGCCGAGTGGCACAGCTACCGTGATCGCGTGTTAGCAAATCTGCAACGCAGCTAAGCGGCTACTCGACCACGGTGCCAGGATCCGAGCCTTCAACCGACCACTGGAAGTTGTCAAGCAACACCAGCGAGTCAAGCGAAGAGTCGCTGGTATCCCAAATCGCAATACGCAGCTTGATCACTTCACCACCGACGACGTTGCCACGCGTAACCAGCCAACCGGTGCCGCCGCCCATCAAGCTGTTGCTGTCGCACGAACCGGGACGTGGCGTATCGAAGCCCGTGCCCGCCAATTCCGTTGTGCTTTGGCAGGTGGTGATCGAACCTGTGTCGCCTTCGGCGCAGCCAGTTTCACCATTGACGCATTGGTTGAACAAACCAGTGCCGGTGCCGTTGGCTGAGTACGCCAAGTTCACGCCAACCGGATACTTGCCACCGCCGGCATCTTGGTAAAACGCCAAATTTTTGTCGGCTGGGTTCGCCGGCATGCCGTTGAAGGTAGAGTCCAACAAGACGACAAAGAAATCGTTGAACGGCGAGCAGGTGTACTCTGGAAATTCCGAGCTGAAGAAGTTCGACGCCAAGCTAAACGACTTCGCATTCGACGGCACCCGCACGGTCAACGTCAACATGATGGGATCGTTGGCGCGCGCGCCAAATGGCTCTGGACAGCCCGGCGCATTGGGCAACTTGCCGCCATTGGCCGACAGAAAATCGGCAGGAAAAGGCGATGCGGCGCTCACTGAACTAGCAGAGTCGAACTCAGCGTACGCCGGATTCATATCGTTTTTGCCGGCGGCTGCCCCCGTCGATAAAATGGCGAGAGAACTGCCAGCTTTCGGCAAAACCGTGCTGCCAAATTTAGCGCGAATCGAGCGCTGCACCGCAGCAGGCAGCCCGGTGCCATCAGCTTTGGTGAACTGGGCACTGATCACGCCCCAGCTTTTGTCCGTGGCAGTGGTCACCTTGCACAAGTCCATGGCCCGCACATAATCGAGCGGCAGATTGCTATTCGATTGCAAGGTGCTGTCACACGAGGCCTGAGGATTGTCGACCATGCCGTCGCAATCGTCGTCGACGCTGTTGCCGGCAATTTCAAACGAGCCGGGATTTACCAAGCCAGGTTTGCTGCATTGGATGCTGTCACAGCAGTCACCTTGACACGTGGTGAACCCGTCACCGTCGAGATCGGTATCTTCGTCAACCGCGCCGCTGCAGTTGTCATCAAGGTTGTTGCCGCACAGCTCTGCACCTGGCAAGACTTCGCCAACGCATGGCCCCCAGGTTTTGTCAGCGGCGCATGTTTTCGAGCCGTCTTTACAGCTGCCAACATTTTGGGTGTCTTTGGTGCCGTTGTAGCACTTGCTGATTTTGCCAGGCTCGCACGGCAAGTCGTAGCAAGCGCCAGCCATACAGCCTTGATCGCTGTTGCACTGATTGCCACAGGCGCCGCAATTCGCTGGATCGGTTTCCAGCATTGCGGGATCGGAACAATTACGTGCGGCAGGACCACATGCCGCTGCAAGTAACGCCACTGCGCTGAGCGCAGCCACTTCAACCAACCGTTGAATCGCTTTCATGGCGCGCACCATACGCCGGTCATCGGGCGAATTCCCAGCACTAACGAGCGATGAACTGGGCCAAAATGCGCATGGTCAAGCCCCACACAGCATGCTCTCCAAACTGCCACGAAGGAAACGTATTGTTACGGAACGATATGGAACTATTAAGTTTTCCGTCAGCTGCCAAATGCAGTGGAAACCAAAACCAGGTAGTCGCTTCGGCACTGAGCGCGATCTGTGGCTCATGCTCCAACGAAAATAAAAAAGGTGTCACCGGCATGCCCTTGGGCCCGGCTGAAAACGGATGCAGCGCTTCAGCATGGCCATGATACGGCGAGCCGCGCAGATCGACCGCGGTTTCTTCATGGGTTTCTCGCAGTGCCGTTGTGTACAAGTCGGCATCGCTGCGCTCGAACCTTCCGCCAGGCAACGCGATCTGCCCCGACCATGGGTCCCCTTCGCGTTCAGCGCGCTTGAGCAATAGCGTGTGCGGTGCGCCGTCGATCGCACGCACGATAACTGAAACGGCAGCACAACGTGCAACGTGAGCAGGATCAGGAACCGGACGTGCAGGCGTGACCCGGGTAATCATCCGTTGCAACAACTCGGTCACCGTTGCAATGTAGCAAACAACAAGCCTACTGCCATCGCTGCCACGAACCCAAGTGCAGCCGGCGATCCGGCGACCGATGCAACCAATGCGGGCCCCGGACAATAACCTGCCAAGCCCCAGCCAACACCAAACAAGGCTGCGCCACCAACTAATTTGCGATCAATCTTCGTCGGAGTTGGCCACACCAATGGTGCAAGCACGGCACTGCGCCGACGGCGCATCAACGCGGCAACCGGTGCATACACAACGATGGCGGCCGCCATCACCAGCGCC
>JAKQOD010000811.1 GCA_029565465.1 Deltaproteobacteria bacterium
CGCGACCTGGTGAATCGCGACCTGCGCACAACCAACGTGCGACTCCCCACCATCGAGGCCGCGCCTGCGCCAAACGCGGTATCACCAAGCGATGAGCCAGCGCTTGCGCCAACCGAACCGCCCGGCCCAACCGAACCGCCCGCGCCAACCGAACCGACCGCGCCGCCGCCCATGTAGCAACGCATGGTGCGTTCGAGCGGCAGCAGGCCGCAAAATGTGAAATACTGCGCGCATGGCGTTCGACAAGAACCGGGTGATTGTCACGGTGATGCACAAAGGGGTGAAGGTTTTTGTAAATGACCTCACGGCCTGCGAGACGCCCGCCGATGTGATGGCGGCCATCGATGCAATGCTGGCAAATGCGTTGGCGCAGCCCGGCAACATGCGCTCGGTCACCGATATCACGAACGTAATTATCGATACTGCTGCGATGGACCGCGCCAACAAGTTGGGCAAAGAAGTTTTTAATGCCAAAGCGCTGCGCACCGCGATCGTCGGCGTCACCGGTTACAAGAAAATTCTATTGCGCACGTTTTCGTTTTTTTCCGGCATGGCACCAGTGCCGTTTGATACCCGTGAAGCTGCGCTCGACTACGTTGTACGCGACGACTGATTGAGTGCTATGCTCTGCATAGAGCGCTAGCGCCGTGTGGAGGTTTTGATGGGCTTCGATCGTAACCGAGTGGTGTCGAGCGTCATGCGCGGCTCTCAAAAGATCTTTATCAATGACCTCACCGCGTGTGCCACCACGGCAGACGTGCTGGAAGCGTTGGCTGCGATGGAAGCCAACACCCGGCTGCAAACTGAAAAAATGCGCACGGTTACCGACATCACCGGCGTCAACATCGATTCGCAAGTGATGGACCGTGCCAACAAGCTTGGCAAAGAACTGTTCAACCGCATGGCGTTGCGCAGCGCGATTGTTGGCGTCGTCGGCTACAAACGTATCCTGCTGCGCGCGTTCACATTTTTCTCGGGCATAGCGCCGGTGCCGTTCGACGATCGCGCAGCCGCGATTGATTACGTTGCCAAAGACTAAAGCGCGCTACCGACGATGACAGCGTACGAAGACGCTTGGCTGCCAACCTTCGCTCGACCAGGCAACACAAATGCGATGCGCCGAAACCGCAATCGCCGGCGCCCAGCGCACGATGCTCGGCGGCAACGGATCATCGAGAACATCGAGCAACTGGCCAATTCCTTTGGCCACCAGCAGGCCAGCGGTGGTCACTCGGACCATAAAAGGTTGCCCTGCCCCGTCGAACGCAACCGCAGCCCCAGCCCATGTGCGCTCAAGCGGGACCGGTTGCTCAGTGACTGCACGCGTGTCAGCAACCCAGGTTTTGGTCCCTGGCTCGTACATCATGCGCAGCGTGTTGTACTGCCATTCGAAGGCAACCGCTGGCCTGCCCGCTTCGGTCACGCGTAACCGCGGACGGGTGGAGTTATGCATTTGATTGATGGGCGTATCCCGACTAAATACAAGCGGCGGATAGACTTCCACGCCAGCGTCGGTAACTCGACGCAGGCCCCATCCCTCGCGGTCGGTGTGGCTAGGCCGGCCCTGCACATCGTCGCCAACCCACAACGCGTGGGCTTGATCGACCGCCAACCCAAGCGGGCCACGCCCTGGAATATCTGGCAAGGCTTGCCATGCTTTACCGTCCCAGCGCCGCAATGCAATGTTGCTACCGGTGCTCCACGCAACGGCCGGTTGTTCGTCGGGACCGATAGCAATTGCTGGCGATAAAGCAACCTCCTTACCCGAAACGCCTGCGGGCCATGCGCCAACGAGTGGCTGCCACGGGCCATCACCGTCAGCAACCGCAACCACGCCTTCGCCGCTTAACGTGGGCGTTGCAAGCGCAGCACCGTGGAAAATACCAAGGCGCCGCCCAGCGCGACGCACAACCAGCCACGGCTGCGGGGACGACTCGGCAGGCGCTATCACGGCAATCCGCTTGTGCATGCGGCTCGCTGAGTCAATACGGATCTCGGCGCCACCAAACTCGACTTCGCCAGCTGCATTCACCCACGAGGTAAGCGCCATCTTTGTATTCGCTGGCAACGTTTTTACGGTGAGGCGCTGCCACCCCGATTTGTCGGGCTCATACGCGCCAACTACCAGGCGCGCAGCGATTGGCGCTGGTGGCGGTGATGGCATGTAAGGTTCTTGTGGTGGTGGCGCTTTGGGCCAGATGACTTGCACGCAACTTTGATAGATCCGGCCCCCACGATCGATGCCGGTCGCAGTCGACACGGTTTCCCATTTCGCAGACGTGCAATCACTGACGATGTTGGTCACGGTCCAAGCTCCGTCGTGCAAGCGCGCGAGCTGCCCAGTGTTGGCGACCAACACGTCGTTGCCGCGATGCCCGAGCCCAAACCACAGCCCGTTGGATTGCCAACCTGCAACCGGCTCGAAACGCAGTGCTCCGGCCTCCACGTGGCCAAGCGCAAGCGTAAAGTCCGACTGCACAATGGCCACCCATGGGTTGCCTTGCGCATCGAGCTCAAGCGCTGCAGCAAGCGCGGCCGGCAGCCGCGGAGCTTCAC
>JAKQOD010000813.1 GCA_029565465.1 Deltaproteobacteria bacterium
TGATGCGGCCACGCTTGACGCTGGTCGGTGGCGGGCCCATCCCCATCGCTGACATCTGTACCTCGACGAGCGCGCTGCTTGGCGGCCCCACCGGGCGGGTTGCATGTGCGTCACGGTCCAAGCTCGCGCCGCAATTGCAATACGAAGTCGTCGTTGACGTTTCGGCGGTCAGCCATCAAGTCAGTGAACAAGGCATGAGCAAGCAGTACGTGGCACGCATCGACCGGCGCGACAACCCCGAATACCGCACGGCGGCCCGCGACGAAGTTTTCACCCGTGAACAGCTACGCCAAGCCGAAGAACGAGCCCGCGACGATCAATCGACCTGTTCAACTGCGGAATCGACGCTGTCGCGCGCCGGCAGTTGCTACAGCTGCCCTGAGCGCACGGAAAAAGAGCGGGCTTGCAATATCGCCGATGCCAGCAAACACAATGTTGATACCCGGCGCCAAGACGCGCAGCAGGCAGCCAATCGGTTGCAACAAACACCTGCGATCATCGAAGAAAAGATCTGGGCCACCGCACACTGGACGGTGCGCACGCATCAATGGTCTGCACCGTGGCGCGCCGCCGTTACCGCGCCCAACGCAACGATTGGTCAGTGGACTGGTTTTGCCACGTTTGCAGATAGCGAAAACCAAGCCGTGCCGGAAGCGGAAATTGCCTACGACCCACTAACTCGGCCAGACCATGGCTGGCAATTTGTCGACGTCCGGGAACAAGTTGCCAAACAGTTGGCCAGCGTGGTCGATGCTGCCGTGATTGCCGAAGGCAGGCGACAACGCGCCAACTGCGCAGGCCCGATCGAGTGGGAAGGCGGCTGGCTCGCGTGTTGGGCCGCCAGCAACTGGTGGATGGGTAGCCAATTCGATGGCGCTGCGTTGTTTGCAGGCGTTGCAGCTAGCGATGCCGATCCACGCATGCGCGGCGTGCCAGCGCCAACATGTCGGTAGCCCGCAAACAGCAAGCGCTGCGCATTCTTCGGTGGAGCGGCGAAGGAACCTTGTTGTTGACGGCGGTAGTCGCGCTTGCGGTTTGGTGGAGCGTGCCAAACGTGGCCGCGTTGCGTAACGAAAATCCGACGACAACCGCCTTTATTGAATTGCGCCGCAGCGAAGCGGCAGCGTTGCATCGCAAATTCAACCTGCGTTGGCAGTGGCGCTCGCTACCGCACATTTCGAGGTATCTGCGGATTGCAGTGGTGTTGGCTGAAGATTATCGCTTCTACGAACATGCCGGCGCCGATTGGACGGCGATGTATCACGCTGCACGTGCCAACTGGGCGCAAGGCGGTATGCGTGCTGGTGGCAGCACGATCACGCAACAGCTCGCGAAAAATCTTTACCTGTCGCCGCAGCGTTCGCTCTGGCGCAAAGTGCGCGAGCTGGCGATTGCCGATCAGCTCGAAGCCGAGCTGACAAAAACGAGGATCTTGGAATTGTATCTCAACGTGGTTGAATGGGGCGACGGTGTTTTTGGGGCCGAAGCCGCAGCCAAATTTTGGTTTGGCCATAACGCGGCAGCCTTGACGCCAGCACAAGCAGCGCGGCTGGCCGTGGCGTTGCCCAATCCAAAGTTGCGCTCACCCAATCGCCAGTTTGGTAACTTGAATCGCAAATGTGCGCGTTTAGTCTTGCGCATGCATCGCATGGGCGTGATTTCCGCCGCCGAGCAAGCCCAAGCGTTGCAGGATCTAGGCGTCGCCAAAGCCGAGGTTGAGGCCAATGAAGCGGCCGATGCGGCAGCGGAGCGCAAAACGCCGCCGCCTGCGGATCCGCCGAGTGCGCCGACGCCTGCGCAGCCGACGCCAACGCCAACACCAACGCCGGCAGCTGAACCGGCAGCGCCGCCTGCAGTGCAGCCCGAGAATCCACCCGCATTGCCACCGGCGCCGACGACGACCTTGACGCCATCAACCGTCGCACCGTCGACCAACCCGGGGTCGGATCAGCCTAGCGTGGTGCCGTAACGGCGCACGGACACGGACACGGATACGGATACGGACACGGTCGCGGACACGGACATGGACACGGACATGGACACGGACATGGGCACGGGCACGGCTGACGATTCATCACAAGTTCCGGTGTGATGTCAGCGATCTGCAATACAAGCGTGGCCCAACG
>JAKQOD010000824.1 GCA_029565465.1 Deltaproteobacteria bacterium
TCGATTGCGCTTGGCCGTTTGCCACATGCGAACACGGTAAGTAACGCAGCACTAGCCACCCAAACGGTAGATTTGCTCATCACCGTTCATCATCGCAATGATGCCGTGCGGCGCCAACCGTTATTGCGAGGCATTTACGTCGCAGGCGCAGCCCGAGGTAGGACATCTGCCTACGGTTCGCGCATGAACGGATAACGATAGTCCGTGACCGGAACAAACGTTTCTTTGATAGTGCGAGGCGCCGTGAAGCGCAACAGATTAAACGCCGAGCCGGCTTTGTCGTCGGTGCCTGAAGCGCGGGCGCCACCGAAGGGCTGCTGGCCGACGACCGCGCCGGTAGGTTTGTCGTTGAAATAGAAATTGCCCGCTGCATGGCGCAGCTCGTTGGCCGCTTGCATCAGCGCATGGCGATCCCGCGCGAACACGGCACCGGTCAATGCATAGGCCGACGTGCGATCGACGATCGGCAGCATTTCATCCCAGGCAGCGTCGGGATACACGTGCGCTGTCACAATCGGGCCAAAGAATTCGTCGCGCATGTGACGAACGCCTGGATCTTCGGTGGTCAACAGCGTTGGCCGCACGAACCAACCTTCTTTATCGTCGGTGTGGCCACCGGCAAGCACCTGCATGCCCGGTGTCACGCGGGCTTCGGCGATCGCTGCGGTGTGCCGATCAAAAGCCGCTTGCTTGATGACGGCACCCATAAAGTTGGAGAAATCGTCGACGCGCCCAACCTTGATCGCTTCGATGTGAGCAACGAGGTCATCGCGCATCACGTCCCAAATGCTTTGCGGAATGTAGATGCGTGACGCAGCGCTGCACTTTTGGCCTTGATACTCGAAGCCGCCGCGAATAATCGCTGCGGTGAGCGCTTTGGCATCGGCCGATGGATGGGCAATGATGAAATCTTTACCACCGGTTTCGCCGATAAGCCGCGGATAATTGCGGTAGCGCTCCAAGTTGTTTGCTGTGCGTTTCCACAAGCTGCGGAAAACGTCCGTCGACCCCGTGAAATGCAACGCTGCGAGTTCAGGATGGTCCATCATCACCGGCGACAACTCGTGACCCAAGCCAGGCAAAAAGTTGATGACGCCAGGCGGTAGCCCAGCTTCTTCGAGCAGCTTGAAGGTTTCCCACGCCGCCAACATTTGGCTTTCGGCAGGCTTCCATACCACCGTGTTGCCCATCAACGCTGGCACGCTTGGCAGGTTGGCAGCGATGGCCGTAAAGTTAAACGGCGTCAGTGCAAACACAAAGCCTTCGAGTGGGCGCAGCTCAAGCATGTTCCACATGCCTGGCGCCGACATCGGTTGCATTTGATACAGCGAGTGAGCTTGCGAAACGCCAACCCGCCAGAAGTCGATCAGCTCACAAGCCGCGTCGATTTCCGACTGATGCGCAGTCTTCGATTGGCCATGCATGGTGCACGCGTTAATGCGCGCGCGCCAAGGGCCAGCAAGCAAGTCGGCGGCTTTGAGGAAAATCGCCGCGCGGGCTTCCCAACGCATGTCGGCCCACGCACGGCGCGCAGCCAGCGCAGCGTCGATGGCTTGTTCGGCCAATTGGGTATCAGCGCAGTGAAACCGAGCGATGACCTGGCGATGGTTGTGTGGCATCACCACATCCATAAAGCGGCCGGTGGTGTAACGCTGGCCACCGATCACAATCGGGATTTCGATGACTTCGCGTGCCACGGTTGCCAGCGCGTCTTTGAGCGCAGCGCGTTCGGTGGAGCCAGGCGCATAGCCAAGGGTTGGTTCATTTACGGCAGGAGGGACTGCAGCGACCAAATCATGCATGGTCGATGTGTAGCACAGTGGCCGCGCGCGCGGTGATGTGGCAGATTCTCGCCAGAATGGAGCGCCCGAGCGAACGCTCGAAGCGGTAACGAAATATGACTTTGACACCTTGGCTTGGGACTACGGCACTATTTTCCTTTTTGGCGTTCACTGCGGCGGCGGGGACGGCCGCTCATGCCGGCACGCCGCATGAGTTTTTGCCCGAAGCCCAGTTGCTGCTGGCCAATGGCGCTTGTGCAAGCGCTCCGCAAGGCAGCCCTGAGGTTATCAAACTGGTAACTGAGCACTGCAAAACGGTGTCCGCCGCGCAAAACGACTACCGCGAAAAATGGGCAACACCTGCGCGGGCGTTTTTCGCCGAGCATGTGGCAACCACGATTCCTAAAACCGTGGTGTATCCGTTCGCTGGCGGCGATTTGGCCACCGCGCTCACGGTGTTTCCCGATGCTGACGAAATTACTACGTTGAGCTTAGAGCCAGCTGGCGATCCGCGTGGCTTGGCAGCGCTTAAACCCACCGCGCTGCGCAAAGCGTTGGCGACGGCAGCGGTTGAATTGTCGTCGCTGTATCGCGAAAACTTTTCGGTCACGATGAACATGATCGGAGCGATGCGTGGCTCTGCCATTTCGACGCAGCTGTTGTTCAGCTTGTCGGCGCTGTGGGTGCACGGCTACGAACTCGATGGCATGCGGTATTTCACCATCAACGCCACCGGCGATATCGAATATCTCGACGATGCGGCGATCGCGGCGATCGATGCCAAAAAACTGCAAGGCGGCAAGCGCAATGCTGCATTTGGCAGTGTCGAGCTGCGCTTCCACAAAAAGGGCAGCACACGCGAACAAGTGTATCGCCACATTCAAGCCAACCTCGACGACGCCCATGTCAAGAAGGCGCCGGGGGTGCTTACGCACCTTGAGAAAAAGGGCAAGGTTGCAGCGATGACCAAGGCGGCGAGCTATCTGCTGACCTTCAACGACTTTACCACCATGCGCAAATATCTCATCGACAACGTGCAATGGATGGCCTCGGACTCGACGGGCATTGGGCCGAAGTACGGCAAGCCAGCAGGTTTCGTGTACGAAACGTTTGGCAAGTTTGAAGCGACGAACATGCCAGCGGGCAATTCAATCACGCCATCGTGGAAGGCTGAATACAAAGCTCAGCCAGCACGCGACCTAAAGTTTCGCTTCGGCTATCCAGATCGCAAAAATAGCAATCACTTGATCTTGATGCGCAAGCCGTAGGCGCGCAGCAGCTACGCCAGCACGAGCGCTGCGACCTGCAAGGCGCCGTACAACAACAGCAGTTGTGCGGTTGCAGCGAGCAACTGATTAAACTGGGCGCCGATGCGCGCCGCCACCAAAGCCCGGTAGCGCAGCACGCCGATGGGCGTTGCAGCCAGTGGCAGCAGCAGCCAATTGCTGTGGTAATGCAGCGCGAGCCCAACCGGAATCACGGCGGCAGCGATTAGCAGGCCGGCGTATTGCGCTAACGCTGCAGTGCGGCCAAAGCGCACCGCCAGGGTGCGTTTACCGACGACGATATCGGTGTCGCGGTCGCGCAGATTGTTGACCACTAAGATGGCCGCGGCCAGCAGCCCAACCGGAATCGAGATCCAAATTGCAAAGGTTGGCACCACAAAGCGCTGGGCCCACACCGTGCCGAGTACGGCAACCGGGCCAAAGAAGATGAAAACAAAGATATCGCCCAAGCCGTTGTAGCCAAGCGGGTAGGGGCCGCCGGTGTATGCGATGCCGCTGAGAATCGATGCAATGCCAATGGCGACCACCGGCCAACCGCCGACGCTAACGAGATACGCGCCAGCAACCGTGGCAGCCGCAAACGCTGCGATCATGGCTAGCTTCATTTGCTTTGCCGTGATCCAGCCCGACGACACTGCACGTGGTGGGCCTTGCCGGTTGGGGCCGTCGGCACCTTTTTCGGCGTCGAACACATCGTTGGCGAAGTTGGTTGCGATTTGAATCGCAAGCGCCCCAAACAACGCGCACAGCGCCGCCGGCCAGGCAATGCCACCAAGCACATGGGCACACGCTGTGCCGACGGCAACCGGCACTGCAGCCGCAGGCAACGTGCGCACCCGCGCTGCAAGCACCCACGCCATCGCACGACTAGGTTGTGTCATTTGACAGGGGACCTTCCCGTCCCCTCTGCCGTGGCGAAGCCACGGCATTCACCCCTGCCGTGCGTCGCGTCGCGCGGATCCAAGGAGCGGTTGCCGTTTAGAACCACTGCGCAGGTTAGTTGAGGAGGACTTGATTCGTTGGACATAAAGAGCGGTCACAAAATCGAAAATTGATAGCGGAGGGCCAGCCAGCGGCCCTCGCGAATGCCTTACGGATACCGAGGGAATTGGTCGAAATCCGGTGCGCGTTTTTCCAAGTACGCGTTTTTGCCTTCTTTGCCTTCTTCGCTGGTGTAGTACATCAGCGTCGCCGAGCCAGCGAATGCCATCATGCCAGCTTGGCCGTCGCAGTCGGCGTTCATCGCCATCTTCAAGAAGCGCAGCGCGGTTGGCGACATCGCCAACATTTCGCGGCACCAACCAATGGTGGTGATTTCGAGTTCGGCGAGTGGCACAACCGTGTTGACCAAGCCCATGTTGAGCGCTTCTTGCGCGCTGTATTGGCGGCACAAAAACCAGATTTCGCGCGCTTTTTTCTGCCCAACGATCCGTGCCAAGTACGAGCTGCCAAAGCCAGCGTCAAAGCTGCCGACGCGTGGGCCAGTTTGGCCAAACTTGGCGTTATCGGCAGCGATGCTCAAATCGCACACTAAGTGCAAGATGTGGCCGCCGCCGATGGCGAAGCCT
>JAKQOD010000300.1 GCA_029565465.1 Deltaproteobacteria bacterium
AGTTCCGGGCTATGCCTGCGCGTTGGGCGTGGGCTGACCCTCGGTCTTGCGGGTGTCCGCGCCGGCAAGACCGAGGATCAGCCCACGCCCAACGCGCAGCCATAGCCCGGAACTCGGCGTTGCGGTCACCTTCGTGAACGCGATGCCAACCACCCATGCACTCGCGGCGCCATTGACCGAGCTGGCAAGGCTCAACCACGTGGCCGCTTGCGGCGAGAGCAAAGCGTAGCGGGCGTTGCTAACAAGGAGCGCGATCAAAACAGCTTGCGTCGCGCCCGCCAACAACACCGAACGCCGCACGACGCGCACCATGCTTTCGCTCACGCCCCCACCCTACCGCAGCTGTCTGCAGATGCAGTGTGTGCACCTGCGAAAAAAAGCCTAGAACTTGTAGGTCAAACCGACGCGCAAGTACAAGCCGAAGTCCGAGCTCGGCATCGAGTGTGCAAACACGTTGGTGAACAACGCGCGTTCGCTTTGGAATGGTGCACCTTCGAGAATACCGAACACGTTCCAACGTTGTTGCAACGCAACTTCCGCTGCGATCGACATCATCAAGCGGATGCCTTGATCGCGCGAGAAGAAGTCGTTGCCTTTTTGGCCCGTGAGCGCTTCAACGCGAGTCTTGGTTTCTGGGTCGATGGTGCCATCAGCATAGTCTTGGCAAACGCCGAGGCCGTCTTTGCTCATCTTGTCTTCTGGACAATGGCGATCCGACCACATGTTCAAGTAGGCGCGCATGGTGATGGTTGCATGAGTCAGCGCAGTCAACGACGCCGCAGCGCCCACATCCCAGGTTAGGCCGTTGCGCGCGGTGTTGTCGAGCAGCTTCGAGCCCCAGTACAAGTCGGTGAACACACCGGCCGAGAATGGCTCTTTATCGGCCAACATCACGCGGCCACCCAAGCCAAGTTCCGAACGCGCAAACATCGAGCGTAGGGTTACGCCAGCGTCGAAGCCAAAGTTGGCCAGCTTGCCACCACCGACATTGATGCGGCCTTGCAAGTAGTACGGATAGCCAACGCTCATGTCGACGGTCGAACGGCCGCGTGGCAACGTGCGGGCGCCAAACGACGACAGGCCGCGTTGCTCAGCAAGCATTTCCACTTCGCTTTTGCCTTCCACTGGCAATTCGACCGAGATGGTTTCCGTTTTGCCGCCAGCGATATTGAGGTCGCGAGTTTGCGACACCATGCCGGGCAGCGAAACTTTGACCACGGTTTGGCCAACTTCGACTTCGGTATCGAGCGGGGTCTTACCAACGGGCAAGCCGTTGATCAGCACGGCGGCGCCATCTGGAGTCGACAACACACGCAACCGACCAACCGCTTTCATTTCAGCGGTCACCGTCATGGTTTGGCCACCTTCGATGCGTACGTCTTGCGAGAAGTCTTTGTAACCGTTGAGTTTGACTAGCACCTTGTGGTTGCCCGCATCGATCTTCTTGTCGAGTGGCGCTTTACCAACTGCGGCACCGTCGAGGTACACATCGGCGTCGGGGGTTTGCGAGATAACTTTCAACGTGCCTTGACCCGATGGGCCTTCTGCGTTGAGGTCGATCTTGAGCACTTGCGATTGACCGGCATTGCTGGTCACTTTTTCCACGCGGGTTTGGTAACCAGGGGCTTTGACTTCGATCACGTGTTCACCGGTTTTGACATCCTTAATGTCGACCGGGGTTTGGCCCATGTCAGTGCCATCAATGAACGCATGCGCTTCGGCAACGTTCGAGATCACCCGGATAACGCCACCTTGACCATTGATCGTGGCTTTGAGTTCAGCGCGCACTTTGGCTTGTTGGTTGGCCACCACGACCACCGTTTGTTTCCATGGCACCGCTGGGGCTTTGCGCACTTCAACCACGTGCGTACCTTCAACGACGTTCGCAATCACCGCTGGCGTGTTGTCGGTGTGCTTGTTGCCGTCGACGTACACTTCGGCATCTGGCACGTCGGCTTCCACCACGATGGTGCCAAACGTTGGCTTGGCAATGGCTTTGAGTTGCGGCGACAACGTTGCGGTTTGGTTTTCTTTGACTTCGATCCACTGCGACAAGGTTTCAAAACCGTCTTTGCGGATTTCAACCAAGTGACGCCCAGGCGTCGTGGTCACGATCGTTGGCGCTTGGCCTTGGCCTTGGCCGTCGATGAAAACTTGCGCCCCAAACAGGCTCTTGTCGGCGTCCGCGCGCACGTCAATTTTGGGCGGGTCGTTCTTCTTGATGAGTGGCACGAACAACGATGAGCCGGTCCGCGACCGCGCAACTTTGAGCGGCTTGCTTTCTGGGTTGTAGCCATCGAGCTCGACGATCACCGTGATGTCGCCAGCGGCAAGGGTACCGCTCCATGGTGTCACGCCCACTGCGCCGCACTCTTTGCGGTCGAGATAGACGGTGGCGCCGGGTGGCGCCGATTCGATCTTAACTTTGTATTTGGTGCCCGACTTGGTTTGTGGGCAGGCTTGGGCGTGTGCCGTGCCAGCGCTGCTAAACAGTGCGAGTGCACCCAGCAATAACGCAGTAAACCACAGAGTAATTCGCGAAGTTCGATTCGTAATCATACGGGTCGCAAGTTACCAAGATATCGGAGCAAATTGGGCAACTTGCGGTCGGGAATTTCACCCATGTGAGGTAACTCTCATGTGACAATTTGTTGCGATACGAGCTTGCAGCCCGCGTCTGCCCCGACACACTGGCCGCGTCACCGCCCACACAGCGGCCGTGAGCGCAAACGCACACGGTGTGCGATGCTCGTGCAAGCTGTAGCGCGGTGCGGTTTTCTCGTCGGTGCACACGCCATGCGGGTCCGTAGCCCACTCGTTAAAGATCTGCACTTGTAAACCCCTAGCGCGGCACGTTTCGTGCAACCTGTCAGGGAAACTATGAAAAAGCTCTCCGCTTTTGCATCTACAATATTTATTTCTGCCGCTTCGTTGAGTTGTGGCCAACACGCAGCGCACCAGCCCGGCACGGCGCCAAGCGCCATCCATGTGTTGGGCGTCACGCCGTTGCCTTATGAAAATGACATCACGCCAATCGAAATCCGCTTCGACAAACCAGTCGTTTCTGACGCCGAGGTTGGTAAACCGGTAGCCAAAGGCGATCTGGTGGTGACGCCAGCGATGCCATTTACTGCAACCTGGCAAAACCGCCAAACCATTCGCATCGAAACCAAAGGTTATGTCGATTTCGACGTCAATCTCAGCGTTGCGTTGGCTGGCAATTTGGAACGCAAAGCCGGCCCGTACAAATCGGAGTTCGCCAATCGCGTGTTAGCGATTGCTGGCTTTTCCAGCGATATGTCGCTGCTTACGACTGCGCCAGAACTGCCGATTGAGTTTTCGACACCGGTTGCAGCGGCTGACGTTGCTGCAAAATGCAACCTTCGCAAACTCGAAGCTGCAACCAAACCTGACCACGACTTTAACCCGGGGTCTTCGATCAGCGAATCCGCTTACTATAAACCGCTCGTACAGGCGGCTGCCCCGCTGGCGTTGCGGGTGGTACCACCAGCCGCGCCTAGCCCGACCACTGGTTCCCATGCGTATCGCGGTGCCGACATGCATGTTGCGCACGTGACGCCGGTCAACCCACTAGAGCTTGATACCCGCTATGCGCTGGTGTGTGACGGCTTACGGTCTGCCAACGGCCAGGTCTTGAAAGACCCAGCCGTGATGGCACTGCAAACCCACGGGCCGCTGCGCATCGATGATTTCACCCCGGAAAACGAAACGATTCGCGCCGTCGGCGAGCGGGTTGAAATCACCTTCAGCACGCCGGTTACCGAAGAAGCGTTGCACAAAGCACTCAGCGCAACGCCTGCGATTCCCAACCTGACCGAAGGTTGGTTGTCGAACAACGGCCGCACCTACAACCTCGCTGGCAAGTTCAAAGCGTTCACCGATTACAAGATCACGGTCGCTGGCTTGGTTGATACGTTTGGCCAAAAACAAGCGGCGCCGCAGACCTTCGCATTCAAAGTTTCCGACGCGCACCCAGCCCTCAACATGGCCACCGGCATGACCGTGGTCGAAGCCGCGTCGGGCGAATTTCCGATCTGGGCGCGCAACATCGGCACCTACACGGTGAATTGTGCAGCGGTGCCCACCAGCCAACTCGGCACCATGTTGGCGTCGAGCATCGATTACACCCCGCGGTGGGAGTCCAAAGATGTTGGCATCAATTGGAACGAACTTGGCTTAAAGCCCAAAACCGTCACCCAAACGCTCAGCAAAGATCCGGTTGAGTACGTGCCACAAAAACCGAAGCTCGCCGAGCTATGTGGCCCGTCGCCGTCCGGCATGTACCTGCTCGAAGTTTCGTCGTCGGACATTCATCGCGAAAGCAAAGAGTGGAATGAACCGTACGACCGCGCGCGCGCCTTGGTGAACGTGACAAATTTAGGCGTGATGCTCAAAGCCGGAGCTGACACGGGCCTGGCGTGGGTAACCGATATGCGCACAGGTGCCCCGGTTGCCGGCGCAGCCGTAAAACTGCTCGACCGTGATGGCAAAACCCGGGTGACGGCAACGACCAATCAAGATGGCCTGGTGCGGTTTTCGACGGTGCCGTTCCGGCCCGTGGCGCCAGCCCCCGTGGCCGCCGATATCGCAGCCGAAGGGGCCAACGATTTCGACGGCGCGTTCGACGGCAGCAGCCACATGCTTGCGCTGGTGCAGCACGGCACCGATATCGCGGTAACCAATTCCGAATGGACAGAAGGTTTGCAGTCGTGGAACTTTGGCGTTTCGACCGATAACGCCGTCGCGGCCTTGCGCGGTTTTATTCAATCGGACCGCGGCTTGTACCGCCCAGGTGATCAAGTCCGTTTCAAAGGCTTGATTCGCGATGTTGCCAATGGCCACGCCGCATCGCTGCCGAAAGCCAAAACCGTCAAGGTGTCAGTAAAAGACAGCCGCGACGAAGAAGTTTACACAGGCAGCGCGAAGCTCAGCGCTTTCGGTGGCTTCACGTTTGATTACACCCTGCCAGCCGGTGCTCACACCGGTGACTACTATGTCAACGCGCAAGTCGACCAACAGACGTTCCGCGAGCGTTTCGCCGTCGAAGAATTCCGCACTGCGACGTTTGCCACCGAGCTCGCAGCGAACGCTGGCAAATCCCAGGTTGCCGTCGGTGCACCGCTGGCCGCGACCGTCAAAGCGAAATATCTATTCGGCGCGCCAGTGGCCAACAGCGCCGTCAAGTGGCGGGTGGTGCGCCGCACCCATACGATGTCATTCGCAGGCTTCGACGGATTCAATTTCGACACCTCGGCGTATCACTGGTGGGACTACCGCTACGAATACGACGGCACCCGCGTTGCCGAAGGCAGCGGCTTGACCGATGGCAATGGCGTGCTTGCGATCAGCGAACTTGATCCAGAAGCCAACAACACCGACGTGCAAGGTGCCCAGGACTACATCATCACCGCCACCGTCACCGACGAAAGTCATCAAGCCATGTCGGCGTCGACGGTGATTACCGCCCATCGCCAAGACACCTACCCAGGCGTGCACACCGATGATTACGTGCAAGCGGCTGGCAAGCCGTTTCAAGTTGAAGCTGTCGCGCTGGCCCAAGATGGCAAACAAGTAGGGTTTGCCGGCACGCTGACCTGGACCAAACAAGCGTACGACTGTGAATGGAAATCTTACGGCAATCGGGACAGCTATGAATGCAGCAACAAAGCAGGCACCACCGGTTCGCAACAAGTTGTCGTCGGCACCACGGGCGCAACCCGTGCCATGGTAAAAATCGCCGAGCCCGGCAGCTATGAACTAAAGCTAGAAGGCAAAGACCGCGCAGGCCGTGCGGTTAGCACCACCACCGATGTGTGGGTCACCGGCCGTGGCGAAAACTTGTGGGGCAACAGCGATGGCAACTCGATGCGCATCATCGTTGGCAAAGCCTCGTACAAAGTTGGCGAAACCGCACGCTTGGTTGCACAAGCCAATCTCAAGAATGCTTCGACGCTGGTGGTGGTTGAACGCGCTGGCATTTTAGACGCACGCGTCATTCCCGTGAGCAACGGCCCACTCGAAGCGGTGGAACTTCCAATCGTTGCCGGCTGGGGCCCGAACGTATTTGCCAGCGTCACCATGGTCAGCGGTCGCACGGGCGCGGGTGACCGCGGTCGGCCGCAACTCAAGATGGGCATCGCAACGATCAATGTCGAAAGCAAAGATCGTGAGCTCGATGTTGCTATCGAACTCGACAACGGCACCCATCGCCCCGGCGATACCGTCACGGGCAAAGTCAAAGTTAGCCACAACGGCAAGCCGGTTGCCGCCGAACTTGCGGTCGCCGTCGCCGACGAAGGCGTGCTCAAGCTCATCGACTACAAAACGCCGAATCCAATGCTGACGTTCTACGCACCGTGGATGTACGGCGTCAACAATGCCAGCAACGTGCCGTACGTATTGCGCCCAATCGATCCAAACGGCACCGACGTCGACGAAGGCGGCGACTTTGCCAGCAGCAATGACGCCCAAAAAGTGCGCTCCAAATTTATGGCGACAGCATTTTGGGCACCAAGCCTGGTGACCGACGGCAACGGTGAAGCAACGTTTTCATTCGTTGCCCCCGACAATCTCACCACCTTCCGCGTCATGGCGGTCGCTGCCGACGTTGGCGAAATGTTTGGCGCAGGTGAAAAGCCGTTGCTCATCACCAAGCCGTTGGTGTTAAGCCCTGCCCTCACCCGCATCCTGCGCCCCGGTGATAGCGCCACCATGGGCGTGTTAGTGAACAACCGCACGGCAGTTGCTGGCGTCGCCAAAGTCAAAATGCAAGTTACCGGCGCGGTGGCCAGCATCACCACCGCCGAAGTTAATGTACCTGCCAATGGCACTGCACGCGTCAATTTTCCAATTGTTGCGTCGAATGTCGAGCAAGCGCAATTCACCTTTGATGCGACGCTGGGCGCTGAACGCGATGCCTTGACCCTGCCGGTGCCGGTGGTGCACACGCCGCAAGTCACCCAACGCACGGTTGCGTCGCTCGATATTTCCGCCGACAAACCATTTGCCCAAACCCTGCGCGCCGACCCGGCCACGTTGCTTGTCGATAGCGAAGCCATCGTCACCATCGACCGCTCCGGCATGGGTGAACTCGAACCGAGCTTGCGCTACTTGGTTGAATATCCTTATGGCTGCCTCGAACAAACCCTGTCGCACATGGTGCCGTTGGTGGCAGCCCGCGACTTGTCGGAATCGCTGGGCGGCACCGCAGCCAGCGGCGACAAAGCACGCGACTACATTCGGGTCGCGGTTGCCAAGCTGCAACGCCATCAACATGCCGACGGCAACTTTAGCTTGTGGCCTGATTCGGAAACCTACCCGCACCTCACGGCGTATGCCATCTGGGGCATGACCCAAGCCTCGCGTTCCGGCGTCGATGTACCGAAAGATGCCATCAATAACGGCATTGCAGCGCTTAACAAATGGGCCGATGCACAACCCACGCTCGTCGGCAACGGCGATGCGGCAGCACTTGCGATGGGCACGTATGTTGCGGCCGTGCGTGGCGTGCCAATGCGCCCAGCCATGGCGCGCTTGTATGAAATTCGTGCGAGCTTGCCACGTTGGGGCCAAGCGTTCTTATGGCGCGCGATGGTCAAAGCCAAAATGCCAGCAGCGCAGCTCGCTGACATGCGTGCACTGGTGTTGGCATCGATTGTTGTCAACGGCGACCAAGCCAGCGTGACTGAGCCAGCGACCCGCGACTACGACCACATGCACTCGAACGTGCGCGCTAGCGCGATGGTGCTCGATGCGTTGCTCGAAGTTGCACCGAAAGAAGCCGTCGTCGGCAAACTGGTGGCAGGCTTGTTGGCTGCACGCGACAAAGCGGGCCGTTGGGAGTCAACCCAAGACAACGTATGGTCGCTGTTGGCGTTGGCCGCCTACGCGCACCAGCAAACCGCAGGGGCTGGCACCGCCAAAATCTTCGTCGGTGGCAAGCTGTTTGCTTCGCCGTCGATGCAAGGCGCCAAGGTTGCCACGTTTCGCATTCCACTAACGCAATTGCAAAACAACGAACTCAAGATCGAAGCATCGACGACAACGCACGTATCGGTGCGGACCCGCGAAGTCAAACCCGCTGCACTCAACGCCGAATCCAATGGCATGCGAGTGGAACGCGTGTATCTCGATCGCAATGGCAAGCCTGCAACCGAAGTCCACGCAGGCGACTTGCTGACGGTGAAGCTCACCGTCTGGTCCGAGCAAAATGCAAGCTGGGTGGCAATTGCCGACCGCATGCCGGCGGGCTTTGAGCCCGTGAACACCAAGCTCACCGCCACCGTGCCAGCCGCTGACGGCGACAATGCCAACCACGGCGACGACGAATGTTACGACTGCGGCCAAGACTGGTGGGTAACCTACGCCGAGCTACGCGACGACCAAGCCTGGTGGTTTGTTGACCGTTTGGGGTCCGGTGAAAACGAACTGACCTACCAAGTGCGTGCGACCACGCCCGGCGTCTTCACTGCGCCGGCGGCCACCATCGAGCGTATGTATGAACCTGGCATCAACGGCCACAGCAGCGAGCAAACCGTCAAGATTCTCGGCGCTGGTGGCCCCGGTACGCAGACTGCAATAACCACCCCAGCCAAGCCGTTATAACCGCACATGA
>JAKQOD010000302.1 GCA_029565465.1 Deltaproteobacteria bacterium
CAATCGAAGAAATCAGCGTTGCGCCGTCAAACACTTGTAGCACCACCGAGCGTTGGCCGTGCACGAAAGTATTTTTCGGCACATCGACGAACAGTGGCACTTCAACGCTGTGATGCGGCTGCACTTTCCAATCAGGAATTGGCATTCGCAGTTTGCCGTCGGGCACATCTTTGAGCGCAAACGAGTAGTCGCGCATTGCGTCGCTCTTGTTTTCGAGCTTGATACGCACGCTGCTGGCAACCTTGCCGTCGCCAATGTCGGTGAACAACGTGCCGCTGCCACGCACCACCCAAACGTCGGTGCCGGTGCGCGAACCGGCCCGCGTCACCAACAAGATGAACGCAGTGACGAGCAATAACGGATACACGATCGTGCGAGCGCGCAAGATCTTCTTGCCTTCGCCGGCCAGCACTTCTTGTGACGTGTAGCGAACCAAACCGCGCGGCTGTTGCAGCTTGTCCATGACGGCGTCGCACGCATCAATGCATTGCGCGCAGCCGACGCATTCGAGTTGCAGCCCTTGGCGAATATCAATACCGGTTGGACACGTTGCGACACAAGCATTGCAGTCGACACACGCACCCGCTTTGGGCGCTGGGTCGTTCGGCAACACTGGCAATTTTCGTTTACCGGCGTGGCGTGGTTCGCCCCGACCAGCATCGTATGCAACGATCAACGAGTTCGTATCAAGCAGCGTCGACTGTAGGCGACCGTACGGGCAAGCAATGATGCAAACCTGTTCACGGAAGTAAGCAAAATCAAGAAACATCAATGCTGTCACGATCATGACTGCCGTGAAGCCGCCAGGATGTTTAGCCGGCGATGTCGTAATCCACTGCAGCAAACAATCGCTGCCGACGAAGTACGCTAAAAAGATGTTTGCAACCACAAACGAAAGCGCTGCAAACACGCCCCAGCCCACGATGCGGCGAAAGGTTGGCCGACCCTTTTTATCGATCGCTTTTTGCTGACCAACCGAACCTTCGATCCAGCGTTCAAGTGGGCGAAAGATATGTTCAAGATAGACGGTTTGCGGGCAGCCCCAACCGCACCAAATCCGGCCGAACAATGCAGTAATCAGCAACACGGTTGAGACTACGGTGAGGCCTAACAACATCAACAAAAAGCCGTCGCTGGGCCGAAACACCATGCCAAACAGCGACAATTCGGCGCTGGTAACATCGATCATCATTGCCGGCCGACCGCCGATGCGGATGAACGGCAGCGTTGCAAACATCGCGATGAGCGCGTACGCCACCACGCGTCGGCGATTGAGAAAGCGGCCAGGCGATACCCGCGGACGAATCCAACGCCGCGTGCCATCGCGGTGCATCGCCGGCAGTACGTTGTCTTTGTCGGGGTCCGTGGCCATGACTATTGGACCGCCGGAAACGCTTCGACTGCTGCGCCTTCAGGCGCTTTGCCATTGAGCTTTTTGCCTCGCAACGATGCCGCGAATGCCGAGGCAGCGATCAGGTCTTTAGGCTGCAGTTGGTCGCTCCATGCGATCATCGCGGTTCCGCCAATGCCACTGCGGATGGTCACGAAAATGTCGCGTCGGGTTGCACCATGGATTTGAAAGGTATCGGTCAGGTTTGGACCAACCAAGCCTTCGCCGCCAGGGTTGTGACATGCCACGCACTTCTCTTTGAAGATTGCCGCGCCACGGTCAAGCACCGCTGGATCAGCCATCGCAGCCGCAAGCACTTC
>JAKQOD010000852.1 GCA_029565465.1 Deltaproteobacteria bacterium
ACAAAGCCATCTTGAATAGGCAACAATAAGTTCGTTACCCGATGCTCAACCAACGCCGCGCGATTGAACCGGCCATCAAACGCATCAGGCGCGGCCGTGGTGCCGCCACCACAAGCACCCACCACAATGGCTGCGGTTACAAGCAGTGGGGTGGACCAGGCTTTTTTGAAGGTCGGGGTTGGCAGCACGCCCCCACTATACATAATTGAAAACGATTATCATCTTCCAATTCAAATTTTGTCGAACTCGAACCCCACGTCGGTTACAGCGGGCGCAACATAGGTGGCGCGTTGGATGGCTCTGGCAAGACCCACCACCGCGGCCCAACATCATGAATTTTAAGCAGATCTACCTCGGGATCAATCATGGCGCTTGGAGTCCGGCCATTGAGCGAAACCATGGTTTCGGCATGTAACGAAAACCCTTGATAACCACGCGCGGTTAGATCTGCGCCAATATGCCGCGCCAACTGCAAAATCATATCGGGCTGGCTGGCCATCTCGCGCTCTTGCCGCGAGGTCAGGTAACGACCGGGCGGGACACGCAACTGTTTGCCATCAGCAAACTTCGCAACGAACATCACTTCGCCATGCTTCTCGCGCAGCATGACATGCCACGCAAACCGCATTCCATCTTCGTTCCACAACACGTTGCCCGGGTACACCAAGTGGCGCAGCGGCAACGCGATTTGGCAAAACATATAAAAGCCGATCACACTGCCGAGCGCGATAGCTCGTCGGCGCGACCGGTTGGGTGCTGGGCGGCTCGGTGCATCACTAGTAGGCAGTGGCCCTGAGCTGGCACGCCAGCGTGGCCAGGCATAGGGGAAAAAGATGAGCGCTGCGCTGCTCATGATGATCGGAAACATACCGATATTGAACAGGTAGCCCGTGGCGCCGTGAAACAGCAGCAGCACAACGTAAGCTGGCAAGCGAGTCCGCCGCCACGACAGCCAAATGACGATCGTGGTATCGAACATGAACCCGGCCCAACTCATCAAGCGTGCGACCACCGGCTCATCGAGAAAGCCGCCAACCACCGGAATATGAGTCCGCGCCGACAACCAAATATTGAGCGGTTGCGCGTGGCCCAGCCAGTCTACTTTGGCTTTCGCTAAGCCAGCGAAAACATAGACCAGGCCAACCTGAAACCGTACCAACCACACCACCCAAGCAGCAACCGTGGTGCGCCGCAGTGCCGGTCGGCGCCAAGCATCAACCGACCAGTAATGATGGCTTGGCAAACAAGTCAACAAGCCGCCTAAGAGCACCACCAAGTAGTGATGGTTCAGATAGTTGGTGACGTCGATCAGTTGCGTATACGCAAAGCCAATCGTAAACAGAGCACACGCAAGTCGAGTATAGACTCCCAGTGCAATGCAAAGCGCTAACAGCGCGAGGATGCTGTAATGCACATACATGCCTGTGACCGACCAAGGATGCACCCAGCCAAAACCGGGATAGGTAAAAAACCAGGTTGGCTCCCCATACATCGTCGCGATCCAGCCCGTGCTCATAAAGCGCAACGTGCCGCCAAACATGACGAGGCCAAAAATAATGCGAAATGCCGCTAATGACGCAATATCAACCTGCTGCTGCCCCGCCGCAGTAAGGCGCTTGACCACGCTCGTTGGTTGCAACGCATGAAACGCCATTGCACGTCACTATACACAACGCTACACACAAACGGCAGGCGCGCGTTGGCGCAGGAAAGCTTCGGAAATCCAAGCGAGCCTCTGGCCAGAACTAAACTGCATGCTACGTTGCACAGCCGAAAAATGAATCACCCGAAAAAGCACAAAGTGAGTAGTTAGGTGGCAGACCTTCCATCGAAAATAGATTTTGGCTTGTCCGCCATTCGGACCCCTTCCGACGCGTCAACCAAAGCGACACCGTGGCAACGGGTGCGTGCGCTCGCCGCACTTGAACGCAGCGACATTTGGGTGTTGCTCGTTTACTCGGTGGCGATTGGCATCTTCACCTTGGCCATGCCATTGGCGGCGCAAGTATTGGTCAACTCGTTGGCATTTACTGGTTTAAAACAACCCATCGCGGTGTTAGCGCTGCTGGTGTTGTTGGTGTTGGGCGTTGGCGCTGTACTTAACGTACTTCGTTATGCCAGCGTCGAACGGCTCAAGCAGCGTTTATTCGTTCGAGCCTCGCATGATGCGGCCCTGCGGCTTAGCCAGGCCCACGGCGATGCATACGTCAGCCAAAGCGCGAATCTGACGGTGAATGGCTTTTTTGATGTCATGACGCTGCAGCGCTCCATGGCCTCGCTGCTGATGTCGGGCCTGTCGGTGTTCTTGCAGGGCAGCATCTCACTGCTGTTGTTGGCGTTCTATCATCCATGGCTTGCCGCGTTTGACGCCGTGATCGTCTTGGGCATTTTGTTCATCGTATTTGTGCTTGGTCGCAATGCCGCAGCAAGTGCGATCAAAGAAAGCAAAGCCAAACACAAAGTGGCCGCGTGGCTGCAGCAGGTAGCGCACGCTAACCATGCCTTCAAGGTGCCGTCGGCAAGCGAAATGGCGTTTAGCCGAACCGATGCGCTGGTCAAAGAGTGGCTCACCTATCGCAATAAACACTTTGTGTTGCTGCAACGGCAAAATATTGCGTCCTATGTGCTGCAAGCCCTATCGATGGCCGGCTTGCTGGGCCTCGGTGGCTTTTTGGTTATCGGCGGACAACTCACCTTAGGCCAACTGGTCGCCGCCGAGCTGGTCGTTGCTGGCGTTGTTGGTGGCTTAGCTAAACTGGGCTCAAGCTTAGCTGACTTCTACGACATGTTGGCCGCCATTGAAAAACTTGGCGCCATCGCAGACTTAAAACAGGAACAAGATCAGGAAGTGCTTTCGCGCGAACGCAAAGCCAGCGGAGCCGCCGTCGCATTCAAAGACGTGACGGCCAAGTACCCTAACGGCCATGTCGCCGTCGCGAATTTCTCGCTAGCTATCGCAAGCGGCGAAGCGGTGGCGGTGTTGGGCCGTGATTCAAGCGGCAAAAGCACGCTTGCCGATTTGGTCTTTGCACAACGCTATCCAGCGCAGGGGTGCATTGAACTCGACAACGTTGACACCCGTGCGTTGTCGCTATCGCAAATTCGCGAAGATGTAGCGATTGCTGGCGGGCCCGAGATTTTTGATGGCAGCGTGCTTGATAACATCACGATGGGCCGCAGCAATCTGCCTGCCGAGGTCATCGCCGAGTTGCTGTCGGCTTCTGGCCTTGAAGAAGAAATTGCCCGGCTGCCTGACGGCATCAATACCAAGATTGGCCCCGGTGGCACTCGGTTGACCTCAAGTCAGGGCGCGCGGTTGATGATTGCACGTGCCATTGCGGGGCGCCCGCGCGTCGTGGTGTTGGACGAGTGCCTCGACGGCCTTGGCGCACCTATGATTGAGCGAATTATGCAGTGGTTGCTGCGTCCTAATTCGGGGTTTACATTGTTGGTGCTGACCAGCCGTGGCCGGGTCGCACGCCAAGTTGGGCGCTACGTTGTATTGGAAAAAGGCAGCGTGGTGGCAACTGATGCCACCGAAGGTAGTGCGGTATGAAACTCCCTGCAGTCTTTGTCGCTGGCACGGCGATGGATTTGGTGAAACCTTCAAGAGCTGGCCGCGTGATTGCACGCATGGTCCTTGCGTTCCTGCTCGGTGGCGCCGCCTTCTTGATGTTTGTGCCCTGGCAACAAACCGCCAAAGGCGATGGCCGCGTCATTGCGTACTCACCCCAAGATCGCCAACAAAACATCAAAGCCCCAATCGAAGGCAAGGTTACGCGTTGGCTAGTCACCGAAGGTTCGCAAGTCAAAGCCGGCGATCCAATTGTTGATCTGTCCGACAACGACCCTGATATTTTGCAACGCCTCGGCGCTGAGCGAGACGCAGTATTGGCACGACTCGCCGCAGCCAACATGCGGGTTAAATCGATCGAAGCGCAGGTCACGGCGTTGCAGGGTTCGCGCAAAAACGCGGTATCCGCCGCCGAATCGCGCATCAAAATGGCAAATCGGCGCATGATCTCGGCGAGCCAAGCCCTTGCGGCTGCCGATGCTACGCTCGCAACTGCTGAGCTCAACTCCGAACGTCAACAAGCGCTTTTTGGCAAAGGCCTTACTTCACAGCGGCAATTAGAAATCACGGTGTTGGAAGAAACCCGCGCACGCACGGAATCGGAACGAGCCAAAGCGGCGCTCGATGGTGCCCACGCTGAGCTGTCAGCCATTGGCTCAGACCGCGAAAAAGTCTCCAACGATGCTTTTGCGTCGATTGAAAGTGCCCAAGCCGCCAAAGCCCTTGCCGATGCCGAAATCGCGAGTGCCAACGCCGAATTGACCCGCATTGATGTGCGCTTGGCTCGGCAAGCTTCCCAAGCTGTGCGCGCCCCAATTGACGGCACCGTGTTATCGGTTATTGCCAACGGCCAATCCGGCGAGTTCGTCAAAGCTGGCGAGATTTTGGCGGTAATCGTGCCTGACACCACCGACCGCGCCGTCGAGGTTTGGGTATCGGGCAACGACATGCCGTTGGTGAGCCCGGGCGCCAAAGTACGGTTACAATTCGAAGGCTGGCCAGTATTGCAATTCTCGGGTTGGCCATCGGTAGCGGTTGGAACGTTTGGCGCCATCGTGAAATTCGTCGATGCAACGAACAATAAGGACGGAGATTTTCGCGTCGTTATGGTGCCCGATCCAAACGATCCTTGGCCAGCCGCATCGTACTTGCGCCAAGGCGTGCGGGTGCATGCCTGGATTCAGCTTGGCGTCGTGAGTGTTGGCTACGAACTGTGGCGGCAATTCAACGGCTTCCCACCTTCGTTACCGAATGCACCATCGGGCAGCAAACCGAATGACGCGATGAAAGGCGCCAAAAAATGAAGTTGTACAAAATACTTTTGGCGCTTGGGCCTTCGCTAGTTGCAGCCAAGACGATGGCCCAACCAGCCGGGTTGGCTCCTGCCGGCACTTCGCCACCGCCAGTTGCGGTGGGCACGGCAGCCAACACAACTGAGCAAGCGCTCACGCTGCCAACTGTGCTGGCGTTGGTAACGCAACGTTATCCATTGCTCAAAGCCGCATTCGCCGACCAAGCCGCGGCCGAAGCAGAATTGCTCAATGCCGAAGGGCAGTTCGACGTAACCTGGAAAACCCGCGCAGCTGCCGTACCACTTGGGTACTACCAACAAGTACGGGCTGACACCGTCATCGAAAAACCGACCGATATCTGGGGCTCATCATTTTTCGCAGGCTACAAGCTCGGCCTCGGCGACTTCGCGTCCTACGACGGCAAGTTACAAACATTAGATTTTGGCGAAATCCGCGCCGGTGGCAACCTGCCATTGTGGCGTAACCGCAGCATCGATCGGCGACGCGCATCACGTTCACGTGCAGAGCTCGGCGTTGAACTAGCCAACCTAACCGTGCGGCAACAACAAATTGAGCTACGCCGAGCTGCCTCGGTACGCTATTGGGCATGGGTAGCCGCCGGTCGCCGGTTAGCGTTTGCCGAACGTTTGCTCAAAATTGCCGTCGACCGCGATGCTGGCATCGCAGGTCATGTGGGCGCTGGCAACGCGGCTGATATCGATCGCATCGACAACGAGCGTGCGATTGCACAGCGCAGCGGTCAAGTAACGGCCTCGCGTCGCGCGCTGGAACAAGCGGCGATCGAACTTTCGTTGTTGCTACGCGACGCAAACGGCGCGCCGATGCTGCCGCGAGCTGACCAATTACCTCCTACGTTGTTGGTCGAAGCCGCCCCGCTGCCGACTTCGGCCGACAAGGACAGCGCAGTTGCGGTGCAGCAGCGGCCGGAAGCTCGGCGCCTCGACCTGCAAGCGTTGCAACAGCGCATTGAGATGAAGTGGGCGGAAAATCAACGCGCGCCAGGGCTCGATCTACAGTTGATGGTTTCGCAAGACTTTGGTGCGGCGCTTGAAGGTCGACCAGATCTGAGCAAACCGGTGTTAGAGGCGATGGTGGTGCTTGAAATCCCGTTGCAAACACGGTTTATGCAAGGCCGGATCGATCAAGCACGAGCCCTGCAGCGCCGGATGCAACTCCAAGCATCATTCGCGACTGACCGCATCAAGGCCGACGTTGCCGATGCACACTCGGCCTTGCGCGCCGCACGCGAGCGAATCAACGCAGCGGGCAACGAAGTCAAAGCCGCGTTGGCACTTGAAGAAGGCGAACGCAATCGTTTCGATTTAGGCTATTCAACGCTGCTGATTGTTAATATCCGCGAACAACAAACCGCGGAGGCCCAACTGCGCGAAATTGATGCGCAGTTTGAGTATTGCCGAGCGCTGGCGGATCTCGCTGCGGCACGGGGCGAAATGTAGCAGCGGCCCGATGCCGATTATATCGGGGTGTGCGGTTGTACCTGTAAGTCGCGAATCGATTGCAGGTGCAAATCAGGTGCATACGTTGAAACCTGGCCAATTGCGAGATTTCCGAGTGCTAGACGACGTGTGAAGCCTAATTCGACGTACCGAGTTCTTGCAGGTGTAATTGCATCTGCAATTTCGCAAAGAGTTTGGCCTGGCTCCGACGGCAATTTTTGAAACATTGAGGCTTGCCAACGCCCAAAGGTCGCCTACGATGGCGGGCCTGCACCGCACGGCCAAGCCAAAGAAACATGACCGAAGAACAACCAAACGCCTTTATTTACTGGAAACGAGCGTGGGGTAATGCGTTTCGACAACGCGCTTTTGCCAACGACGCAATCAGCGGTCTAACCGTCGCTGCAGTTGCGTTGCCGCTCAACGTTGCGCTGGCCGTAACCTGTGGTCTACCTGCGATTGCTGGCGTCGTGGGCGGCATCATCGGTGGTGCGCTTGCGGCGATCTTCGGCGGCAGTCGGCTGCAAGTCACGGGACCAGCGGCCGCGCTCAGCTCAATGGTGATTACGATCTCTGGCAAGTACGGCCCGCAAGGCGTTGCCGCAGCGACGCTCGTGGTGGGCTTTGTCCAGATGGCCATGAGTTTCATCCAGGCCGGCCGCTATGCGCGGTTTGTGCCAGAGATTGTGCTTGCCGGCTTCACCACGGGGGTGGGGCTCAAGTTGCTTGATCAACAGCTTCCTGAGCTGCTCGGGTTTGATTACAGCGTCCAAGAAATGGCAACGATGCTGCATGACCCGCAGTGGTTGCATAAGGTCAGCGTAACGTCGTTTGTTGCCGGACTTGCCGTCATGTTTTTCTTGGTCGCAATGCGGCCTTATAAACGCTTTCCAGCAGCACTGGTTGCGTTGATCTTGGTCACGTTTGTTGCTCAGTATGAAAATTCGGGGCTCAAAACGGTAGGTGAAATTCCGAGCGGTTTGCCGCGCATGATGTTTCCGCAAATCGCCGACAACATGTGGCTCGACATCATTTTGGCGGGTGTGCCACTGGGCTTGCTTGCAGGGGTTGAAAGCTTGCTGTCGGCAAGCGCAATTGACCGATCGTTGCACGCTGAAGGCGCTGCGAAATATCATCCCAACCTTGAGTTGTTTGGCCAAGGCATTGCAAACCTAGGCACTGCGCTATTCTCAGGCTTGCCGGTTTCTGGTGTGGTGGTGCGGTCGTCGCTCAATGTTGCAGCGGGTGGCAAAACCCGGATGTCAGCATTGTTTCATGCGTTGTGGCTGTTCTTAGCCTTGGCATTTTTCACGGGCTACATCCGGCATGTGCCACTGCCTGCCCTCGCTGGCCTGTTGTGTGTCATCGGATTTCGGCTGGTTGAAGCCAAACACTTCTTCGATGTCTTTAAAAATGCCCCGCTAGAAGCCCTCGCGTTCAGCTTGGCATGTGTGGGTACGGTTACCGGCCATTTGATGCTGGGGCTGATCTTGGGCGTCGCAGTTGGGCTGTTCGCTGAGTGGTTGCACAAGCGCAACATCGACACCGTGACGCCACAAGACGACCACGCGCCGAATCAGCGTGCGCGCATTATCCGCCGCGGGTTCGCGATGCCCGGCGAAGCACCCATTGCTCGACCGCCGGTGCAACGCGCATCGTTACCGTCCGCCCGCAAATGGGTTCCGCATGTGCGGTCAACCCCGTTGGTGCCGCCAACCGCGTTTGTGCATCCGCAAGCAACCGTGATCGGTCGCGTGATCCTTGGCGACAACGTCCATGTTTCAGCTGAAGTATCGCTGCGTGCCGACGAAGGCGCGCCATTTTACATTGGTAACAACACCAATGTTCAAGACGGTGTGATTTTACACGCGCTGCAAGACAAGTACGTTTGGGTCGACGGTGCGCAGTGGGCCATCTTCGTTGGCAACAATGTGTCGATGGCGCATCAAGCGCTGGTCCATGGCCCGTCCTATGTTGCCGATGACTGTTTCATTGGCTTCAAAGCCGTGGTGCATAACGCGGTGTTAGGTGCCGGCTGTTTCGTGGGCATCGGAGCCGTTGTTGTGGGCGTTGATGTTCCTGAAAAACGTTACGTTCCCCACGGCAGCATCATCGATACCCAAGAAAAGGCCGACGAGCTACCGCCGGTAACGCACGACCATAAACACTTCAACGAAGATGTTGTCGAAGTGAATCGTGGCTTGGCAGCGGCCTATCGCGCCAAGCTCGTTGCAAATCCGCCGAGTGCTCGGCGCGCGGCAGCCACCCGGCTGCGCCCCGGCGCCTGGGACAGTGGCAGCGACGACACGCTTAAGTTCTGATGATAAAACGAGGACGCTAACGATGAATACAACGCAAATCATACTCGGCGCGGCCATTGGCGCCATCGTTCTGCTGGTCGTGCTGGCGGCGATTTCGGTGAAGGTGGTCCGCGAAGGCGAAGTGGGCGTACGCCTGAATTTTGGCGCAGCCGAACGAACTAGCGATGGCACCTTACAATTGCGGCCGCCCGGCCTGCACTGGGTGCCCCCGTGGATGCGCCTAGAGACTGTCAATCTCGCGGAACAGGTCACCGACTTAAGCGCAGCGCTGCCACAGACAATGGCTGCCGACGGCACCGTGTTGCGCTTGAATTGGTCGGCGCGGCATCAAGTTGAGCGCAATCGGGTTGAGCAATATCTGTTTGGCTTGCGGAACCCTCGCGCCCATGTCGAAGGCATTTTGGCCTGTCACTTGCGCAATCAAATCGCAACCATGACGGCAGCGTCGTTGCGGCAAGATGGTGACCTTGCGGCAACCGACGGTCACGCAGTGGCACACGCTGGTAGCTTCGCGTACCTGCGCCGCAAGCGCGGCGAAGTAAGCCGGCAATTTGTCGCCGAACATCGAGCCGCGATGTTAGCCGCGTATGGCACTGACGTTGGCGCGCTTGATTTGTTGGACGTTGACCCACCCGAAGCGCTAGCCGATGCGCTCAACGCGGTGGTGCGCGCCGAAGCCGAAGCGGATGAGAATTTCTTTCGCGCCTCGTCGGAATGCAAACAAACCGTATTGGCTGCGGATCACAGCTTGCAGTTAGCCACCACGCGAGCACAAGCCGTGCAAAAAGAGATCGAAACCCTCGGTCAGTATCTTGAGGGCTTACGTGCCAATCAGCAACCTACAAGCTACGTGCAGCGCCGCCAGCATGAAGTGCTGAAGGGCGCACGCACGACGTACGTTCGCACGAAGGAGTCAGTATGAGTCTGTTGTCATTGGCAATCGGCGCCGGTATTGCGATTGCGCTTGCCGGCATCGTGGCGTTGATCTTCGCGACGTTTTCAGTTGCTGTGCCGGAAAACAAAACCGCGGTGATTTTGCACTTCGGTAAGGTTAGCCAGGTCCGCGAAAAGCCAGGTTTGTTGTGGCTTGCGGCGCGTCGGATGCCTTGGTGCGAAATAAAAATGATCTCGCGGGCCCGCGACTACCGCGCCTATGACGACATCCACAGCAACGACGAAGCTGGTACGTACGTTCGCGTCGACGCCTGGGTCGAGTTGCGCGTGGTTGACCCAGTCAAATCGCTTTTCGCGGTTGGCAACCTCAATGATGCCCTACGAAGCGTCACGTACGACGCGGTAGCCGCAGCGTTGGGCGCTCGCACGTTCGCGGAAATCGTGCAAAACGATGCGGCGATTGCAGCATCAATTAGCAGTGTCATCGCCAAAGCGGCGGCGCCGTGGGGCGTCGAAATCGAAGCGTTTTGGCTCAAAAATATTCACGTCCGCACTGAGCTGGAAGACCAACTAACGCAAGCCATCGCCGCCCGCCTTGAGCTGGCCAAGGCGCGGCTCGAAGAAGAAGGCCGCTTGCGAATTGAAGATCTCGAAGCGCAAACGCAGCTTGATGTGGCTGAGAAATTAGCTCATGCCAAAGGCCAATATCCGGAGAAGGTTGGTGCTGCCTATCAAAAACTCGGCAACCATCCCGAGGTACTTGATGCCTATCAAACCTTGCTTCGGTTGGGCACCTACGATGCGTCGCGCACGGTGGTGTTTGATGGCTTTGCAAGCAACGATGTTCGTGCAATGGATGCAGCGATGATGGAAGTTGTGCCGCAACCAGTATCGCGAGGCTAAGCGCCAGATTTTCTAGGCACTTGGCGACACCGGCACATTTGTTGATTCAGCGTCGCCGGGCTGTCACAGAAATGACACGTTGCAGTTGTGTAACGTGCTTATGACAAAACGACTCCTCGTTTGTGCGTTGATTGGCAGCTTCCCAGGTATCTCCTGGGCGCAAGGCACGGTTGGGCTTCCGCTAGTACCACCTGCGGTTGACGGCACGCCCACCGCAGCCGTGACTGCGCCTAACGTGGCCACGCAAGCCACGGTTAGCGAAGCCAAACACGAACCCGCCAAGAAGAAGCACTGGTACGAAAAACTCTCATTTCGCGGTTACACCCAGCTACGTTACAATCGCGAATTTGATGTTGAAGGCGCCAAGGTGCAGGTGCTCGGCGACAGTTCGGTAGCTGCGAATCAAACCTTCAGTATTCGCCGCGCGCGGCTGATTTTATCCGGTGATGTGACGGACTATGTCTCCGTTTATCTGCAGCCCGATTTTGCGGCTTCAGTACCAGGTGTCGCTGACGCAACGTTCTTTGCTCAGATCCGCGACTGGTATGCCGATGTACATTTTGATCGCAAAAAAGAGTTTCGCGTTCGGCTCGGGCAGTCCAAAGTGCCGTTTGGCTTCGAAAACCTGCAGTCATCGCAAAATCGCATTCCACTAGATCGCAGCGATGCGCTCAACAGTGCGGTAAAAAACGAACGCGACCTTGGCGCATTCTTTTATTGGACGCCTAAATTCGCTCAAGATTTCTTCAAACACGCATTGGATGATGGCGAAAAGGGTTCGGGCAACTACGGCCTTTTGGCGCTGGGTGCCTATGCTGGTCAAGGCGGCTCCTTCCGCGAACAAAACTCCAGCCTGCACCTGGTTGCTCGCGCGGTTGCGCCGGTTGAATTCCATGGCCAAAAGATGGAGTTCGCGCTCGGTGGCTATTGGGGCAAGTATGGCGTGTTGTCCTCTGCGATTTCGCCGCTTGGCGCCGGCCCCGCGGTAAAGCCCGAAGGCACGCTCGACACCGGCAACAAAACCGGTGTGACCGATGCCCGCGCTGCGGTTACCGTGGTGGTCTATCCGCGGCCGATTGGCTTTCAAGCCGAATGGAACGTGGGTCGCGGCCCTGCCCTCAACGATGCGCAAACGAAGGTTGAAGCGCATAAGCTCCATGGTGGCTACGCCATGCTGACCTATCGCTGGCAAGGGTGCGGCGGACACGAAGTCATTCCATTTGCGCGCTACAGCTACTATCGCGGCGGCTACAAATCCGAACGTAATGCGCCGAATGTTGAACTCGATGACATCGAAGCAGGCGTCGAATGGCTAATTGCGGGTGAGGTTGAACTCACAGCAGTCTATCAACACGCGAACCGCACCAATACGAGTGCCAACAGCACCACCAATACCCGATCATACGAAAAAACCACTGCGCACATCGCGCGGGCGCAAGTACAAATCAAATTCTAGCGGCTGCCTGTAAAACCCCCATGGCGTGTGGCGGGTCCCGCTAGTTCAACCAGATCTTTTTGCCTTTGATGCGCACGTCCGACGGTGAATCGAGCTCCATCTCACCATCGGATTTGATCTTGAGTTCGCCTTTGCTTTCGATCGTCGTCGATTCCGTTGCTTCAACTTTGAAGTCTTTGCATTTGATCTGCAGTGATTCGGCGGCGTTCATTTCGACTTTCACACCATCAAGTGAAAGCACAGGACCTTCCGCTGTCAACTTGATACGCAATTCCAGTTGGCCTGAAGCTGCGCGAATTTCGACGGCCTGTTGCCCGGCGTGCTCCACCACGGCAACCTGTCGGCCGCCATCCAGATACATGCGACGCTCGTCGGTAACGGTCTCGGTTTCAGTAACCAACCCTGGTGCCTGGCCAGCCTTTGCTGGTTGGTCGTCGTCGCGTTGATCGGCCATAGCTTACGGTAGCACAGCGTCGCGTGAGTGCGGCACGGGAACTCGCATTTGCTGTAAGTCCGTGACGGTCAGCGCCTGCCCACACGCAACCAAGCCGCAACCTTCCAGATCGTCCGTGGTTTCTGGCAACACCGCAGCGACATAGGCGTGCAATGCAGCGAGCCAAGCTGCCAGATCTGGCCACTCGCCCGTCGGTGCCGACAATGAATGCAAGGGCAATTCGCCAAGCTGCCGCAATGCGCGTGCTTTGCGTGCAACCGCGGTACCAACGAAACGCAGCTCACCCCACTGGCTAGGCAACCCAACCGGCTCGCCTTGCACAAATCGAAAACTATGCAGCAACACCTCCACCAATGGCGGGGTTTGCAACACGGCACACCATGCCGCGTGCGAACCAAACACGTCGACGACAAGCCGAGCCGCCGCAACCAACCCAGCGTGCGCTTCGGCACTTGGGTTAGCATCATAGTCCGCAGCTGATGCCAACGGCGCAAACGCGACGCTTGCAAGCGTATCCCACCATACGATCTCGTGTACATCGAACAACGCCCGGCGCGCGATGCACTGCTCAATTTCCGTTGGCGTGCCGCACGCCATCAGCTCATGCTGCAGCGTTTGCCGCCGGCGCACGACGAGCATTTGGCCAGGCGCTGGCATTGCCAACGCTAACGCATCAAGCTGTGCCGCCCGCAACAACGCAACGTCCTTACCCTGCTGCAACAACGCCGGAGTTTGCGGAAAATCGGGGTCAGCGGCGAAGGCCAACAGCGCATCAAGCGCAGCCGCGGTGTGGCTGGCCGCAGGAACGCTTGCGCGCCAGGATGCGTAACTTTCCACAACGGTGAGATTGCTCGTCTGCGCTGCAGCAAGATCAAACACTGGCGGCGCGACAACTTCGGCAACGCAAGGCGCAATGTCCAACGTGCAACGCAACAGCCGCGCGAGGCTGGCCGGCGCAAACGGCATCCAATCCGATGAAGGTGCATGCTGCTGCAGCACCCCCATCGCTGCGGCGGCAACCTGCGTCGCATCAAGCTGAACCGCCGCCGTCAGTTGAGTGGTTAACGCAACAGCTGCGGCCGCTAAATCACGAGC
>JAKQOD010000884.1 GCA_029565465.1 Deltaproteobacteria bacterium
GACGAACTCAACACCGGCGCTATCGAGTTTGAACCAACGATATCCAGCGATGACTCGTTGTTGGTGTTTCGCTCCAATCGAGCGTCTGGTGCTGGTAACGGAGATTTGTATGTTGCGGATCGCATCGTCGTCGGCGGGCCGATGGTCTTGCGAGGTGAGCTGCTTGAGGTTTCGACTGCCAATGATGAAAAGCAACCCTTTTTGACCGACTCCGAGTTGCTGTTTGTTTCCGATCGCAGCGGAGCCGAGCGCATCTATCGCTCGCCGCGCGTTATTCGAAATTTTTTGCCGGCGATCGAACTTGCTGAAATCGCTATGACGGGTGCTTCTGATACCGACCCGGTAATGACGGCCGATCGCAAAACTATCTATTGGGGGTCAACTCGCCCAGGCGGTATGGGGGACATCGATATTTGGACGGCGCACCGCTCCGATGCTTCTGCGCAGTTTGCCGCGCCCGCGCTGGTGGCAAACGTAAACTCAGCCATGACCGATGCACCGAGCTGGATCTCGATAGATCAATGCCGATTGTATATGAGCAGCAACCGAGCAGGGACCCCTGACGTTTACGTTGCGACCAGGCCATAGCTTTCGCGGGGCGAACGAGCGCAGCGCACCCTTGTGGCGTGGCGTGGTGTCGGCGTGCGTAGTTGCCTACACCGCCTTTCATGATCTGGGTCATATACACCTTCGGCTGCGACCTTCCGACGCAGTGTAACTATATTGCGCGCGCGCTGCGCTTGATACCCTAACGGGGTGGCAACAACACCGTGGGATTTGAACGCTGCTGACTATCCTGTCGATGGTTCAGTACGGAAGCAAATGCATTTCATCCTGCGCTACGGCGTGCTTGCGCCGTCGACGCACAACACGCAGCCGTGGCGATTTGCACTGCGCGACGACGGCGTTGACGTGTATTCGGATGAAACTAAGGTGTTGCCGATCATCGATCCGATGGGGCGACAACGAGTGATGAGTGCCGCCGCGGCGCTGCTTAATATTCGAGTGGCGGCGCACGCGTTTGGCCTCAAGACTCACGAAGAATTGCTGCCGGAGCCGGAGCGTAATCCAGCGTTGATCGCGAGGCTGCGCGTGGTTGGCAAACGCCGCACATCGGCGCGCTTGCTTGCATTGCGCGACGCCATTGTTGCTCGCCGCACCAATCGTCAGCCGTATTCACAGCGGCCGGTCAGTTATGCCATCGCCGACGATCTTTTCGACGTGGCCGCACGCGAAGGCGCGTGGCTGTTGCGTTTGCATCCACGTGCCAAAGCGCCGCTGGCGGATATCATTACAGCAGCCGACCGTGCGCAATTCGCCGACAAAGGCTTTCGCAACGAGTTGTCGCAGTGGTTGGTGCCGTCGGGCAGTGGCCGTGCCGATGGCATTCCATTCGCCAAAAAGGAGTACGGCAATCGCATGCCAATTGGCGTGCAGATGATGGTCCGAACGTTTGATATCGGCGACAATGTGGCAGCCAAAGAAATTGCGTTGGCGAAAGGTTCGCCGATGTTGGTGGTGCTCGGCACTGCTGGCGACACGCGCCGCGATTGGATTGCAGCAGGCCTCGCCATGCAAGCGATCTGGCTCAAAGCGATGACGTATGGCATGTCTGCATCGTTTTTGAATCAAGCGCTCGAAATTCCAACGCTGCGTGATCAGGTGTTTGCGCTCGTCGACGAACGGCCAAATCCGCAGCTCGTGATGCGCTTTGGCTACGGCCCTGACGTGGCTCACCCGACGCCGCGGCGGCCACTTGAGTCGGCGTTGATGGCGTAGCGCTTTACCGGAACCTGGACTATGGTTTAGCCGTGGCCAAACGAATAAGCGTGCTGACGGCAATATTGCTGAGCTTCGCGCTCGGTTGTCGCCAGCGCCGCGAGCCTGCGCACACGGCGCCAACGGCAGTGCCGACTGTCGCGCCACAGGCGCCAGCAGCAGCACCTGATGCGGCGCCCGCTGCCAGCGTTGTCGATGCGGCCTTGGCCCGGGGCCGTGATGCTGCGGAGCTCCCCAAAGATCCGCCCGGCTTCTACATGGGCCGTCGCATGGCGACGACGATGTCGCACGAAGGCGCCGATTGGCTTACGCGCCCGAGCCGTGCCCGAGAAGAAAATCCGCAAAAGTTGATGGCTGCACTAGCCTTAAAGCCAGGCGATGTCGCTTGTGACTTTGGCGCTGGCAATGGTTACCACACGCTCATGATGGCTACCTCAGTGGCGCCGAACGGCCGTGCCGTAGCAGCTGATTTGCAACCGCAGATGTTGTCGCTGTTACAAGCGCGGGCGCGTGCAGCGCACGTCAGCAACGTCGAAACAGTGCAAAGCACCGTCGACGATCCGAAGTTTGCGCCAGCGAGCTGCGATGTGATTTTGATCGCCGACGTGTATCACGAGCTCAGCGATCCAGCCGCGGTGCTGGCACAGCTCAAAACGGCGTTATCGCCGCGTGGCACGCTCGCCATCGTTGAGTTTCGTGCCGAGGATCCAGCAGTGCCAGTCAAAGTGCTGCACAAAATGAGCAAAGCGCAGATCCTTCGCGAACTTACCGCCAACGGTTTTGCCTTGGTTCGCACCGTCGACGATTTGCCTTGGCAGCATGTGATGTTTTTTGCGGTGCAAGCAACGCCATGAATTGGTTGCAGCACCGCATATGGGCAGATCAACACGCGCTACAGCAAACGTGGCGCGCTGCGACGCCGTTTCCGCATCTCATCATCGACGACTTGCTCAGCGATCACGATCTTGCAACGTTAGTAGAGATTCTCGACGAAGAGCCCGTTGAGTTTGCAACCACCGACATCTACGCCTTCGACGCCACGGCGGTTGTGCCAGCGACGTCGGCGTTTGCGGCGTTGCGAGAACAATTCGGCGCAAGCTTGGCGCCAACGTTGTCGCTGCTTACGTCGACAACGGTACAGCGCGCCGACATGCGAGCGTATGCGTATCGCCCCGGCCACTACTTGTTGCCGCACACCGACTATCAACCCGAGCAGCAACGCGTGTTGGCGTATGCGTATTATTTGCCAACGCCTGATGCGCCCGATGGTGGAGAGTTAGAGCTATATGCCTGTGCGCTGGATTCTACGAGCAGCAACGATGCGTTGGGGCCAGCGCGTTTGGTGCAGCGCATCGAGCCACGCCCCAATCGCTGCGTGATCTTTGAAGTGCGGCCCGATTCGTTGCACCAAGTCAACGAAGTGCTCAGCGGTTTGCGCCTATCGTTGGCAGGGTGGTTTTACCCATGACCTCACCCGCTGGCCCAGGCACGCTCGTCGGTGCTCGTACTGCGTTGCTGTTGGCCGAAGCCATCACTCCAGCGGTCGCTGCTGCGGCGCGCCAGGCGATTGCCGACGCTGGCTGGCAGCGTTATGCGTTCATCGATCGCGGCAGCTATGAGTTTGTCGACGCGCCGCCAATACCTGGACTGCTTACAGCGATGGTAGCGTTGGCGTCGCAACAGACCGGCCGGGCGCTGCAACTGCAATCGGCACGTGCGCTGCGCCTGCGTGCGGGCGACTATATTTTGGCTCATCACGATGCTTTTCACGAAGGCATGCCCATTGAGCTCGCGCTGGATTTGTCGGCGGAACCCATGGCCGATGCAGGCGTGTACTATCGGCGCCGCGGCCAAGTGTTTTTTGTTGTGCCAAGCCAGCCCGGCGCAGTGGCACTGGTCGAGCGTGGCCCGGCCGTCAATTGCAGTCATGCGTACGTTAGCAAGCGTTGGCCCACCGCTGATGTTCAGCGCTTGGTGTTGTTGCTTCGCTGACGTGCAGTAACTGCGCGTTGCTCGTTTTCTCGTCGATAGAACGCAAGTTCTGCGCGTTTGAGACACTTCAATGCTGGCCCTTGGCGCATGACGAATGAGTGCTTACCGT
>JAKQOD010000900.1 GCA_029565465.1 Deltaproteobacteria bacterium
GGCGGCATGGCCGAGGTGTTTCTTGGCAGCACCGTGGGCGCCGAAGGTTTTTCGCGCAAGGTTGCAATCAAGCGCGTCTTGCCGGGGTACTCGGACAACCCGCAGTTCTCCAACATGTTCATCGCCGAAGCGCGGATTTCGTCGCGCTTGGTGCATCCGAATATCGTCTCGGTGTTGGACTTCGATCGCGATCTTGAAAACCGCTTGTTCCTCGTCATGGAACTCGTCGACGGCAAAGACCTCGATGCGCTGCTGCAGACCGGGGCGCTGCCGCCCTCCGTGGTGATTCATATCATCGCTGAAATGTTGCGCGGCCTTGGCTACGCGCACGATTTGCCAGGCGGCGCCGACGGCATGCGCGGTGTCGTGCATCGTGATGTGTCGCCCCATAACGTATTGTTGTCGTGGGAAGGCGCAGCGAAGGTTTCCGACTTTGGCATTGCCAAAGCACGTGAAGCCAGCGCTGCAACAGCGTCGGTATTTATCAAAGGCAAGCCAGCGTACATGAGCCCCGAGCAAGCCAATGGTGAGCCGCTTGATGGCCGCTCGGACTTGTTTGCTGTCGGCATCATGCTGTGGGAAATGTTGGTGGGCCGCCGCTTGTTTACGGGTGGCGATACCCGGGCAACGCTAGCCCAAGTGTTATTTGCACAGATTCCCAAACCGCGTGGCCAGCGCGCCGACGTGCCCAAGGACCTGGAGCGCGTTTGCATGAAGTTGCTCGAACGCGCGCCAAACGATCGTTATCGCAGCGCCGAAGATGCGATCGCCGACCTGATGAAGTGCAGCAGCGCACCGCGTGCTGGTCGCGACGAGCTGGTGGCGCTGCTAGCGCAACGGTTTCCCAATGAGGCGCCGGTACGGCATAGCCAACGCAATCGTGCGGTACGCGAGGTATCGCGCAACGACGCCAGCGGCCCAGTCGCGATGCCGATGCCCGCGCCACCAGCAACGCCCGCTCCGATGGGCAACGCCGGCGCGCCGACCATTCGCGGCCGCGCGCTCGAACATCCGGGGATGCCAGCGCCTGCGCCAATTCCATTGGCCCATGCGGTCACCCACACCGCCGTGCCAGCAACCAGCAACAGCATGGTTGAGCTGTCCCCAGCGAGCGGCCGCAAACCGTGGCTGTTTCCCGTGATTGGGCTCGTTGCTGCAGCCGCCGTGGTTTCCGTGATCGTGGTTGCGCGCAGCGATCGTAAGAGTGGCAAGGGCACCGAACCGGTTGGCGCAAACGCAATCGTCAACATTGACGCTTCGCTTGCTGCAGCCCCACCCATCGATGCTGCGCCCGTTGTCGCGCAGCATACCTTGCCTGTTGACGCGGCGCCGCCACCGGTGGATGCAGCGCCGCCAGCCAAGCCTGTCGATGCGGCCACCGCAACAAGCAGCACGGCCGGCACCAAGCCACCGCCACCGAAAGTCAAAACCGGCAAGATTTTTGTGATGAGTGACCCGCCTGGCGCTGCAGTCAAGATCAACGGCCGCAGCGTTGGCGTCACGCCCAACACGTTTACCGTAGCAGTTGGCAAAGCCACGGTAACATTGACCAATGCAGGTACCGTGTTGCAGGCCAAAGTAACCGTACGCGAAGGGCAAACCGCGGAAGTTGAACGGTCATTTACGGGGCAGTAGCAGCCGCCACTTGCACCGCGCCGGCCTGCCTGGTATTCACCAAGCGCTTCGTCACTTATCATTTCGAGATGATCGCTGGTGCCGGCATTTCGCCGTCACGAGAGGAAAGTCCGAGCTTCACAGGGCATGGCGCTGGTTAACGACCAGTCGAGGTAACTCGCAGGACAGTGCAACAGAAAACAAACCGCCTGCTTGCAGGTAAGGGTGAAACGGTGCGGTAAGAGCGCACCGCTCCAATGGTGACAAAGGAGGCTAGGCAAACCCCGCCAGAAGCAAGACCGCACAGGGGTCGCGCGGCTCGCGCAATGACTCCGGGTTGGTCGCTTGAGCGTGCCGGTAACGGTACGCCTAGAGGAATGATCATCCCCGCAAGGGAACAGAACTCGGCTTACAAGAATGTTAGGTGACGAAGCACCTTTTATACGGGCACGGCCAGGTTCACGGGCAGCATTGGAGTACCTCCGCAAGCGTGCGGTGGAGCTTCCGTACCGTTGGGCGTTAGCGTTGTCGCCGCGCCAAGTACCGTTCGGCTTTCGCAGCCGCGTCGTCGGACAAAGTCCAGCTGCGCCCCGTCGGCCACGGCGTGCCTTTGCGCCGCAGCCACGCCGACGAATACGGATCGATCCAATGCTTGGCTTCGAGGATCTGCCGCGCAACGTCGACGTGTTTCGGCGTCACCGCGATCCACGCCGCTTGCGGCTGCGTGCGTTCAGTTTCCAACCGCTCCGGTAAATGCTTGCGATAGTTGTTCAAGATGTAGCGGCGCGACACCAGCACTTCCGTCGGAGAACGCAGCAGCCGCGCGTGATAGCGGTCGTTGAAGACGCGGCCTTTGCGGCCCCAGAATTTGTTGATCGCCCGTGCCACACGAATCGATACGCCGCGCACCGCGCTGGTAAGCGCTTTGTTGTTCGCAGCGTCGACCAACATGTGCACATGGTCACCTTGCACGGAAAAATCACAGATCGGCGCATCGGCGCGCGTTGCGGCTTGACGCAAACAATCCTCAATCTTTCGATACACATCGCGCCGACGAAGATTCTTGATATCGGGCTTCATCTTTAGCGTGACTTGCACGGGGCAGCGCTTGCTGAACTTTTCCCGTTGCCGATGCGGCTGCTCATTCGTGCTCCGTTTGCGCCCTGCCCCTTTGCGCGCACCACCATGTTTCGTCGCTGGCAGCGGCAGCGACAACCCAAGCTGAACCATCCCCCGTTTTTTCTTCGCCACGCTCATTTTGATTGGGCTAATATATAAATTACGGAGCCAAAGGTCAACTACATTTTTCGAAAATTGTGGTCGACCAGCCCTCGACAAAGAACCTAGCCCGCTTCGATAGATCAACCCCACCCATAGCAAAGGAGCGCGCCGACCATGGAATCAGCAGTATCGGCGGGCGGCGCAGCGCAACTGGGTGTCCCGCAGCGCGGCCGCGGCTGCGCTGCGGTACTTTGCTTCTTGGCAGTTCGCTCATGCAAAGCGCCACCTTGCTCCTCGTTAGCATCTGGGAGGCGCCCGTTCATCAACAGCCTGGCGCGACTGCTTAGGAGGCATCCGCCGTGCTCGTATGCGTTGCGGCCGTTCCAGCGCGTTGCGCCATGCACAAGCAAGCCCATGCTTGCAGCCCCCGCGCCATGGTGCCCGACGTTCGCAATCAACCCGCCATCGCGACACGTTGTTGTCGGAGCTCCGCAAGATTGCTCCGGAACTTGTGATGGATCTTCAGCCGTGGCCGTGGCCCTGCCCCTGATCTTGGCCGTGACCCTGGCCCTGCCCCTGCCCCTGATCTTGGCCGTGACCCTGGCCGTGGTCGTGTCCGCGTCCGTCATCGTTCGCGCTTTTCTTAGACGCCAACCGCTTTGATACG
>JAKQOD010000902.1 GCA_029565465.1 Deltaproteobacteria bacterium
ATTACACGGCCGTCGCGGATTCCAGGCGCGCCGCCCTTTCGTTCGGTAGTTACCGTGGACGTGGGGCCAACGAACAGCGCGAAGTATGAATTCAAAGTGCCACGTACCAATGCAGCGTTCGGCGATGAAGCGTTTCAGGTGACGGTCGTGCCAAATTCACGTGACAACAATCTCGTGGGCGCGCCTCCGCCCGCAGTGCTACCGCCGTTGCGCATCACCATCGATGCGGCCACCGACGTCAAGCGGGATATCGTTGTCGGCGGCGCCACGCTGCCAACCCTGGCAGGCCGCCTTACCAGCGCCACCGGTGGCGGCTTGGCCGGCTACCGTGTTTCGGCGCGTGGCCGATGGGCTGGCGACACAGTTGCATCAGATGTTTCGACGGCCGTGGACACCGATGCCAATGGCAATTACACGCTGTTATTGTCGCCCGACTTGGTGGGTGGCGTCGAGATTAGCGCCGACCCAAGTGTGCCCGGAGCCGGTACGCTCTTTGCGAAATTGCGGAGTGTTGCGCAGAACAACACCAATATTGACATCCAGGTGCCTGCGGGGCTGACCGCGCCGACTCCATTGAACTTTAAGCTGGTGGGCACCGCTGGCAGCGGCGAAGTATCGCCGATTGCAGGTGCAGTGGTCACCATCTCAACCGAAATGAAAAACCCGCTGCTCCCAAGTTATGCATCGGGCATTCGGCTTGGTAGCACCGCCACTAGCAACGCGGACGGGGTTGCACGGTTCAACCTCATTGGCTACCGGGAAGGGGCCATCATCAACTACGAGCTGCAGATTCAACCTCCTGCGACATCGCAGTTCCGCGCGGTTTTCGGTGATCGTTTTACCGTCGCGGATGCAGCAACGCGGCAGCTCGAACCGCGCATCGCAGTGCGCGGCATTTTAGGGCGCAGCGACGGCACCGCGGTGCCCAACGTATCCATTACGGCACGCCCAAACGCCGACTATCTCGCGTCGCTCGAACCTGATGCACAAGCGTTTGCGACACAACTCGCGCTAGGTACCGCCACCACCGATGACAGTGGTGAGTTTGTCATTTGGGTTGACCCGCCACTGGTTACGGCATCGACGTACGACTTGATCTTCGAGCCCGCCGACAATGCTAGTGAGCCACGGTGGTCGGTCACGCAAGCAGTCACGCCGATGCCACGCACCACCAGCATGAATGTCGGCACCTTTATTTCACCTGATGCAGCACACGTGCGCGGCCGAATTACAGACCCCACCGGGCGCGCGCTGGGTGGTGGCGAATTGCGGATCTTTCGCCAAGGCTCGACGCACCCATGCAGCGTCGGTAATACCAACGCAACGTGTGTTACCCCAGCGGTGCTTATTGGCCGCGCTACCGCCGATGACGATGGCATCGTTCGACTAACCTTGCCACGGTAAGCGAGCTCACTGCCGAGTGTAACGAATCCCAATACCGGCGAGCCACGCAAAATCCACACCTCCACCAGCCTCGGTCGCCGCCGCCGCTACACCTTGGATAGACGTGACGATACGCACCTGCGAATCGAGTGCATAGCTTGCTTGCAAGCCAAGCGTGCCACGCAACGCGAGCGCTGCATCATTTGTATAGACCGGCAGCGTCCCCGGCGCCGATGATGCGATGACGCGGCGTTGCCACATCACGGCAGCCCCAAGCCCAATCGTTGGCTCAACTGCAAATGTGCGCAGCGACGCATAGCGCAGATATCCCGAAACCCAAATGCCATCACGCCGCGCCAAAAACGAAGCAATGTTGTCGTCGGTCAAGACCACGGCCGCATCGGCGACTTCGCGTTGATAACTTACGCTGGCCGCCGCGACTTGCTGGCCAAGCCGCCCCACATCGAGTTGCACATCGACAGCTTGGACTTGCAGGTTGTGCGATTCGCGACCAACGAGCACAGCGGCGGTGGTCCGCCCCCAAGGCACGTTTAGCGCTTCGGGCGGCCGTGCAGCGGGTGCGTTTGCGGGGCTTGCTTGGTCGGGATTTTCGGCATCAAACGCAGGCGTTGCTCGCAACGGCGCAACATCCAGCGGTGATTCGGCGAATGAGGCGATCAGGGTTGCGGCCAACTCCAGGCTTGGCACCAGGCGGTCTTGCATGCGCCCTAAACTGTCGCGCACCAACAAGTAATAGCCGCTTTCGGTTTTTACGATGAAGACTTCCAGCTCGGCTTTGCAGCCACCCAATGCGCGAATCGATTGCAACAGGGAGCCAGCGAATGCTGGATCAGCACGACGAAGTTTCACAGCACACGGTGCGTCGGCTGCATCGCCAGCAGGCAGCGCCGAACTACCGGGTTGCGTAGGTTGCGCAGCAGCGACGAGGCAGGTCGCTGCTAGCAAGACCGCACTGCATGCGCCTTGCTGTATCATGGCAATTACACCAAAACGTCAAGCAGCTGCGCGCGCGTCAAGTAGCCTTCCAAGGTCGCGGCGTATTCATCGATCATCAAATCATGGACAATGGTAACGCGCTTGTCTTTGACGCGCATCACGGTACCCGACAATGGAATTTCGATACCGGCCAACACCATGATGCCCGACACCCAGGCGCCTTCGGCGGGCGGCGTTGCAGGAAACTGGATCGTTGAGTGGGTGCGGGAAATGTCGACAACGGGTGCCAAGCCCGAATCAAGGCGCAACGCAGCGGCCAGCGCTTCGGGCGGTTCCACTCGATAGTTGACTCGACGATTGCGGGTGATCAACCGGTCAAGCGTTTCATGGATTGGTGCGGAAATTGGGGTTTCCACCGATTCCAACACGATGTCCCGTGCTCGCTTGAGATCTTTTTGGGTACTGACCAGGTTCTTGCGCATGTCGGCGATGCGCACTTGGTCGCGATGCACTTTGTCTGCAACCACGCTGAGCAGATTCACCAAAAAGCGCAGGCCCAATTCTTGGTTGTCGGCGAAATGAGCTTGGAGCTTCTTGGCGTTTAGCGCAAAAATCGTTGCACCAGGTTGCACCAACGCTTTGGTCGAGCGCGCAATGGCAGTCAAGGCGCCAAGCTCACCGATGAGCGCTGGCGGCCGCAGCCGAAACGTGTCGTCGCCTGGACACTCAAGCACAACCTCACCGTCGGCCAACACATACAAGTCACTGGCCGCATCACCGACATCAAACAACACGCCATTTGCGCCAGCGTTGGCTGGTACAAACAGCGCAGAGATTTGCTGGAGCTCAGCGTCCGAAAACCCGTGAAACAAAGGAACCAGTCGCAACGCAGCAATCGCAGAGGCCATGCGCGCACCATACCTTAGGTTCAAGCCTTTTCGGTGAGTTGATGAGCTAAGCTTGTAGTCATGAGGTTTTTGTTGTTGCTGGCCGTTTTCGGGATGCCATTGGCATGTAAAAGTCGGCCCAAACCAACGCCGGCGCCGGCCGAAGTCACCGCGCCAGCGCCGCCAATTGCCGCGCCAGAACCACTCGGCCCGCTGCGGACGCGCACCGTGGCCGAGGCGCTAAACGCAATCGTGACGCCCGAGGATGCCGTGATTGGCGTCGGGGAACTGCACGAGCGGGTCGGCCAAGCCTCGAAGCGCTCGGCACTTGGCATGTTCATCGATCAAGCGCTGCCAGTGTTAGGCCCGCAAACCGCATACTTAATTGTCGAAACCTGGTCACCGCCACCAGCGTGCGGCAGTGTGGCAACGAACGTCACCAAGAGCATTGAAACCGCTGTGCAACGGCCAGCCGAAACCAAGTCCGAGGTAGCCCAGCTCGCCGACGCAGCTCGCGCTGCGGGAATAACACCGGTTGCCATGCGTTTTTCATGTGCCGACTATGCGCTCTTGGGCACTGCGGCACGCAAAAGCAGCGACGACCAAATCATCACAATGCTGGATCTAACCACGCGTGAACTGGCCGCGCAGACCAACGCGGCATGGCGCAACCAAGGGTCCAGCGCGAGCCGCAAACGCATCATCGTTTATGGTGGCGGGCTTCACAACAATCGTCATCCCAGCGCTGGGGTTGAGCAATGGAGTTATGCCGCAACGCTCGATGCCGAAGCCCTCGCCCACTACGTTGAAATCGACTGGTATCCACGCGCGTTGGCGTACACCGACCCAAGCGTTAGCAAAACCGGACTATTACCTGAGCCGAACGACCACCCCAACGATGTCTGGGTGATCCCGCAAGGTGAACGCTCGTATTTACTGTTGCTGCCAACGCCCGGCGCATAACGCGTTATTCGTCGCGCAACAATTCGCGAATTTCGACGGTCGCGCCAGCTTCAAACGCAGGATTGCCGGAAAGCAACTGCTGCGCAGCCGCAAGGTTTTCCGCTCGTACTCGCAGGAAGCCGACCACGGGCGTTAGTGCAGCGGCGGCTCCGGCTTTCCGCACGCAAAGGCCCGCCCCCATAGAACTACCGCCCGCAAAGACACCCAGCTGATGGAGCTTGCCGAGGTAAGCGTCCCACAGGCTCCCGTCTTCCGCCATGAGGCTATCGCCATGCATCAAGAATAGATATTCGTTCATGATACGGCGCCCCTACCCTTTGCGATACACCCGATTGACATAGTCTTCGACCATGCGATCCGCCGAGAACTGCCACTGCGACATCTCGATGCTCGCACGCATCACGCTAAGCCAACGCGCGCGATCCGCGAACGCTGGCAGCACTTCGTCGCGTAACACGTGATGCAACAGCGCGCGATCGCGCATATCGATTTGGGCGGCGGCTTCTTCGCTAAACGCATCGTCGTCGGGATTCGCATTTCCGATCTGCCATCCAGTTTCACCGTTGCGGCAACCTTCGGGCCACCAACCGTCGAGAATGCTCACATTCGGCACTCCGTTCATGGCGGCTTTCATGCCTGAGGTGCCCGACGCTTCGAGCGGCCGGCGTGGATTATTGAGCCAAATGTCGCAACCCCGGGTCAGCATCGCCCCCAGCCGCATGTCGTAATTTTCCAGAAAGATGACAGCGCCCGGACGCCGGCGGCTCATCTCGACTAACCGGCCGACGATCGCTTTGCCTGCGGCATCGCGTGGATGAGCTTTGCCGGAATAGACGATTTGCACGTTGCGCTCGTCGAGCAGATGCGTCAACGCAGCATCATCCGACAGAATCAAATCGGCACGCTTGTAAGATGCGGCGCGCCGCGCGAAACCAATCAAAAAACCGTCGGCAGTAATGCCAACGCCTGTGCGTTTGCGGATTTCGCTGCGCAGCTCGTCCTTCATGGTTTCGTGGGTTTGCCATAGCTGCGCATCTTGTTGCGTGCGGCTTTTGCCTGGCGCCAACGCCGCGCGAATCCGTGCGTCTTGCCACGTGCCGGCATGAACGCCGTTGGTGATGCTGATGATTGGAGCCGCACCAGCGACATCTTTCCACATCGTCCGTGCGGTTTCACCATGCAGTTCAGCGACGCCATTGGCAATGCGGGCCAACCGCAAACCGGCGACCGTCATCGAAAACGGATCACCACCGCCAATTTGCATCAGCTCTGCGTCGGTAAACCCGACATCGGCGTCCATCCTCCGCATGCTTTCAAGGCTGTGAGTTTCGTTGCCTGCCGCCACCGGTGTGTGCGTCGTAAACACCACGTGATCGCGCAAAGCAGCCATGCGCTCGGTCAACGTGCTGCCGCCAAACCGGTTTTCCCGCAACAGCTCGAGGCCAGCGAAGACCGCGTGACCTTCATTAAAGTGATAAACATCGACGTCGTGGTTCAGCGCGCGCAGCAAGCGCACGCCGCCGACGCCAAGCACGATTTCTTGGGCCAGCCGGTCTTCGTGGTCGCCGCCATACAGCCGTTGCGTGATCCAACGATCGGCTTCGCGCACTGGCTCAATCAAGTACAGCGTCGACGTGATGAAGCGATCAACCTTCCACGCTGTGCACGGCACCGTCTTGCCACGCACCGTGACTTCAAATTGCACATCAAGTTTGACTAAGCCCGTGCGCGACGTTTTGGGGTATTGATCCTCAAGCTTATCGCTTGGGCCCAACACCTGTTTGGTGTACCCCTCATCCCACAACAGGCCAATGCCCACCAGCGGCACCTTGAGGTCGCCAACCGACTTCATGTGGTCACCAGCTAGAATGCCCAGGCCGCCTGAATAGATCGTCAGCGACGGGTCCAAGCCATATTCCATGCAAAAGTAGGCAACGTTCGGCGCAGAAAACATGGGCGCGAACGTGCCTCGGGGCGCGCCCCGACCGCAAGCATCTGCGTCGATTTTCCCGAGGGGAACACGCAGTTTTGCGATGTTGCAAAACGCAACATCGAGTGCTTTTTCTGTACGTTGTAGGTGTTGGTGCGGTACCTTTGAGACATGCGCGACTCGCGCCCCAAACGCCCACCTGCCCGACCCGCGGTTTCGCCCGAAGAACGTGATCTTTTCATGGCAGCGGTCGCGGATGCGCAGCCGCTGGGCCAACATGAGCGAGATCGCGTGGCGCCACCGAAGGTCGTTAATGTTGTGCGCCGTGCCGAGCCACCCGTGCGCGTCAAGCTTGCGATCACGGGCGATCCAACGATGTTCGAGATGCGTGCACCTGGCGTCAGCCACAACGAGCTCGCAGCCGCGCGACGCGGCACGGCGCATTTCGAAGAGACCGTCGACTTACATGGCGATACGGTGGTGGCGGCTACCCAAAAACTGGAAGCGTTCATGTTTGCAGCCGTGAAAAACGGCCGGCGCTGTGTGTTGATCATTCATGGCCGCGGCCTGCATTCCGAAGGCAATTCGGTGCTGCGCAACATGGTTATCGATCAATTGGCGGGGCCGATGTCAGGCTGGGTGCATGCAGCCACCACCGCGGCAGTGCGCGATGGTGGTGATGGCGCGACGGTGGTGTTGTTGCGGAGTGGCCGTTGAATCGCGCTGCACGCATGGGCTTGGTGGCGCTCGTCGCGACGCTGGCGGCAGCGCTGCCGTTGCAACCCAGCGCGCATGCGGCCAGCAAAAAACGCTCAAGTGCACCAGCCCAAACCAGCAAAGCCAAGAATGCTACGCCTGCTACCATTTTGATCGCGCAGGATGGCGCCCTGCAGCCGTTGAGCGAAAAAGCACCGCGGCTCGGCAGCGAATCAGCCGAAGCCGAATTCGGCCGCGCGTTGCAAGCGCTGCTCAAAAAATCACTGCGGCCAGGTATCACAGCCCTGCTCGTAGTCGACGCCAAAACCGGCACGCCGATTTTTGCGTTGCGCCCCGACGAAGCGATGAACCCGGCGTCCAACGTCAAAATGATCGCGACCGCGACGGCCTTATCGGTATTGGGAACCGAGCATCGGTTCACAACGCAATTGCTTGCGCCTGCCAATGGCACTGAGCCGCAGCGCATCAAGGGTGACGTGTACCTGCTGGGCAGCTACGACCCGACGTTTGACACCGACGGATTACATGCACTGGCCGAACGCTGCAAAGCCCAAGGCATCACGCGCATTGATGGCAACATCGTCTTCGGTGACAGCGATCGCGATGGCCCGTATGGCGCCCGCGTGCCGATCGATATCGTTGCGACCGCACGCGGCAAAGCGCCTGACATCGTACCGTGGCCGGGGCTGCACGACACCGTGGTGATCAACCGCGCCAAGACGGTACGCAAAGGCAAACCACGTATTGCAGTCGTGCAAAAGCGGCTGGCTGATGGGACGTATCAAATCACGGTATCCGGCACCATTGCCGCGACCGAACGTGTCACGAAAACCGTGGCAGCCGGCAAGCGAGCATTATTCGCTGGTGAGTGGCTGCGTTGGGAATTGGGCCAAGTCGGCATCGAAGTTACTGGCAGCGTCGCGATGGAACCACTAGCCCACTACGTGCAACGGCTAGCGAGCCAACAACAGTTTGCGGTAACGCTAGCCGACCGCAGCTCGCTCACCGTCGGTGAACTAGTCAGTAAAATCAACAAACGCAGCATCAACTGGCTCGCCGATCGATTGGTGGCGGTCGCGGCGGGCTTCGCGCACAATGTTCCGCCAGCGTTAGCCTTAGGCGTGGCGGAGATGCGGGTTTGGTTACAAGCACACGCCGCCATTGCCCCTAACTCGCTCACCATCGATACCGGCTCAGGGTTGTCGTACCGCACAAAGATTTCGCCGCAACAGTTGGTCACGGTGATTCGCGATGCGGCAGGCTTCACTGCGGACGCGCCATCGTTTGCGCCAACGTGGGTACAGTCACTTTCCGTCGGTGGCAAAGATGGCACCCTCGCCCGGCGTTTTTTAGCGCCACAATTTACCAATCGAATTCATGCCAAGACCGGCACGTTGAGCAACGTGGTTGCGCTGTCGGGCCTGTTACTAACGAACCCAGAGCGCCCGCTGGCTTTTGCGTTGGTCACTAACAAACACGCGCCTGCCTACAAAACCCAGATTCGCCGCGCACATGAACAAGTGATTTCGGCGCTAACAGCGTATGTCGTGAAGCGCGACGGTGTTGCGTTCATTGCGCCAGCAACCGTGGCAGCGCCAGCCACGGTGAATGCGACGAACGGTACCGATGGCAGCGACGACGAAAGCAGCGAGCCTAGCAGCGACACCAGCGAAGTGCCGGCCGCAACTGTTACGCCATAGCATCGCACAGTGCGATGCAAGTGCGTTAGCATGCAGCGATGCTGCAGATGCTACTCACATCGCCACACTTCGCAGCGGCCGAGCCAGGCCTCGACGAAGCAGCTCTGTTGGCGTTCGAGGCCGCGCTGGCAGCCAACCTGCCCGACGAAGCGCGCACGATGTATCGCGTGATGGGCGGCATTTCCGATCGTGTATGCACGGCGTTGCCAATGCGTCTGCTACCGCCAGCCGATGCGTTGGACACCTTGCACATTCTCACCGATGGCGCCGAGACCTATCGTCCGCATCCTGCGGTGCGCTACCTTTTCACCGACGACAATTCCAATTGGGCTGGCGTCTTCGTCGAAGGCCCGCTGCGTGGCAAGCTGACGTTACTCGACCACGATTTATGCAGCAGCGCTCCGCGTTTCGCCAGCTTGACCAGCTTTATCGCCAAGCTGTTGGCGGCAGCCGATCGCGGCGAACCGTGGGAACAAATGCCTACCGACTTTCCAATGTCGTCGACATCGGAAGGTGCACTGCTCGACGAAGCCATCCCACTCGCTGCGTATTTCCTAGAGCGATATCACGCTGCGACCGAGGCGATTGAGCGCACGATGGCAGCCGACATCGCACTGCATCTGAGCGATCCGCGACACGGCGACACGGTTGAGCAACTGCTCGCCGATCCGTCGCCGTTCACGCGCCAAACCGCGCTCCAGGTGGCCGCGATTCACAGGCGCGCGGCGTTAGCGCCGGTGCTCGAAGCCGTGGCATACCGCGCCTTGCAACAAAATCAGTACGGAACCTGGAGCAACGCGCTCAAAGCGCTTGCGCCACTTGGTATCAGCCCAGCCTTTGAAGCGCTGGTAGCCGCCGCACCGCCCAATTGGCCACCGCCAATTCGTCGACAAGCACCGCGCCAATAGCCACGGCCGCAAGATTCGTCGACGATCGCCGCGCGATTATCACGGCCGCAAGCCGCCCGCGGTCGAACAAGCTATTCCCACAACCGCGGATCGTAAAACGTCGCAACGCCGGCAGGCGTTGACCACTGCGCGGTGAGGTCGTTGCCATTGCCATCTTCGATGCGGCACACGCGATCGTCGCCGATTTGTTCCATGACCCAAACCAAGAACCGCACGCAGCTCATGATTTGATGGACATCGCCATGTTGTTGTTCGATGCGAATGGTGGCCGCGCTGATGTCGACGCGTGGACAGTTGGGCCATTGCTGCGGATCGGCCACGCGTGCGGCGCGCAATGCGGCCACCGCCGTCGGCAAGCCTGCCAGCAAAACGGTGGCGGAGCCGCATGGATCGGCCAGCGAGTCGAACTGTTGGAGCAACCGCGTCTGGATCACAGCTGCATCAAAGTCGAGCGACACCGCCGCGGTTTCCTCGTCTTCGAGATAGTCATCCGGGCCAAAGCCCGCCATATAGCCCAGCTCGGGACGATCGTAATCGACAAAAACATAGTTCGGCGGTAGCCGCTGCAGCGACAGCACCAACGTATCCACGAGTGCCGGTTTCGCTACGCCCGCCGCCGCGGCGAACGTTTTCTGATCGTAAATGGGGTACAGGCCCTCGGGCTGAAGCTCCGAAGTTCGGTCTTTTCCATAGTCAAATATCCCAAACTGCTGAGATTCGAACACCCATGTCAAAAAGCGCAAACAACTGTGAAGTGAAAAAACATCTGCAAATTCTTGTTCAATTCTAATATATGACTGCTCGATATCGACAAGCGCGCAAAAGGGGAAACGATCAGGCTTGTTGAGCCGGTCTTCGCGAGTGATTGAAACCCAATTGGCAAAACCGACCAACATAATCACATTCGAACCAAGTGGATCTTCCACGGCATCGAATTGATCCATCAGTCGGCGACCTAACGAGGCCTTATCAAACATGCCTTGCGATGGTCGAATGACGACGTCGCGAATCATTTTCTCACCATTTGATGTCCAGCATCCATCAGCGCGTCGAGATAGCGATTAAACTGAAGGCTATGCTTGATGTATGGTGGCATTGCAACATCATCGGGGCCTCGTGGCACAATGTCGCCGTGCGCATTGACCTTAAAGGCGGCACTTTCAGAACCTGAATCTGCCAAGGCGATATTCTTCTTCACTTCAATACTAAAAGTCGCTTGCGTACGGTTTGCATCCCCCAACGGCTTAAACCTTACAACCGTTCCATCAGCATACTCAAACACGCTCATATTCTGCGTTGGTGGGCCACCAATGGCAACGGTTCGCTCCGTCGCTTTGCCTGCGGCGACTT
>JAKQOD010000907.1 GCA_029565465.1 Deltaproteobacteria bacterium
ACCACAGCTTCGCGGCGTGTCGCCATCTCACCAGCAGACAGGCCTTCCAAGTCGCCCGCGATATCGGCAACCGGCGCACCGTTGTCGCTAGCCGTGCACAACGCGTCGAACATGCTGCTGCCATGCGGCAACTGTTGCAACAGCGCATCCCAATGCCGCGCAAGATAGTCTTCGACGCGCGCCAACAATTGATCATCACCTTGCGCGCCATTGGCAGGCCGCCACGAGCTGCGCAGCTGTTGCGCCAACCGCGTTGCCACATCAAGGCCCATGGTCTGGGCGGTAACGGCCATGGCGCATTGCCCAAGGCCAACACTCTCCAAGCGTGCAAGTACGGTTGCGATGCGGGCGTCATCGTTGCAAATCAACAGCGCGGTTTTGCCAGCGACGGCAACGTTGATGAGCCCATTCGCCACGGTTTGCGTAGTGCCCGCGCCGGACAACGCCTCGACGCAAACGCTATCACCACGCACCATGCTGGCCACGACATCGCGTTGCGCAGCGTCGGCATCAAGCGGAAATAACAGTTCAGGCGGCGTACCGCGCAAGGTAAATTGCTGGGTGCGTGTAAGCGCACGCAACGGCAGTTCCGGTGCCAGCAGCTCGGCAACCAACCCATCAACGGCGGGCCCTAACTGACATAACGTCACCGATGCGGTGAAGGTGCCAGGGACCGTTCGGGTGCTGTCACGATCGCCAGGAAACAAATCACCAAGCGTCGCGTTTCCGGTTGCGTCATGCGGCGCCGTAGCCAGCAAGCTAGCGCGGAGCGCGGTATTCGGCATCATGCTGCCCAACAACGCGCACGTCCACCCGCCATCGCTCGCGGGACTCAAGCGGGCATGGCCAACCATACACGGCGAACGCACTTCGAGGCCCGACGGCAAACGCCACGCAAACGTACCTACGACGATCATGGCTTGCAGCTCGGCTTGGCCGCTGTGTTGTGGCACATCGCCAATGAAGCTGCGCAGCTCTTCGGTGGTCCAGTGCACCGACGGTGTGCCGCCAGTTAAGCCGCCGACAATTTTGCGAACCTGCGCTTCAGCAATCGGCCATTGCGCTGGTGCGTTTGACAAATCCAGCCACGCCGAGTGCGACGCGACAACCCCAATCATAGTGCCAATGCGATCGTTCACGCGCTGAATGTACGCGAGCGCGGTAACGACGCGAACGAGTACCAACAGATTCGCCGTCGCAGATCTCCGCGGGATCTGCCTAGCCGAGATCTCACCGACGTTGGATTGTCCGTGAACCGGACAATCTAGCTGGACTAAATCTTTTTGTTGCGGCGTTGCTGAAACGAGTATGGCCGATGACTCGAACCACGCTTGTCGTCGTCGAGTTCGCCATCGAGCGGCGCGCCGACGTTCGGATCTTCGGTACCTGGCTTGAACTTCACACCCGACAACAGGCTATCGCCCACCAGGACTTGGTTTTGCCGGTCAAGCAAACCGTCCATGCCTTCGAGCCGATCGATGTCGGCCAAGATGTCGTCGACAGTTGCATAGCGTTCCGATCGGCTGTCGCGCGTCATGCGATCAAAAATGTCATCGATGCCCTTCGGCAACGACGGATTGATCTGAGACGGCATCGGCGAGCGGCGGCCCGGCAACTTGCGCGTTAGCAGTTCATAGAAAATGATCCCAAGGGCATAAACGTCGCCTTGCGGCCCGGTCATGAGCGGATCGGTGTACAGCTCCGGCGCCATATACGCCACGTTGCCCAAACCGACGTACACCTGGCGAATCACCGCGTGATCGCGCTCGACGATGCGCGTGAATCCAAAGTCGGACACTTTGACGTTGCCATAGCCGTCGATCAACAACTGCTCGGGCTTGAGGCCACGGTGGTAAACCCGTTGGGCATGGGCTGCGCGTAACGCGTGCAACGTTTGCAACAGATACTTAAACACCAGCTCGACGGGAATTTCTTCGGCGTCGTTGATCAAGCGTCGACACGAGCCATTCGGCGCGAGTTCGGTAATCACGTTGGGGAACTCAAGATTCAAGTTCACATCGTGAATCGGCAGAATATTCGGGTGCGCCAAGCTGGCCGATGCACGAATCACGTCGGAGAAGCGGCGCACGATTTCAGGGCGTTGGTCTTCGCTGAAAAAACCGAACAAATCGCGAATTTCTTTGAGCGCTACTTCGCGTTGCAGTGCAACCTGGCGAGCGCGAAATACCGTCCCAATGCCTCCCGAGCCAATCGACGACAGCTTTTCGTAGCGATTGTCGACTTCGCCGGTGCCGATTTCACCGGCTGCAGCCGGCCGGGTCCCCGACGACGTCATCTTGGTTTCTTTGCGATGGATAGGCGCTTCGGATGGTCGCTCGGCCCGCAAGGCCGCCGCTGCACTCGATGTTACGGGCGGCGCCAGCACACTTGCTGGTCCGGTTACAGGAGCCGGCGCTGGTGCACCAGCTTGAGTGCCCATTGGCACACCAGTGCCCGGCCCGACTGCCGCCATGGCACGACTCTGCCTCAGCTTTTTAAAGTGTGCCACCGCACGCTCAGTGAACTCAGCCAGGTTACTGCCGTTGACAACGGCTTCGCCATCGGGGCTGACTTCTAGGCTTTCGCTGTTGCGATCATGTCGCAAATAGCCGGATTTTTCTAAGAATCCGACGTACTCCGCGAACGGAATTGACACCGCCCCTTCACAAACCCGCCGAATATCGTCGTAGCGGTTTTGTCGGCCGTAGCGCGCTTCAGCCATAACATTGGCCAAAATGAAGCGTGCTTCTTCACATAGGACTTCTTTGGTGACCTTAGCTCGGCCTTCCATACGTTTTACTATGGTACGGGGGTTCGCAGCGCAGGGTCAATGATTCGAACCAATTACACTGCGCCAAGTTGGAATTCCCTCAATTACCAGCCGATCGACCAAAGGTTGGTCGGCCGCCATAATGCCAACCGCCGGCAATTCGTTGCAGCGAACCCAACGCAATGCTTGCACATCAACCGGCCGCGGCACGCCCGACGTGATACGGCACTGATAGACCAACATGCAGAGGTCAAAGTCGCTGTGGCGATGGAACAGCACCTCCCAGATGCCGCCAACCTCTACCGCAACACCAATTTCCTCATGTAACTCACGGACTAGCGCGGCAACCGGGGATTCCCCGGGCTCAACTTTGCCCCCCGGAAACTCCCAATCCAAGGCAAAACTCTGGTCTGGCCGGCGCTGCGTCACCAATATTTGCTGCGTAGCGGCATCAATGACCAACCCAGCGACCACGAGTTTGCGTGCCCTTGTTGCGTCGCTCGACATACAACGCACTATAGCGTTGCAATGACCCCCTACGCTGGACCGGTCACGCCTTTTTGCGTCCTGAATTGTTCGTGATCGCTTGCAGTTATAGCGATGTACTCCTACAGTCCTGCCGAAATGAGATTGTATTCAGGCAAGGTAGACACCATCGCAGCTGAGATCATCAACAAGCTCAGCGCAGATGGCGACATTGAAGTTGCCGATGTCAACGAAGCTTGCCTCGATGCGGCAGCGGTACTCAAAGAGTACATTCGCGTCGACAAAGAGATCACCGAGCGCGCCAAGGACATCTTGGAAATTCGCGGCTTGCCGTATGCACACTTGGGCCGCACCAAGCGCCAACTCGCCGACCAAAAAGAATTTGGCCTCGGCGAAGATGGCCTGACATGGATTGCCAATCAAATGCTCGAAGCATTCATGCAGTCGAAGCACATTGATGAAGTGTTTGCCGAAGACGCCGTGTTGCGCCGCAAAGTCAAAGACATCGCCAAAAAGCACATGATGGTCGACGAAACCATCGATCAAGAAGTGCGCGACCGCATCAAGAATCTGCAAGAAGGCACGTCGGCGTGGGAAGTTGAGTACTCGAAGGTGCTCGAACAAATCAAATCCAAGCACGGCGTCAAAGAGTAGTTCTTCGCTGTTACGTTGGCAGCGCGGATCCTGGCGCCTGCCTGCGTTGCTTCTCCGCTTCCAGTGCTCACGCACAGGAAGTGCGCTGCGCGCTGGTTCTCGAAGCGCCTTGGCAGCCACCAGGCTGCGCGCTGCAGCCCGAGCTTTGGCGTTCTGCTCAACGCGCGCGCAGAGTGATTCTGATCATCCGCGGCGAAGTGCACCGACACGGACATAGTCACGGGTCACCATCACTACATCGTCAATGGCACAGCCGCGGTCACGGTCCGGTCACGAATACGAACAGACGATCTGACCGCGAACACGACCGGCGAACACGAACAAGCGATTCACTGGCGAACCGTCGTGACAAACGGAGGTCGTTCTCCGTAGTGGTTGGGTGAGCACGGAAGCGCAGCGAGCCGGCCACCCGCCAGGTGGGCAGTGACTGCGAGGGAGCGTCGAGAGTGCCCACTGCGAAGCCGCCCCAGTTGGGGATCCGGGCATCCGCAACGAGCGCACCGCCGCAAGATCGGGTGGCACGAGCGTCGGGATGGAGCGGTCGACTGCCCCACCGCAGCGGGTAGGCGAGCGGCGCTGGCCGGTGGCGACCACCGCCTCGCTAAGCATCACCAGATCGTCGTTTATTGAATTGAGCCACGACCTGCAAATTTGCAGAGACACGAACACGAACACGAACACAGGCACGAACACAGGCACGAACACGAACACACGATCAACCGGCGAACACGAACACACGATCAACCGGCGAACACGAACAGGCGCAAACACGAACAGGTTATTTCGGTGAACGAGGACGCAGAACGAAGACGAAAACGCGCCTAGGCGCCCGTAATCTCCGAAACGACTTCAGTCACCACCATCGCGGCCAACCGCTCGATCATTTCATGACCTTCTGCCGCCGTCGCTGCCGCGGGATTCCCAGCGTACGCGTGGGCCATGCCCATCGCTGCAAACGTGTTCTTGCCAGCGGCGAGGCCTTCCGACAACGAGATGGGCACCACTGGCAACGCGGCTTGGGTCGATTGCTGCACCAACGACGGCTCCGCAGCGAGAATGATTGAGGTTTCGTACTCACCAGCATGGCACTGCCCGCTTTTGAATTCCGCCGATAACGTGCGCGCCCATTTCCGAGTCAGCGGACACGCAACGATCACGCCCGGGCCGGCAGCCGCACGCACGGCACGATCATGCTCGGGTTCCAAGTGATTGTTGATGAAACACACCACGCGACAACCGGCACCGCGCAATGCGGCTGCCACTGCGCGCAGATACATCGTCAGTGCTTCGGCCGAAATCGACAACGCTCCAGCGAAGCCTGCCGCACAATCGGTGACGCCATAATTCACGCTTGGCGCAATCACCGGCGAAAGCGAATGCCCGCTAAGCCCAGCGATCAGCACCGCCGCCCGCGCGGCGACCGCTTCAGAAATCACCGTATCGGTGATCAGCGATAGATGCGGACCATGTGGTTCAACCGAGCCCACCGCGACCAACGCAACCACGTGATTGCCGGTTGCCAACAACGCAGCAAATGACTCCGTCGTAAAATTCGCAATGTCATAAGGACTGCGCGACCTCACGATTCCACCAATTGCCCTGCGGCTGCAAGCTCCGCCAATGCTCGCCGATCGATTTTGCCTCGATCGTTTTTCGGCAACTCGTCAACGAAAACCACCCAGCGTGGATATTTGTATTTCGACAACCGCGCTTGGACATGCGCTTTGAGTTCAGCCGCCAGCGCGGCCCGCCCTGCCCCTTGTAAAGCTGCCCGCGCTTCGGGCCGCACGCACACGATGGCTTTGGGTTTGACCAAACCATCTTCGGTGCCAGCGATCACCGCACAGCTGCTAACTGCCGAATGCGTCATCAAACAGTCTTCCACTTCGAGTGGCGCAACGAACACACCGCCAACCTTGAGCAAATCGTCGGCGCGGCCAGCGATGTACAGATAACCTTCGGCGTCGATGCGGAACAAATCGCCCGTGCGGCACCAATGGCCGTGAAACGTTTTCCAGCTTTTGTCGCGGTCTTGGTAATACCCCAACGCAACGCTGTCACCGCGGACCCACAGCACACCGATTTCACCGGGCGCCACTGGCGGCGCGCCTGCGTCGGTAGCTTCTTCCGGCAGTACGCGCAGTTCGTAGCCTTCGACCACGCGGCCAAGCGAGCCTGGGCGCACATCGCCGGGCCGATTGCTGCAGTAAATATGAAACATCTCGGCCGAGCCAATGCCGTCGTAGACCTCGGCGCCATAACGCGCGATGAAACGTTCGAGCAGCGCGGGCGGCAACGCTTCGCCAGCCGATAAATGAAAGCGAACCGATCCGAGATCAACGCCGTTGCTGCCTGCAGCTTTGCGTTCCGCATCGAGGTCGAGCAACTTGCCGATCATCGTCGGCACGTTGGTAACGATCGTCGGACGATAGCGCTCGATCGCCGCAGCCACCGATTCGGCAGTAGGCCGTTCGGAAAACAAGGCAACCGTCGCACCAACGGCGAACGGAAACCAAAGATTGGTGCCGGTCGCGTAACCGAAGAACAAGCGCGGCACGCTCACGGTAACGTCGTCACGGTGATAGCCCACCGTTCGTTTGGCGTACACTTCGGTGTTAAACGCAAAATCACGATGAGTATGCATCGCCGCTTTCGGACGCCCGGTCGAGCCCGACGTGAACAGCCAAATACATGGATCGTCGCGATGCGTAGT
>JAKQOD010000917.1 GCA_029565465.1 Deltaproteobacteria bacterium
GACTGGTATCGTTGATGGCGCAAGGCATCAGCTCGGCCAAGCTGGCAGTCATTGTGCCGCCGGTGTTGGTGATCGCAACCCCGATCATCATGACCGTCATGTGCTTATTGGCTTCACTATTGGCGTTGTCGCGGGTCGCGAAGCTCGAACCTGGGATGGTGTTCCGATGAGCAACCTGGCCATCGACGCGCGTGGCGTCAATAAAACCTTTGGCACTGGAGCATTGGCCTTCCAAGCCCTCAAAGATGTCGACTTCCAAGTGAAACGTGGCGAATTGGTGATGCTGGTTGGGCCGTCGGGCTCCGGCAAAACCACCCTGCTTTCAATTTTGGGCTGCGTACTCACAGCGAGCGCTGGCGTGGTTGAACTATTTGGCACCAACATCACGAGCTTGCGCGAGCGGCAATTGCCGGTGCTGCGCCAAGCGCTGATCGGCTTTGTGTTCCAAGGCCACAATCTAATCTCGTCGCTGACGGCGCTGCAAAATGTTGCGTTGATCTTGGAAACCCGCGGCGTGAAACGGCGGCACGCACACGACGAAGCCGCTGCCTTGTTGAAGCGAGTCGGCCTAGGCGACAAGCTCAACAGCTTTCCGGATCAACTCTCGGGCGGGCAGCGCCAACGCGTTGCCATCGCGCGCGCAGTGGCGGGTAAACCGCCGCTGGTGTTCGCCGACGAACCGACGGCTGCGCTCGATGCACATGCGGGCTTGGAAGTGACCAAGATTCTGACCGAAATGTGCCGCGAAAACGGGACCAGCGTTGTCGTCGTCACCCACGACAATCGAATCTTCCATCTCGCCGACCGCATCGTGCATATCGAAGACGGCCAAATCACCGACGGCCATACGGCTGCCGCAGCGGCGACTAGCCCGACCGCACATTAGGAGCAACATGAAATTCCCTCGATTCAAATGGTATCTTCCGCTGGTGTTAGCGTTTTTCGCTTTCATGGCGTTTCGGGTTGAGCGGTTGCTGTTTGCAGCGCCGCCAACCAAACCCAAAGCCAACGACATTGCCAAAGCTGCCAACGATCTTGCGCCAGTGGCAGGCGTCCATGACGAACGTGATGCCCCACCTCCAGCGGCTGCCAACATGAGTGGCAATGGCGTGATCGAACCGAAGACCGCCGAAACTACCGTTGCGGCAGGTGTGCCGGGCCGCATTGCATCGGTCGCTGCGATTGAAGGCAAGCCCGTCAACGTAGGTGACGTTCTGGTTGAACTCGACAACACGGTTGAAAAAGCCGCGCTAGCCGCGGCCAGTGCCGATGTCGACGCTGCCAAGGCCAGCCTGGCTCGTGCGGTGCGCGGTTCGCGCGCCGAAGATGTAAAAGCTGCCATGGCTGACGCCGAAACTGCGCGTGCTCGCGCCGAGTTGTCAAAGTCAGTTGCCGAGCGGCTCGGCAAGGTAGCCGCAGGTGGTGGCGCCACCGTCGACGAAGTAGATCGCGCAACGCGACAAGCCGCCGCGGACCAAGCGGCGGCCCGTGCCGCCGACGCGCGCAGCGCGGGTGTAGTGGCAGGCTCGCGCCGCGAAGATATCGCGCTCGCGCGTGCGCAGCTGCTAGCTGCCGAAGCCCGCCGCGATCAAGCCAATGCTGTCGTCGAGCGGTTGATCGTGCGATCGCCCATTGCCGGCACGGTGCTGCAAGTCAAGGTTCGCGCTGGCGAGTATTACCAACCAGGCAGCACAGCGCTCGTGGTGCTTGGTGATACCAGCGTGATCCACGCGCGCATGGATGTCGACGAGCGAGACATTGGCAAAGTGTCCATCGGCGCAACCGCGACCGTGCGTGCCAACGCCTACCCGGGCGTCGACTTCACTGGCAAAGTCATCGAAATCGGCCGCCGCATGGGCCGCAAAAATGTTCGAACTGACGACCCCACCGAACGCAACGACACTAAAATCCTTGAAGTCGTCATTGCCATCGACAATCCCACCGGCTTAGTGATTGGCCAACGTGTTACTTGTTACGTCAACGGTCACCAGCCGATGGCGAAATAACGTGGCTGTGATACACGGAGTCGCGGCACGGCGCCGCTTTTGAATATGTGGATCATTCTCACACTTGGGTTCGTCGCGGTCGCCGTCGTTGGCTGGATCGTTTGGTCACGCCGCCGCACCAACGCGGCGGGGATCGTGACATCTGGCAACGCACGCACCAGCGTTATTGTCGGGTTCGTCAGCCGCGGCTTAGTGCGCCAAGGCTGGCTGCGCATGCGCATGTTGTTTGTTAACCAACGACGCAAAAAGGAGCTCGCTGCGCAGTCGCATATTAAGTCGGCGCAGGAAGCTGCGGCGTTGATGGGCAACATGAAAGGCTTGTTCATGAAGGTAGGGCAAATCGTGTCATTTGCGCACGATGGCTTGCCAGAACAAGCGCGCGCACAGTTGCAAGGCCTGCAACGCGACGCCCCCCCGATGGCTTTTGATCTAGTTCGCGGCGTCATCGAAAAAGATCTCGGCTGTGATTTGGGCAAACACTTTCGGCACGTTGACGAAGAACCACTAGCTGCAGCGTCAATTGGGCAAGTACATCGCGCCAAGTTACTCGATGGCACCGAGGTGGTTGTCAAAGTTCAATATCCTGGCGTCGATGCCGCCATCGAAGGCGACCTCAAGATGATCGAACGGCTGGGGCCGGCGGCGGCGGTGGTGGCAGCGCAAGTTGATTTCACCAGCTTGGCAACCGAGTTGCGTAGCCGCATCAGCGAAGAGCTCGATTACCGACGCGAAGCGTACCATCAAGAATTGTTTCGGCAGCTGTGGGACGGCCATCCGTACATCAAGGTGCCACGCGTGTTTGCCGCGGCCACCAGCAAACGCGTGCTGACCTCGGAATTTGTGCGTGGCTTTGGTTATTACGATTTTGTGCGCGAAGCCAATGCCCGCGAAAAGCTGATCTCGTCGGCAGCAATTGCCGATTTCGTGTGGGACACGATGTTTTGCCATTTGATCTACAACGGCGATCCACATCCCGGTAACTACTTATTTCACGAAAACGGCAGCGTCACGTTCATCGATTTCGGTTGCATCAAACGGTTTGAACTCACCGCGATGCGGAATATCAAACGCTTTTTCCGCGCGATCCTTGAAGGCGACCGCGTAACGCACGACGAATATGTCGGCATCTTGGGCTTGGTTAAACCCGGGCGGGACTGGGACCGGGACAAAATGTGGGCGTTTTGGCGCTACCAGTTGGAACCGTATTACACCGGCAATTTTGTGTTCACCGAAGCGTATTTGGCGCGTGCACGCGAAATGATGAAGCGCGAGAACATGAAAGACATGAACTTGCCGCCGGACTTATTGTTCTTCACCCGCATCACGTTTGGCCTCAACGCCATCGCGCAAAAGCTCGGTGCTGCTGGCGACTTTCAAAAAAGCGTCAAGCGTCAGTTCTATGATGGCGATGGCCCAAGCGCTCTTGGCTTGGTCGGTGTCGACGGCATTCCGCACCGCTTTGACGTGTTGCCGATCGCCAATGAGCCGGGCTTATTGGCGCGGCAGATCGAAGCCAGTGGCACGTTGCCGGTTTTTCCGACGTAGGGACGGGCACGGGCAGATTCACGGGCAGGCACGGGCACGGCTGTCGATTCATCACAAGTTCTGTCGTGATGTCAGCGATCTGCGACACAAGCGCGGCCCTTTGCATGGAGCGCACTGCCAAGAAGCAAAGTACCGCAGCGCCCCGCGGGCGCACTACGGGACAACCAGTTGTGCTGCGCCGCCTGTCGGTGCGGTGGAGCTGTCGTGGCGGCGCGTCACCACTACGGCAGGCCACGGCCGCGTAGGTCGGAAGTGCTGCGCCGCCGCCGACAACCACTGCGAGCGCGGCAGTAATGCAAGGACGGCAACGCCAGTGTCGCGCTAGCGCTGACGTTGTCGTCGCGCCAAGTACCGTTCGGCTTTCGCAGCCGCGTCGTCGGACAACGTCCAGCTGCGGCCGGTTGGCCACGCGATGCCTTTGCGCCGCAGCCACGCCGACGAATACGGATCGATCCAGTGCTTGGCTTCGAGGATCTGCCGCGCGACGTCGAGATGTTTCGGCGTCACGGCGATCCACGCAGCTTGTGGCTGGGTG
>JAKQOD010000309.1 GCA_029565465.1 Deltaproteobacteria bacterium
CGCCGTTTTCGTCGGTGACAGCTGTCTGGGTCCCCTGCATAGATGCTGAGGTAGCAACAACCGTAACACCAACAATTGGCTCACCCGTGTTCGAGTCCTTGACGATACCGCGGATAGCGCCCGTCGTCGACGATTGCGCAGCTGCCGGCGATAGTTCGATTGCTTGTGCACCGAGGGCGGAAACGCCGAGCGCAGCAGCAAATAGAATTTTTTTCGTGTTCATAATGCTTGGCTCCTACGCTTACGCGCCCGTGGTGAAGTTGATGACGATTGGTGCTGGCAGCGCGCCGCCGAGCACGTCTTTGAAGGTCACTGGGAACGTGAAAACGTAGTCCGAATTCGCGTCCAGGTTGAGGCCGGATACTTTGACGATGTTCATCGTCGAACCCGAGAGGGTTGGCGTGATGGCAACGTTGGTTGCACCCTTCTTCAGCGTGATGCCAGCAAGCGTGGCCGGGTCGATGGATGCGTTGAACACGAATTGCAGCGCGTCGGTACGACCAACCCCAGTGGCGTTATTTTCCGGTGACGCCACCGTGTTTTGCAGGACATCGACGGTCCAGCTAACGGCCGACGTATCGCCCGGCGTGCATTGCGCCGTAATATCGCCACCGACTGGTGCGCAAACTTGCACGCCGTCGACATCCACAACTTGTTCGGAGAACTTAATTGTGCACTTCGCGCCGGTTGGCAAGCCCAACGATGGCGTCAAAATCACGGCTGGACCTAACACCCCAAGGCCACCTTGCGCAGGCTTTTGTTGGTTGCCCGATGGTTGCCAGTAGCTCTTGGCAATATTGAGCGGTACTTTTTTGTCGTTGCAAACAATCTGCACGGCATCATCGATGAATTGGTGCGTATCGGCAGCGCCGTCACCGACAGGACGAGGCTCGTTGTCGAGAATCCCAATCGGACCATTAGGTCCCAAACAAACTGCGAATTCGCCAACGCAGGTTTTTGGCAAAACATCGGCAGCTTCAGCACATGCTGCAATATCGTCCGGCGTTGCACCAACTGGAACATCGGAATAGGTACCGTCAGCGCACGCGATGCGTTCGAGGTAGTTGCCAACCAGCAATTCGTCCATCACGATTCGAATGGCGCCACCGTTTGGCGAACCAGTCGTGACAACGTGGCCCTTTTCGGCTTCCGAAGCATCTGGATGATCGCCGAACGCGAACGTTTGCCGTGGGATGATTGATCCCGAAGTTGAGTGAAAGTCTTCTGACAAACGGACCTGGCGAATCATCGGCGGCCCAGCGGGATTAAGCTCCGTTTGGGTCGTTACATCGCGGCAACCCGCCGTCAGGGCGCATGGAAGCGCCAACAAAAGCAACCTTTTCAGACTAGCCATGGTCTATTTATCTCCAGGAGTGCTCGGAATTTCCGAGGTAAGGCCCGTTACGTGTTTTAAGTCGTCCGCTTGTACTAACGTGTCGGTGAGCTTGTCAAGGCATCGTGGTAGTGGGTGGTTCGGCATTCCAATTTCGATAACACCTCCTAAGGGATCGTGAATACAGTGGATTGATTACCCGCAGTGACAGCCAGCTCGACTGCGGCATCGCTGGTGTCGCACCCCTGCAGCTATGGTTCAGGCTTGACCACGAGCGCGACCGCGATTTCGTCATGATGAACGTCTCGTGCGGCGCTTCGAACCTGATCCATCGTTTCGACGACAAATTGCCAAGCAACTTGCTCGTCAAAGTCAACGAACACCACCTTGTCGGTGGTGTGTTGGTCGAACCGATTGCGGATGAAGCGAGGCAAGTCGGCTAGCTCCATCGACTGTCGTTGGCCGGCTTGTTCTGCAGTAATCGTAAGGTCGGCGGCGACGGTCACCACCAATGCTAGGGCGTCGGTGGTTGCATTGGAATCCAGCGGCGGCGGCACTTGCGCCGGCAGGCCGGTAAGCGTGACCGGCATGGTCACCAAAAAAATGATCAACAACACCAAGACCACGTCGATCAACGGCGTGATGTTGATGTCATTACGATGGCTGCGAGAACTCGAACCGGTAGAAATCCCCATTCCAACAACCTACACAAGCGGTTTTTAATTGGGGGCACACAGTGTTGACGCCTAGTGACAACGGCGGCGGCGGCACCGCACCTGCGACACACGGCGACGAACTTGCAACATCGGCCCGAAACGCACCCGAAACGCAAAAAGCACCGCTTGTGGCGGTGCCTCAGCCCGGTCAGCTATCCAAGCTACGGCGCAATGGGAGCATTCGCATCTTTGATTTTAAGCGCCACTTTGACTTCATCGTGGTTTGCATCAATCGCAATGCTGCGAACCTGGTCCATCGTTTCGACCACCGTATTCCAAGGCACGATGTCGTCGAAATCAACGAAAACGACCTTGTCGGTAACTTTCTTATCGAGCAATGGCCGCAGGTTCTTTGGCAAATCCATCAACGCAATGGATGTGTCCTTTTCGCCATCGTTCAACACGACGCTCATGTCGGCCTTGATCACGACCGTAATCGGATTGCCTGCCGCTGGGTCAGGCATTTCGTTCGCATCGTCGATCTTCCGCGGAACTTCCAACGTCACCATCTTCATCATGATGGGCATCGTCACCAAGAAGATGATGAGCAACACCAACACCACGTCGATGAGCGGCGTAACGTTAATTTCCGTTTGCAAACCACCGGGTTTGCCACCTGTTGACATGCCCATGGCTATTGCTTCCCCTTTTCCTCGTTGGTCGCCAGGTCAATCGATTGAATCGAAAGCTCAC
>JAKQOD010000939.1 GCA_029565465.1 Deltaproteobacteria bacterium
ACGATTTGTTGTGGCATCACCAGCGTGATCTTTTTAATCCTTGCGTTTGATAACCCGGCACTTTGGATCGTTGCCATGGTGCTCACCGTCTTGTCGTTTGTGTATTCACTTGTCGACGAAGTATTTCACTGGCGCCGCTACATGACGGCGAAAGCTGACCCGGTCGAAATGTGGAGCCACGTTGGCATCATGACGGGCCACTTGATCATGATGATCGCGTGGTGGCGCTTTTTCCAAATGGGCTACCCAGGCGTCGGCGCAACGCTACACGCCATCGGTTGGCGTTAGCGCCCGGCGTAACCGCAGTTACGTCATTTCCAGTTTGCGGCGCTGTTCTGCTTGCTCGCCGATGTACTCGAGCACGTGTGGATGGGTCATGATGATTTCGCGAAAATCGGACGTTGGCAGACACAAAGCCAAACATTTACCGACAGCACGAACATCATGTTCAACTTTGCTTCCGGTCAGCAACGCACGCTCGCCAAGCAAGTCTCCGGGCCCCAACGTTGCGTGGCTGCCGTCGCGAACCGTCTCGGCATGCCCTGCCAGCAGAATGTACAAGCCGTCGGGCTTGCCATTGGCCGTCACAATGCGACTGCCATCTTCGATTTCCAAGAATCGAAAACGCGCAACCAAGGCCGTTCGTTCTGCAGCTTCAAATGGCCGAAAGATCGGGCTAGTTCGCATCCAGCGGTCAACCAGCCGTTCGCGCACGAAGCGTAACAACGCACGCAACACATCAGGGTGCGATTGCAGCAGCGCCGCTAGGGTATCGCGGCCGATGCGCAACAATTCGCAGTGCCCAACGGCTGACACTGTGGCGGTGCGCGGCGTATCGGTGACCAACGCAACTTCGCCGAAGAATGCGCCGGCGGCCAAGCGTTGCATCACGGTGCGCGGCGGCCCCTCGGTGGCAACTGCAACTTCGCCTTCGGCCACGATATAAAGCGCATCGCCTGGGTCACCTTCGGTGAACAAGACTTCATTGCGTTCGAGCGTCACAAGTTGCAGCCGAGCGATCAGCGTTTCGATGGCATCGGCTTCCATCGCAGCAAACAGCGGCGTCGCTGCAAGCGCGCGCCGAGCAGCTTCGCTGACGCGCTTGGGCGCTGGCAGCGGAATCTCTTCGATATCAACCAAATCGAGTTCTTCGGCTTCTTCGACGTCAGCGGCATCCAGCTGAAAGTCTTCATCACCGTTGCTGACCGAGATCGCTAAATCGTCCTCGTTATCCAAATCAGCGTCGGTCACGCGCGGCATGCCGGTATGGGAGTCGCCAAGTGGAATCAACATGATGCCCGGCGATGAGCCATCGTCGTGCAAGGCACGCGCACCTGGCACGATATCGCGTAACGCAACCACTTCGAGCCCGGCGCCGTGCGGCATGGTGATCGGTTTCGACCGGGTTCGCGACACGGCAACACCGTGGGTTACAGGCGCGGGCGTCGGCGTTGTGGCGCGGCGAGGCCCAGCACCAGCAGCGCTGGCCAGCGTTAGTTCCAATGCTTCGGCTGGGTCAATCGGCGTGCCGGCCTCGGGTTGCCGCGAATCAGCGCGAATCCGTGCGACCGACGGATTGGCATGTAGCGACGGATGACTATCGGACAGCGCACCAATGCGGGTTTTGCCAGTCACGTGCGCGGTGTTCATGGCGGCCAACCGGCGCTGGGTATCGAGATGATTGGGATCGATCTGCAATATCAGCTTGCACACCGCGATCGCTTGCACCAAGAAGCCGTTGTTGGCGTAACGATCGGCAGCGCGTTCGTAGGCTGCAACCGCGTCGCCCGATTTACCAAGCTTGCGGTACGTCTCCGCCATGCGTTTCGGCCATTGCGCATCTGCCGATTCGATGCGTTCAAGTTCCGCATAGAGTTCGAGCGCGCGCTTGTGCTTGTTCGCAGCGGTAGCTGCGGCGGCCTCATCGCGAAGTTGCCGAACATCTTTGGCCATGACGTGCCCTAAGTATACTCACAGCTGTGCCGCGTACCAGTCGGAGGATCACCTCTGTTGTGCGTAAAGC
>JAKQOD010000949.1 GCA_029565465.1 Deltaproteobacteria bacterium
GGCCTAGTTCAACAGCTTTTGGCGCTCGGCAACGTGTTGCTCAAATGTCGCGATCGCCGATGCCATCCCGGGCTGCGCGCGCAGCCCGTCAATGGCACTTGCCATTTGACCGACATCCGCGGTTTGTCGCTCACGGACCGCATCGTGCATATGCTTAAATGTGTCGAAGAAATCGCGCAACATATCGCCATCGCGAAGCGGCGTCACCACACTGAGCCGGCCCACCGCCATGCGGTCAAAATACATCGACACCTTAAACAACGGGCCTGCAACCTTGTGCGTCATGATCACCAAGAACAGTGCCAAGATCGCAGCAAGACCGACGCCGACCGCGATCATTTTGTAGATCAGCGCCGAGTCTTTGGCAGCCAAATCCTGAGCGACTTCGCCCAAGCCATAGGCCTCAAGCCCCGCATCCAAGGCAGCCGATGCTTGCCGCTCTTGTTGGTAGATCAGATAGCCAAGCACACCGGCGATCAACGCAGAAATCAGGACCACCACAACGACATAACGAAGTTGCAGTTTCTTATCGATGAGAAAATTGGAAAGTTTGCGCTTGTACTTGGGCCGCGGTGTATTGCCGGGCGATGCCCCCCCGGTGTTACCGCTGTCATTTGTGACAATCGCAGAAGGCAATGGTTCGTTACGCAAGGCTTTTCTCCTTTGTGGCAACGAGGGCGCGCAGCTGGTCTACGGCGGCCAATTGCTCAGGCGACAACGGAGTGGTTTTATGGACCTTATCGGCGGCGTCGATGAAGGCCTGCAGTGCTGCGATATCTTCGCGTTGCAGCGTCACAACGCCAGCGTGACCGGCTTTGAAATGCTCATAAAAATCAACCAACTGATCACCTTTGCGCAGGTTCCAAACTTTGTCAAAGCGACCATCGCGCATCTTGTTGAGGTACAAACTCACTTTGAACAGCGGGCCGGCCACTTTATGCGTCATCTTGATGCCATAAATTGCCAAGCCGATGATGAGGAAGATGCTGGTTAACACCAGCACCAAGCGAATCTTGTCTTCTCCACGTTGTAACTCAGCGATTGCAGCAGCCTGCCGCATTTCACACTTCCAGTGTTCAACGACTTGGTCAGCGAAATCAGCTGGCAACGTCATCGTCATGGTGATCGAGGACTCATCGATCATAACCCGCGAGCGCTTCGGAGGTGCATCGGCTGGCGCTGCATCAGGCACGACAACTGCGCTGCCGGAACCGCCAACATCAGGGACTACAACTGCGCTGCCGGAACCGCCAACATCGGGGACTCCAACCGCGCTGGTGCCGGAGCCGGTGCCATCAGCAGCAGCCGCGACAGGCGCCATCACTGCAACCGGCTCGGGTACCTTGGGACAGGCTTCGCCGCGGATTCGCGTAATACCAACCGCTGTGGTCTCCTTGGCGACCGATTGCACCCAAAAACCCAAGCCGGCCAACAACACTGCCGATAATGCCACCATCAAAAAAGTGAACCGCAATTGGTACTCTTTATTGATGAGGAGATTCTTCCAACTGCGTTGGTAACCTCGCCCCTGGGCTTTGGGATTACTCATTGGCCCGCCTTCGTTTTGATCGCCGGCACGACCTTTTTGGTCACTAAGTCTTCGACGACGGCGTCAACGCAGTCGTTCTTGGCTTCGGCCACGTCGGAAGGATCGGCACTCGCTTGCACGGAGGCCGAACCGTTGAGAAAACCGAACATGCTTTTGTCTGGGAAGGTGGCGATCAACATACTTACCTTACAAGACACAATCGTCGATGAACCCTTTTCTTTCGTGGTCATCTCAATGAGCGTGCCGTCCAAATAAAATCCTTGCACACTTTTTTGGTCGAGTTGAGCTTTGGTAGGAGATTTTCCGCCTGGCCAAGCAGTTGTCATGTCTTTGGCGACCCGCGTCACGGTTTTCAGGCTGGTTTTACGCATAATCGCAACCAAATCGGTCTGGTCTTTGGATTTGCTGCCCATCGGGCCGACTTCTAGATAAATAGCCCCGGCGGCAACCGGCGGCTCTTGGGTGCCGCTGGTCCCCTTGAGGGCTGCCAAGGATTTTTCCGCTTGCTTCTTCACGAAATCGCTTTCGACTTTGAGCGCCTTGGTAAGCGCCGCAATGACCGCAGTTCGCTGCGTGGCCTTGGTTTTGTCGTTCACCAATTTGCCCAAACCAACAGCGACGGTGGCCCGAACGTTCTTATCGCTGTCATCGGTGAGTGCAGTGGTGAATGCGGGAATCGCGCGTGCATCGCCGATTTTGGTAAGCGAAAGCGCGGCCGATAGCCGGACCTTTTCCGAGCCATCGGACAATTGCCCAATCAAGGTGTCAACGTTGTCGGCGTTTGCCACTCGCAGCGGGGCCAACCACAACACGGCACACATTCCCAACAACAAGCACCAGCCGATGCGCCACGGCGCAAGCCAGTTCACTCGACGATGAAAGGAGGTGGCGTTCGTCATCAATGCATCGACGTACAAACGCAGTCGATGTTCAACACGTTACTGAATATCAGGCCGGTGTCGCAATGTAGGCACGCGCAAGCTCGACATAATGTTGCGAACTAAATGCGATCCACCGGGTTTCTTCGTCGGAAATATTCCGTTTTATTTTTGCAGGCGAGCCAACTACCATCGATCCGGGTGGGATAACCGTGCCAGGTGTAACCAACGCGCCTGCACCAATTAATGAGCCACGCCCGATGTGGCAACCATCAAGCAATATCGATCCCATGCCGATCAAGCAGTCATCTTCAACCACGCATGCATGCACAATCGCGCCGTGTCCAACCGTGACACGGGAACCGATCGTCGTACCGAAACGCCCCGCGGTTACGTGAATCACCGCATTGTCTTGGATGGACGTAAATGCACCAATCCGAATCGGCATCACGTCGCCGCGAACGGTGGCCGAATACCAAATCGAGCTAGCTTCGCCGATTTCCACATCACCAATGATGGCAGCGTTATCAGCGACAAATACATCTGGGGCTAGACGTGGAGCCTGGCCCCGAAACGGACGAATGATCGACATTGGCCGAGGGTGCCCGCTATAAAACCCTAAATCAATAGTGATAGAATACAAATAGTTACGATTATCCTACATGTAGTCAAACGTAGACACTTTGACTTCATGGGCCAACATGCGATCATTTTTTGGTGAAACGCCGCGAAGCCATTCCTAATTTGTCCTCCGTTTTGAATCACGACAGCGGCCCCATGCGGCGAGCGATGGACACAACGCGGACCTTGCCGGTCCAGCGTGGTGCCGAAAAGCGGATTCACAATCGATTCGACAAAGCGCAATTAGTGCAGGTCTGCAGCGACTTGTACGGCGACTGTTACGCCATCGCACGCAACATCTCGGCGGGCGGCATGCTCATTGAAATGGAATATGCCCCGCCGATGGGCAGCGTTGTCACCGTGCACTTTTTGGCTCCGTTGCGCGACGACGATAGCGATGTTCTCGACGCGGTAATTCTGGTCCGAGCTGAAGTCAAACACCATCACTATCTCAACGTCTCCGGCGCGGGCGAACCCGTCAAGGTCCGCGCGGTAGGGTTGCGCTTTGTGGAATTCGTCGATGGCCCCGACGCCACCGGCGCTGCGATTCACTAACATTGAGCAATAACCCGCCGCTGGCAAGCGTTGGCGCTTGCATGATCCCTCGCTGTGGTCTGGCTCCCCTGCCCTTGCGCGTCCCGCTAGGATTCGCTACCAAGTGGTCAATGCGCACGCTGCCCTTGGCTTTTAGCGTCTTAGCTTTGGTATTGACCAATGCTGCGCCGGAGGTCTTTGCGCAAAGCGATGATCCGGCACCAGCAGCCCCGTCGGACAAGAAGTCAGACAAAAAATCGGAAAAGAAGTCGGAAAAGAAAAAAGACAAAAAGTCTTCCGACGACGAACCCAAGCGCGAGCCCCGAGCCAAGCCGGTTACCAAAGTGACCCGTGCACCGGTCGCAGCCGACCCTGATGTAACGCAAGCGTTGCAGGCCATCGTCACAACTGAAGGCGGCGAGTCGCGTTCGAAACTTGGTGCGGCGTTTATCAAACAATCCGCCGGCAGCTTTTCCGACGGCGATGATGTGGCGGCTCGGGTTTCCGCGATCGCTGCCTTCTTAGCGCGCGAACACACCTCCTCCGAATCGGATCGCCGCGATGTTTTGCGTGAAATCAAAGCATCGGTGCCGGACAAGTCGGGAAAATTCACCAACCCCGGCCGAGAATCATCCGACAAAACCAAAGCCAATGATGACCTCGATTGGCTTGAAGAGTTGTCGCGGATAACCGAACGCCCCGGGCTTGGCGATGTCATGGCGGATGTCGTGGCCTTGCGCGCTTTGGCAGCAACCCACACCGACTACGGCGCCGACGTTTTATTCGATGCAGCGTTCGCCGACGCCATCATGATGTACCGCGACGAATGTGGCCGGTACCTCCGTAAGATGCAGCCCGCATCATTGCCTGCGCTCACGCGGCAATCACAAGGCGATGGCGATCGGCGACGTTATGCCACCTACCAGCTTGAACGCATGGACCGCCAAGAACCCGGCAAAGCACTTACAGCATCATTTGGCGACGAAGCTATTTTGATCGCCGTGCTCGATGCGTTTCGCATGACGTACCATCGCGAAGCGGTGCATGCAGTATTTGGCCAGCTTGACGCTGACTCACCACGTGTGCGGGCCGCCGCACGAGCGGCCTGGATGAATTATGTCACCGGCCCGCTCCCACAGCCAGCACCACGCAAACGGCTGCAGCTCACCGGCGGGAAACTTGCTGCCAAAGAAACACCGCTGTGGCTGACATTTCGCGAACTCGCCGACAACGAACTGCGGGTGGCGTCTGACGAATTACTCGGTGAGCCGATTGGCGAAAAAGATAGCGTTGACCTCGGCGCACTTTCGAAAAAAGTGTTTGCCCATTTCGACGAAAAGCGGGCACAAAAGCAACGCGGCCAATGGGGCGCCGCCCGTGCGATGGCTGAAAAAGGCGACCTTGATGGCGCAGTTGCCGCGCTCGGCCGCGTGCTGGCCAATGATCCAGACCATCCCGACAAAGCTGCGATGGCCAAGATTTACCTCGACCACGCAAAGGCCCACGAAGCAAAGAATGACTGGAGCCTGGCCGCAAGTTCGTATAGCGCGGCCGCTGGCCTCGACGACAATTCGGCTGAGTCCAAAACTGTGATGGCGGCCCACTACTACGCGCTCGGCAAAGCGCAAGAAGCCGCTGGCAAAGATGGCGGGCCTGCGTTTCGACGGGCAATGGCATTACGTCCAGAATCGGCGCCAGCGAAAAAAGCGGCGGCCGCAGCCGCGCCGCAGCGCGCTCCCAAATGGATGTTGTTTGCGGCTGGTGGAGCTGCTGGGCTGGCCTTACTATTTACGTTCTTGGGCTTTCGGCGGCGGCAAGCGCGATGAGCCGCGGCAAGCTCATTGTGCTCGAAGGCCTCGACGGAGCTGGCACCACATCGCAAGCGAAGCGTTTGTGCGAAGCCCTGAGTGCGCGTGGCATCAGCAATCATCTTACCCGCCAGCCAAGCGATGGCCCGGTTGGCAAGCTGCTTCGCCAGATGCTCACCGGCAATCATATGATGCCTGACGGCAGCAAGCCACACCAGGATATGTTCGGGCTGTTGTTTGCAGCTGACCGCATGGATCACATTCAACGGGAAGTTGAACCAGCACTTGCAGCTGGCGCCGTGGTTGTCTCGGACCGCTGGTATCACTCGTCGTTTGCGTATCAAGGCACCGACGCTGACGCAGCGTGGATTCAAGTACTTAATCAACGCGCCCGTGTGCCAGACTTGACGCTTTTTTTGCGCGTCGCACCAGAGGTGGCCGCACATCGCCGTATGCTGGCGGGCCGCGTGCAAGAACTGTTCGAAGATCTGCCAATGCAACAACGCGTGGCGGCTGGCTATGACCGTGTGAACGCAGCGTTGGCAGCGCGCGAACGGATCGACGTCCTCGACGGTGAACAAAGCATCGATGCAGTGTGGCAAGGCATTTGGGCACGCACTGCTGAGCTGCTACAATTGCCGGCATGACAACGCAGCGCTGGTGGTGGGTGGTAACGCTGAACCTTGTTGCTGCGTGTGGCGACAACGCAGCAACCACAGCGACGGATTTGAACTTCGGCACGCTGGGGCCACTGATCGGGGCTGCAGGCAAAACCAGTTTTCGCTTCGGTGCGGCTAGCGCAGCAACGCAAATCGAAGACCAAAATCGCAACGTCGACTGGTTTACCTGGACCCAGCCAGTAGCCGACGGCGGTCTGGGCAAAGGCGAGTTCATTCGCGATGCGGTACGCGGATATACGCAAGCAACGGCGGACACACAGCTGGTCAAAGACATGAATCTCGACAGCTATCGGTTTTCGATCGAATGGGCGCGCATTGAACCAACCCGTGGCCACATCGACGAAGCAGCGATCGCTCACTATCGCGCGCAGCTGCAGCAATTACATACGCTGGGTATTCGTCCGATGGTCACCCTGCACCACTTTTCAAATCCGGTGTGGGTTGCAGATCCGCACGTGCCCGATTGTGTGGCGGCCGCCGTCACGCCAAGTGACACTAATTTATGCGGGCTCGGCCATCCCACGGGCGGCGCGATGGTGATCGACGCGATGGCTGGGCACGCCAAGCTCATGGCGGAACGGTTCGGAGACCTCGTCGACGAATGGGGCACGCTCAATGAGCCGGTCAACTATCTATTGGCGGCATATGGCGTTGGCAGCTTCCCACCCGGCCGCATCACGATTAGCCAATTGCAGGCCAAGTTCATCCCCGTGGTGCGCGATTACATCGCAGCGCATGCACGTATGTACCAAGCCGTCAAAGCGGCCGATACCGTTGACGCCGACGGCGACGGCATCGCTGCAGCGGTCGGGTTCACGCTTTCGGTCGCCGATTGGCAACCATCGCGCGACAACGCGTTGAGCAAGAATCCCGACGATATCGCGGCCCGCGATCGCTTGATCTACGTGTTCCACTATTTGTTTGCCGATGCGGTGCGCACCGGTACCTTCGATCAAAACCTCGACGGCACCCCGGACGAGCAGCACCCCGAATGGGCCGGCACCGTCGATTGGCTGGGCCTGCAATACTACTTTCGCGCTGGTGTAACGGGCAAAAGTCAGTTGGTGCCCCTGGTCGACCTAACCCCATGTTTTGGCAATTTCGACTTCGGCGCATGTTTGCCGCCCGCTGACCCAACCTACTGCGTGCCATCGATGGGCTACGAAGCGTGGGCCGACGGCATCAGCGACATCTTGTTAGCGTTTAGCGCACGCTATCCGGGGTTGCCGTTGCTCGTCAGCGAAGGTGGCATTGCCGCCAAAAACGGCGCTCGCCGTGCTGCCAACATCGTGCGCACGCTCGAAGCGATTGCACGGGCGCAACAAGCCGGCGCCGACGTCCGCGGTTACTACTATTGGAGCCTCACTGACAACTTCGAATGGGCCGAAGGCTTTGCACCAAAGTTTGGCCTGTATGCCGTCGATGCAACCACCTTTGCACGCACCCCGACCGAAGGTGCCACGGTGTTGCGCGACATCGCAGCAAGCCGGACGGTGAGCAGCGCACAACGCGCTAGTTACGGCGGTACGGGCCCGTTGCCGCCTGAACCAGGCCCAGTGCTGCAACCGGGCGAAATCTGCACTAACGACGAGTAATCAACATCGGCAGCATCCGTCGCTGCCTCGGCGCTAGAATTCGTAGAGATAGAAGTACGATCGGATCTGCCCGTTCGACAACGGCTGCTTGATCCGCGCACGACCAAAGATCTGCTCAAACTCGGGGCTGCCGACGAGAAAACCAGCGCGCCAGCCTCGGAATTTGGACAATGTATCGGCCATCATGCCGTACAGCAGGCGCAAATCCCCGGGGTCCAGCCGCTCGCCGTACGGTGGGTTCACTACGATGAGGCCGTTGTCGATCGTCCGCCCTCGCTCAGCAACGATGTCGTCAACGAGGGCCGGCGTCAGGTCGGCAAAGTCGGCGCGTTGCAAGACCACATCGTCATCAACGCCGGCCGCCCGGGCGTTGTCGCGCGCCATCCGTAACACGTTAAGATCAACGTCACAGCCGATCGCCAGCGGCGATGCATCAGCAAACAGCGCAGGCGGCGCTTGTCCGTCATTGGCGTCAAGTCCCGAGAGCCCCAACACGCCTGGGCGTGCTGCACCGCGTGCCATCGCCACGGATTCGATCGGAATGGTGCCCGAGCCACACATCGGATCCAGCAACGTATCTTGGCGTGGATTGTAGCGACACAACATCAGCAATACGGCTGCCAAGTGTTCGCGCAGCGGTGCTTCACCTTGTTGGTGGCGCCAACCACGCTGGGTTAACGAGCCACCGCCAAGGTCACGCGAAACCACAATCTGGCCCCCGTCATCTTGGCGCACCACCCAGCGCGTCGACGCGCCATGCGGATCAAGCGACAAATGGATGCGGCGTTTGCGCGCACTTTCGATCATCGCGTTTTTCACCGTGCCGATGATCTGGCGGTCGCCGGCCGGAAAATCAAACAACCGCTTGGGCTCGATCGAAATCGTGTCACCGTCGACGAAGACTGGCCGGCGATCCGCTGAGATGTCGTCGCACAAGTCTGCGTACAGGTCATCGAGCCGGCGCGCATCGCTGCGCCAGCAGTCCCATAGCACCCGTGTTGCGGTGCGCAAATAGCGCACGGCGACCTGCGCCAGCGGCATCGAGAACGGATACACCAGTTGCCCGGTGCCTTCTTTGCGCGGCGTGGGTGGCCGGCCAATGTGGGCGCGGGTGGCGACACGAATACATTCGGCTGCCATGACGGTGGCGGTTTGCGCCGAGCCGATGATTCGCAATTCGTCGATGATCACGGCGCCATCCTAACACCGCTGCCGTTCAGCGTCGCCAGCAGACCGGCATCGGCGAAGAAGCGTTTGTGCAAATACCAGCCGCGCTGATCGGTGCCGCGTGGGCCTTTGGGCCGTTGGTGCAGATCGCGCTGGGCTAATCGAGCAACAAACGCATCGCATTCAAGGAAATACCACGACAAGATCGTTGCATCGCCGTCTTCAAGGGTTGCACGCACCAACCACAACACCCGCGCTAATTTGGCCATCGGCCGGCCGGCCGCCATGCAAATCGCCGGATCTTCGGCGATCCGCCACCAGCCGTTGCCATCGCGCTGCACGGGCACGGTTTTGATTTCAACATCGCCACGCCAATCAGGCTCATCGTCGCCACGGTCAACGACGCCAAGCAGGGCCGCCGCCCGTTGCCCCCACGCACCTTTATCGACGCCGCGTTGGCCCAGGCGTACCCCGATCAAGGAGATCGGAAGAGCACACG
>JAKQOD010000962.1 GCA_029565465.1 Deltaproteobacteria bacterium
GCTTGGTTTGGTAACCATGAGCTGCGCATCAGCCATGAACTCACCGGCAGACGTGCCTTTGCCAAGCGAGCGCAGATGCGGAAACACATCGTCGCGCACGACTTTAAGCATTTGCGGTGCATCAAGATGATGAAAGTGCGACCAGCGTGCTTGCGGCTTTTTGGCAAACAGCGAGACGTGCGGCTTTTTGGTGCGCGCGGCTTTGCGCTCGGCAGTGGCTTCTTTGATGTCGAGCAGGCGCGCGAACATCAGAAACGAAATTTGCTCGATGACGGTAAGTGGATTGGTAATGCCACCAGTCCAAAACTCGGTCCAGAGTTTGTCGATATCGCTTTGTAGTGAGGCTTTGAGAGTGGTCATAGTTGTCGATTCAGTTCAGCGTTGCAGTGAGCGATGAGGTAAGGCGTCTTTACGAAACGCTGCGGATGGGCGGCGGATCGGTGTCGGGGGCTTTGCGTGGTTCAAGGTCGCGCACGATGGCCAGCAGCTCATTGATGATGGATTCATCTTTGAACACACCGTCGATGCTCTCAGCGTGCAGGTTGGTAAACGGAGCTTCGTAGAGGCGTTCGATTTCGATGCCGCCGTGGTCGGCAATGAACTTTTGCAAAATCTGCAAAAAATGCAGTTGTTGCGAGGTAAGTTTGTGGGTGTATTTGCGGCTGAAGGCTTCGAAGGCGTGTTGCACTTGCTCGGCGTCGCGACCAACCAAACCACGAAACACGTCGAGCAACGACGAGCGGGTTTGTGGGTCGCGGCCGGCCAAGTGTTTGACGTTGGCGCGGTCGTCGACGGCGAGGACGCGGCCGGCGAGGTTTTCCAAATCTTGTTCGGTAACGCTTTTGCCGGTGCGAATGCGCGCAATGACAGGGTCGCTGGCAAGGAAGCCATCGATGACGCCGCGAACACGTTGGCGGTATTCAACCAATTCAAGGCCTTCGAGGTTGGGGATGTGTGCTTCGACCGAAACGTTGGTGTCGGTTATATCGATGTACAGCGGCGCCGGCCGGCCAGCACGCGGAGCCACTTGATGGCGCATCACGCCACGCAAGTCGGTGCGGATGCCTTCGATGTCTGCGACGGTGACGTTTTCCCAAAACGAGCGCGACTGCACCTGCTTGATGGATTCGGCTTTGGCTTTGATCTGGTTTTGATTTTTGGGCAACAGCTCAGCGCATTCTTCGATGCGCGGCCGCAGATCTTGCACAGCTTGCGCGCTGGCGCCGCCACGCGCGATTTCGAGCTGCGTGCGGGTGGTTAACAAGTCAAAGCGATAGGCGGCTTCGTTGGATTCATCGTGCACCGTGGTGGTACGGCATTTTTGCAGTGGCGCAACGATGCGGAGTAAGTCGTGTTTCACCGCAGGCGTGAAGCTCGCAAGGTGGTCGCCATCGGCCAAGCGCTGCAAATCAGCCTGCACTGGGCCGCGAGTATCAATAGCGTTCGTCGCGATGGTGGCTTTGATATCGGATAACAACAGCGCAGCTGCAGCATTGAAGCCGGCTTCATCCATTTTATCGAGGCAGGCTTGAGCTAGCTCAACCCGGGTTTCGAACAGCTTTTGCAGCAGTGGCTTGGTGAGCTTGCCGCTTGGCTCTTGGAACGCAGTGCCAAAGTGATCAAAGTTGTCGAAGTGATCGATGATGACGAATTCGGTTTTGTGATTGCCAGGGCCAAACAAGTTTTTGCATAGACGCGTGCCACGGCCGATCATCTGCCAAAACTTAACAAACGACTTCACCGGCTTGGCGAACACCAGGTTCACCACTTCAGGTACGTCGATGCCGGTGTCGAGCATGTCGACGGAAATGGCGATCGTTAGCGGGCGAGCTTTAGTTGGATCGTTGTCTTTGAAATCATCGATCAGCGATTCAGCGTAGTTCACTGTATTGTCGATGATTTGGCAAAAGTTGTTGCCGTACTGGGGATAATCGCGTTCAAAGACGTCACGCAGATGTACGGCGTGATTGTGGCTGCGCGCAAACACGATGGTTTTGCCCAACATGTTGCCCGAGGTATCTTTGATGCCGTTGGCCATAAGCGACTGCCAGTTTTTGCTGGTGGTGTCGGCATTGAACAAGCGGCGATCTAGGTCGGCAGCAGTGTAGTCGAGATCTTCGGCATCTTGCAGCTGATCTTCGGCTTGAGCTTTTTGGGCATCGTTCATATCGGCAAAGCGAACTCCGGCCCGACGAAAATCACTCTGTACGCGCCACACGCGAAACGGCACGAGGTACGGCGGGTTGGCTTCGATGGCTTGTTGGTAATCGAAGTTCGAAGTTGGGTTGTTGCCGTCGCACCCGAACAAGCCAAAGGTGTCGCGATCGATGAGGTTGACTGGCGTTGCGGTGAGGCCAATTTGCAGCGCGTCGAGATAGGTAAAGATCGAGCGGTACTTGTTGTAGACGCTGCGATGCACTTCGTCGGCGATGATGAGGTCGAAAAAGCCAACGTCGAAATCTTCGAGGCAGTTAGCCATGGAGTTGTACGTGGCCAAGTAGATGCGCGCATTACGATCGCCAGCGGTGGAGCTATCAAGAATGATGCGCGGCTCGTGTGGGATGAAGGCCTTGAACGTTTTGTCGGCTTGTTTGCGCAGTTCGCGGCGATCGCACAAGAACAAGATGCGCTTGGCCCAGCCAGCGCGCAGCATGACGTCGCAGATGGAGATGGCGACTCGGGTTTTGCCGGTGCCGGTGGCTTGCACCACTAACGCGCGGCGATGTTTATCAGTAAAGCGCTCGGCCACGCGTTTGATGGCTTCGAGCTGATACATGCGGTCGGCGATGTTGAGCGTTGGCGGCACATGAGCCAGCGCCTTTTTGTTGGCGGCTTGGTGAATGCGATAGGCCAGACTGTCTGGCGAATAGAAGCCGTAAAGGTCGCGGCGCGGATAGTCGTTAAGCTCGTCGACAAATTTGATTTGAAAGCCGTTGGCAAGGAAGATCAACGGCCGATGGCCAGTCGCATTTTGCAGGCAATCGGCGTAGAGCTTGGCTTGTTTTTCGCCTTCATCGACGCTTTTGGCAGTGCGCTTGGCTTCCACCACAGCGAGCGGGCGGCCGCTTTGGTCGTACAGCACGTAGTCAACAAACCCTTCGCCGGTTTTGTTGGGCATGCCGGTGACTTTGACTTCTTGGCCAACAGCGTCGGTGCTAGCGCCATTGACGCCAACGTTCCAACCGGCAGCGATGAGCGCTTGGTTGATCAGCTTGCTACGCGTGGTGGCTTCATCGAAATGCAGCGAGCTAACGGATTTAGCGCTGCGCGCCGACATCTCGGCGATGCGTGTGGCGTGCTCGGCTTGCAACGCTGCGAGCTGTGCTGCAGTGGCGTTGGCTTGCGCTTCGGCCTTTTGGCGATCTTCGCGCTCTTGCTTAAGCTGATCGAGCGCTTCGGTTAGCTTGATGTCGGCGAGCCGCGCGCGTTCGAGGGAAACTGCATCAACTTTGGGTTGCTTCGCCGTCGCGCCGCTGGCGTTTGTTGGCGCCACGAAGTTAGCAACGGGGCGCTGATGGCCACAAACAGGGTGCGCCCACCGTGCGATATCAAAGAGCTCTTGCAGGCACGACGCGGCCATGGCTGGCGTGATTGGCCGCTTGCGCCCGCCGTGCACGCCTTGGTTGCCCATGGTGCGAACGATGTGGCATTTATCGACGATGACTTGTGGCACCCACGACGTGAATGCTTCGGCGGTCAAACGATCGATGAGGCTGCTACCGAACAAGACGCGGGTTCGCGAAACCTCGTACAAAAAATCGACGAGGGTCTCAAGGAACTTGCGCTGCTTGGTGACCGAGCTTTCGGGATCAGTGAAAACGTACAACTCAGCGAAGCCGCCGAGGTCGGCGAGCTCAGGCCATTCCTGGCGTAAGAATTCAAAGTTCTGCGATTTCATATACGGCACCCGTGCTGCGCTGTCGCGCGGGGCATTGCCGGCGACAGGTGCAGTTGGAGTGGTTGAATCGCAATCGTGCATGGTGATGACGATTGCAATTGCAGCTGTTGTGCCAATGGGTTTCGCAATCGGAGGGTCATCACTTTGCCTTGGTTCGCACGTGGTATTTCGTCAGCCAGTTGTCGAAAGTTTGATAGCTGGGCGCGCCAACCAATTTGGTCGCTCGTGACTTCACCCCACCCGCCTCTTCCATTGCCCGCATCAGATAGTGCTGCGCCACTTCTTCAATTAGATCAGGCAGTTTGAGGGTATCACCAAGCGGCCGATGAAGGATGTCGCCGGCCCCTCCATGTGCGTTGCGAGGTGGTTTTATGATGGCTCGGCGCATGTCATCCGTTGAGATGGTTGGCGCGCGGGACCAAAGAATGGCCCGGATAATGGTGTTTTCCAGCTCGCGCACGTTGCCTGGCCAGGGATGCGCCAGCACAAGATTTCTTGCGCCCGGGCTAAGTTTTTTATCTTCGAGCTGATGCTTGCGACACTGGTCGGCAAACAGCCGCTCCAGCAGCAGGCCAATGTCGCCTTTGCGCTCGCGGAGCGGCGGCAGCTTGAGCACGGCCACGGCGAGCCGATAGAACAGGTCTTCGCGAAACCGCCCGGCCGCGACTTCGTCCGTCATGCTGCGATTGGTGGCAGCGATGATGCGGACATCAATCTTTACCGGCTCTGTGGTACCAACGGGCACAACCTCGCCCTCTTGCAAGGCGCGAAGCAGTTTGACTTGGGCTTGCAAGGGCAGCTCACCGAGTTCATCGAGAAAGAGGGTGCCGCCGTTGGCCGACTCGAACGCACCTTTGCGTGTGGTTGAGGCCCCAGTGAATGCGCCTCTAACTGCGCCGAATAACTCGGCTTCCACTAACTCGTGTGGAATCGCCCCGCAATTGAGCGCGCGGAATTTGCCGGTTCGTTCGCTGGCGGCGTGGATGGCCTGGGCAAAAAGCTCTTTGCCAGTGCCCGATTCACCTTCGATGAGCACCGGCACGTTGCGCGGCGCGATGAATGCTGCATCGTCGATGACGCGGGCCATTTCGGCGCTGCGATGGATGATCTGATCGAACTGAGCTCGACTCCGTGACGGGTTAGCGATGGCGTCAATCAGCTGCGCGTCGCGAATGTCAGGAATGAGTTCAGCGGAAATGTCGAACGGAATTGTTACCGACTTCACTCCCGCTTGGGGTGACGATTCAAGCAGGCTGGCTTTGATTTGGGTCTTCGCGATGATGACCCACATCGCGTGCATCGACGGCGTGCCAGGGCTGAGGTGGAACGTGACATTGCAATCGCGGGTACCGATGACGGTACGACACGTGGCAAGTGCGAAGTCGTAGATTTCGCGATGCGCGGTAGGGCTGGTCAACTTTGCTGGATGCAGCTCTATCGCGGGCAATGGTCGCAAGTCCTTCGACGCTTTGAGCCAGGCGATATAGGCCTCACCTTCGGCCGGTTTGTAGTTACAGAATAGATGCAGCTCGTCGAATTGGCGCTCCGCCAATACCTGGCCGATTGGCCCGAGGTTGTTAGCGTTGTCCTCCTTAGCTGCGAGAAAGTCGTGATTACCCACCCAAGCAAATAGGATTCGCACTGGTGCAGCGTAGTACAAGATTTTTTGTCCTAGGGCTTCAGCGACGACTTTCGAAGTAAGAATCGACGGGCGCGTGGGCGGTGGAAGATCTGGCCCGAGGTTGCGAGGTAACGGATCACGGATACATTTCCCGCGCGTGTTGCGAAAGACAACGCGGCAAACGCGCGAGTTTGTGCAGGCCGTCGAACAACGGCGCTAACTGGCTGAATTTATGAGGAGACGATCGCGGGGGTGGCGGTCGAATTTGGGTGGGAAATGGCACAGGTATTGATACTTTGGTGGCCGTGCGCAAACCATTATCAATGATAGCGACGTTGGCGTTCGGTGCGTTGGTTAGCGCACTGATGCTGACGGGGTGCCCAAGTGAACAAAATCTTGGGCGCGATGATGCGAACATGACGCCGGTAGACGCGGCGCCGGATGCGCCAGTGAATCCGGTGTGCGCGAATCCGATTCCGAATTGCAGCACAACGTTTACGTATCGCGGCAGTGCGCAATCGGTTGAATTGCGCGGTGACTTTGCAGCAGACGGTTGGACGGTTGGCGTACCGATGACGCGCGGCGCGGATGGCGTGTGGTCGGCAACAGTGCCAGTGACGGATAACCAAATCATCGTTTACAAATATGTTGTCGATGGCAATTGGATCACGGACCCAGCGAATCCACGCAAAAGCCCGGATGGTTTTGGCGCCGACAACTCAGTGGTGCGCGCGGATTGCGACAACTGCCCTGCCCGCGCGGCGATCGATTGGCGCGATGCGATCATGTACTTTGTGTTGATCGATCGGTTCAACGATGGCAGCACCGCGAACAATGCGCCGGTGTCTGGCGTGGAAGGACCAGGCAACTACACCGGCGGCGATTTCGCGGGCCTCAAAGCCAAGATCGATTCGGGCTACTTCACGGAGCTCGGCATCAATACGATTTGGATCAGCTCGCCGGTGGACAACGCCGACAATGCGAATCCTGGTTCCGACGGCCACGCGTACTCGGGCTATCACGGCTATTGGCCAGCGGACTTGTTGAAGGTTGAATCCAAGATCGGCAACGAAGCCGAACTCAAAGCAGTGGTCGACGCTGCGCACGCACGCGGCATCCAAGTGCTGATCGACTACGTGATGAACCATGTGCACATCAGCAGCCCTACCTATGCAGCGCACCAAGATTGGTTTTGGCCAAACGACAACGGCTTCGGCGGCAACTGCGTGTGCGGCCAAGGCTGCGACTGGAACGCTTCGGCGACGCGCTGCTGGTTCGACGGCTTTCTGCCTGACTTCAACTTCAACAATGGCGACGCACGGCGATTCTCCGTCGATAACGCGATTGCATGGGCCAAGCGCACTGGCATCGATGGCTTCCGGCTCGACGCTGTGAAGCACATCGAAACCTCGTGGCTGACCGACTTGCGCGCACGCATCAAAGCCGAAGTGCAATTCGACCAGCGCTTCTACATGGTGGGCGAAACCTTCGACGGTGGCCGCGATGTGATCAAGCGTTACGTCAATCCTGACACGATGCTGGACGGCCAATTCGACTTCCCACTGCGCGCACAAATGATTCGCACGCTGCTGCGCCGCGACGGCGTGATGAGCGATTTGATCGGCTTCCTCAACGACAACGAAAATTATTACGGCCCGAACTCGGTGATGAGCACGTTCATTGGTAACCACGACGTGCCACGCGTGGTGCATATGGCCGAAGACGCGCCACTGTTCGGTGAGTGGGACGGCGGCAAAGATCGCGGTTGGGTCAACCGGCCGAATTTGCCGTCGGCAGCCAGCGCGTTTGAACGGCTCGCGGTTGCGTACACGATGCTGTACACCCTGCCGGGCATTCCGATGCTGTACTACGGCGACGAATACGGCATGCCAGGCGGCGGTGACCCAGACAATCGCCGCTACATGCAATGGAGTGGCTACTCAGCGCCGCAACAAGCGCTGCGCGACCGCTTGGCCGCGTTGGCCAAAGTGCGCAATGCCCATGCAGCGTTGCGCCGCGGCACCCGCACCACGCTGGGCTCGTCGAACGATCATCTCGTGTATCAAATGAGCGCTGCAGGCGACACCGTGTTCGTTGCAATGAACCGCAGCGACGGCCAACTGCAAGCGACCGGCCTGCCTCCAGGTGACTACCGCGATGCAGTCACCAACGAAGTTGTGCGTGCGCCGCTGGCGCTGTCACCGCGTTCGGCGCGCGTGTTGATCGCGCAGTAAGCGCGTCGTTAGCGGCCGCAAGCGTGATAAACCTGCGGCGGCATGAACAAGAACACCAAGCAAATTGCGCTGGCCGTTGCAGCGCTGTTGGTTGCAGCGGTGGTGTGGTGGGTGCAGAACCGCGATGGCGCGGCGAGTCGCGACGGCAATGGTCCGACGAGCGGTACGCGGATTGGCCCAGCACCGACGCTGCCAGGTGGAGCACCGCCGGCGCAGCAAACTCCGAAACGTCCAGCGCCGCAGCCGCCGCACGACACATCGCCAGCACCGCCGACAACGCCAGCGTCAAAGCCGGGCGCAACCGTTACGCCCGTCAAAGCCACGTTCAACGTTGAGTTCATCCGTGACACCGACGAGCGTGCCGCCGTGGTTGAAGTGATCAAAGCCATCGACGCTGGCGGGCCGTTTCGCTATCGCAAAGACGGCAGCACCTGGGAAAACCGCGAGCGCCGTTTGCCGAAGCGGCCCATGGGCTACTACCATGAATACACCGTCGATACGCCCGGCTCGGACGACCGCGGCGCGCGACGCTTGATCGCAGGCGACCAGCACGAGCTGTATTACACGCGCGATCACTATGGCAGCTTTACCAATGTGCGCGCTGCGCAGTGATAGATTCAGGCCATGAAACCAACACTTTGGTTGCTCGGCGCAAGCGCGACATGGCTCGTGAGCTGCAAGATTTCCTCCGACGGTGGCTCGGCGATCCGGCCGTACTTTGGTTATCAAATCGTCGACACCAACAACGACGGTGTCGATGACTTGGTCGGCGCTGGCGTCAACGGCATGGCAGTTGTCGACGGCAAAACCCACAAAGCGCGTGCACTCGGCATCAAAGAACCGGGCGCTTGGCAGTTCGCCGCTGGCAAGATTGTCACCGCCAGCCGCGAAACGCCGCGCGTATTGCATGTCATCGATTTCGCAACGGGCAAAGAACTCAAGTCATTTGCACTCAGCGACAACATCGCAAGCATGCTACCGCGCGACGACAAATCGCCCAACCTGTTGGTCGTTACGCTCATCGATCAACACACCCACGTGCTCGATCTTGCCGCACTAACCTTGGTGGAACAATCCGCCGCATCGCCAACCGCGCAACCGACGCCAAATGCCTATCGCCCCATTTTCTGCGCTGGCGCACGCGCCGAATGCAACTGGGACGACAAAACCAGCTCCGATCCACATGTGGCAACGCTGGTGCAAGGCAACCATCGGATTTCGATTCGCATCAAAACGCCGGGCACGCGTGAACTAAGCGCGGTTTGCATCGACGCTAACAATCGCGAAACCGCGCCGACGATGATCGATCCGAAAGGCTATGGCATCAAAGGCATGGATCTCGCTGATGGCCGCTTGTATGTGTCGTACTCAGGCGCCGTGCTTGCGTTCGATGCCACAACGTGCGCGCCGCAGTGGCAGCTGACCCTCGACGGCGAGCACGGTGCCCCCGAAGCATTGCAAGCCGTGCACGGCCGCGTGTACGTCACCACCGCAGGCAAACGTAATTACGGCAAAAAGCTCGTCGTGCTCGACGGCAACAATGGCACTTTGTTGTTTGCGCCCTAGCAGCGTGCCATCAATCCCACCAACCGGTGATGGCATCGAAGAACACTTCGAGAATAATCGCACCACCTTCGAACCAGTCACCACTTGATTCCGACTCCACGTTTTTTTCGTGGGTCGCCAACGCGCTGCTTTGCTCGAGCGCGCGCAGCAATCGCCGCAACGAGCTGGTATCGAAGACCGCGCCGTGCGCTTGGCAATAGTAGAACGGCTCAACCCGTTTGCCGAGGCGCTGTGCGCTCAACTCCTTGCGACAAACTGGGCAGACGCTGCCGTTGTGCACCGGTCCGTTGCGATCCGATGAATTGAAACCGTCGAGAAACGTGGTCAGGTCGGCGCAGCGCGCTTGTTGCAGCTCCGGCGCACCCACACACAGCGCTTGCAGATCGACCCACGCGATGAAGATGCCAGCGCAGGACAGACAAAATGCAAACTCAAAATCATGGGCCCGTTGGCGCTGCATTGCTTGCGTGCAGGTAGGGCAATACCGCAGTGACAACATGCCACTAGCATAACATTGCAGCATAACGTTGGGCCGGTTCCGCGCGCGCCCCAAAACGCGCTATCGTAAGGCATGTTACGCGTTCGTCTTGCACTGCTGAGCGTAGGCCTCATGGCGTGTAGCCATGGCAAGCCCGCGACGTCAGACAGCGCAACCACCGACGCCGATACCGCCCTGCCCGATGCCGTCATTGCTCCAAATGTGCGCTGCACTGGCGCACTTGCAGGCGCGTATTGTGGGCTCGATGACGTCAGCAACGGTGACCCTGCCGTGTTGTATCAATGCCCCGGTGCTAACCTGCCGCCGACGAGTGCGGTGCGTTGCCCACGCGGTTGCACGGTGGCACCGCCCGGCCAAGCTGACTTTTGCACCCCAGCACCGTCGAGCTATCGCTTGCCATGGAGCGCCGCAACGAGCATGCGCTTGACCCAAGATTGCAACGATTCGTGCTGCGCCGATCACGTTGGCTCTGACAAATACTCGTGGGACTTTGCCAACGGCGGCGCGTTCGCTGTCAAAGCCGTGCGCGCCGGCCGCATCTCGCATCTCAAGATCAACAGCACCACGGGTTGCGGCACCTCAAACTGCGCGAGCAAAGTAAATTATCTGGTGATCGATCACGGCGACGGCAGCCAAGCTGTGTACATGCACCTCGCTGGCAACACGCTGGCCGCTGGCCTGTATTGCGGTGACAACGTTGCGCAAGGCCAAGCGCTTGCAACGGCTGGCACCACCGGCTGGTCAACCGGCGTGCATTTGCATTTCGAAGTGAGCCCGGTGCACGCCAACGCAGCGACCTGCGAATGCGGCGTCGACGGCACCAGCTGCGATCCCAACACCACCAACTACAGCCTATTTTGGAACAGCGCAGCGAACCCAACCGCGGCCATCACCTTCGAAGAATGGCCGCAAGCCGCCGCTTGTAAC
>JAKQOD010000968.1 GCA_029565465.1 Deltaproteobacteria bacterium
CGTCTTGCCGCCCGATTGGTCAACCCGTGGCGCGCCACGCTGTTGCACAAACGCATCGCACCACCGTTGAAGTTCGGTCAGATCGCCCGCTTTGGCTTTGGCTGCATCGGCGTTGGCCAACGGCACGCGGCCAAGGAGCTGATCGACGACCAGCGCGCGCGAGGCTGCATCGAGGCGAGGCAACAAATATGCGAGCGTGATGGTATCGTCGTCGGTCGGCGCTTGCCAACGGGTCGCCGCAATCGGTTTCCCTGCAGCAACGTCAGTTGCGATTTCCATCAGATAACCTTTGCTTGCCGTAATGATCGGCACGCCAGCGCCCTGGTTCGGTGCAAGGCTCGCGGAATAGCCAGCCGGCACCACGATGGCCCCGAACTTGGACGTGAGTTCCACCGCACCGGTGAACACGGTCAGCTCCCCAACCCCAGCGCGGTCAATCGCGACATCATATTCGCACCCAAGATCGATGGCAGTTGCCGCCGCGGTCTCGACGATGAACAGCCGTGGTGCAGCCACCACGTTGGCGTGCATGCGGCCATGGCGCAGGGCGAGCCGGTGTTCGCGCGCGCTGGTGGTAATTAATGATACGGCGCTGCCTGGCGCAATTTGCGCTTTGCCGATGTTGGCGATCGTCAGCTCCATCGGCGTGCGGCCAACTGTAATGGTTTCACCGATGGGCAAGTTGCCAGCGAGCGACGCGTGACTGCCACACGAAACTTCGCTGCTCGAGGTAAATGCAAAGCCCGGCACCGCGGCCCGGCATGGATCTTTTTTGCCACCAGCTACTAACAACACGATGGCAGCAACACACAGCCCAGCGCTGCACACCGCCGCCGCTAACAATACTGGCGATTGCCGGCCTGAGCGCGAGCTGGAATTGCGCGCTTCTTGCGCCGTGATTGGGGTTTCGCGATACGCGCGCGCAAGCCGCACTTCGTCGAGTGGTGCGTTGTGCGCCAGCGGCGCCAGCGTTTTTTGCAAGTCCGCAACGTCGGCATCGGGCGTGCCGCTGCCGTCCCACAAAAAATCGTCGTCGGTTTTGTTCATACAGCCTCCGCTTTGAAGTCCGGTGCCAAGGCGGCGCGTAACATTTCCATGCCACGATGCAAGTTAACCCGCACCGAGCCAGGCGCAAGCCCGGTGCGCTCGGCGATTTCGGGCCCGGTCATATCTTCGATCAGCCGCATCATCAGCGTCTCGCGATACGCTTCGGGCAAGGTTTGCAGCGCTGCCAACACCCGGGTTGCATCCGCGCTCGGCGTGCTGTTTTCGCTGACGGTTGCCGACGCTGGCGTCAACTCGTCGTGCTGGTTGCTGCGTTTGGTCTTGCGGCCATGATCGCTTGCGGCATTGCGTGCGATCGCCATCAACCAGCCTGGAAATGCTGCAGGTTCGCGCAATTCGGTCAGTTTACGCAGGGCCGTCACGAACACATCTTGCACCAAGTCGGCAGCGTCGGCGTAGCTGGTGCGCGCTAGTACCACCGCATGCACCGCGCGATGAAACCGCACATACAACTCAGCGGTGGCCGTGCGGTCACCACGTTGTGCAAGGCGCACCAAATCGGCCAAGTCCATGGCGGCAGTGTCGGGTCTGGCGCGTTGCGCTGCAAGGGGCTGCACCTTGCAAAGACGTTGGGGGCAGCCCAGTGTTAACCAATGATTTGGTGATCACAGATCCGCTACCGCGAGTTCGGTGCCGCAGCACCCGTGCGCCAATGCGGCTTTCGCGCTAGCGTGCAGGTATGCGCATTGACAAAGTTTATACTCGTGGCGGCGATGGCGGCGAAACCTCGCTGATCGGTGGCGACCGTGTTTCCAAGGCTTCGCCTCGATTAGAATGTTACGGCACCGTCGACGAACTCAACGCTTGTTTGGGCTTGGTGCGCATGGCGCTCGAAGCGTCGAAGGCGGGCCCGCACTTGTTGCCGATCATCCATCGGGTGCAAAACGAACTGTTCAATCTCGGTGCAACCTTGGCCACCGCCGACGCAGCCACCATGGCAAAGTTACCGCAGATCGAGCAGCGCCACATCGATGGCATCGAACGCGATATTGATGCCGTCAACGATGATTTGCCAGCGTTAAAGTCGTTCGTGTTGCCGGGTGGCGGCTGGGCATCGGCGCATTTTCATGTCGCTCGCACCGTGGCACGGCGTGCTGAACGCCTCGTGGTTGCCCTGGCCGAAAATGCCAAGCCTGGCGAAGTAGTGAGCGAACTTGGCGTGCAATATCTCAATCGCTTGTCCGACGCGCTGTTCGTGTGGG
>JAKQOD010000980.1 GCA_029565465.1 Deltaproteobacteria bacterium
CGTGTGCTCGTTACGCAGTGAACTAAGCCTTGCCTTGGGTAATGGCTCCTGTGACGGTGCGACACAGCAACCCAACGCATTTTTTGCGACCACGCTCGGCAGCGCGCCAAGCACTTCGTGGGTGTGTGACGATTTACCGACAGCTACCGACGATCTGTACGGCTGTGGCACGCACGGGACAGTGCCACCTAGTCCCAACCCTTGTGCGCCGCTCACCCGTGGCTCTGGCAACGCATGTAGTGCGCTTGGCATGCATTGGCGCTGCCCCGCCACGCAAGGCACGACAGAACAAACTACCGTCACCAAGACCGCCGGGCCCGGCGGCGTGCTGTGCTGTAAGCTCCAACTACGCTGAGCCGCATTCGTTTGCTTGCTTGTGCGTGCCTGCAACGGCACAATGGAGCCATGAAAATTGCTTTTGCATTGGTAGCCATGTTGTCAACTGCTGCACTGGCGCGGGCTGGCCAGGTCGCTAGCGCGTCCGCTGGTGGCGCTGAGCAGGTAGTGCCGATGTGGCAGTGTGAGACCAACGAACAAACTGTCCAAGTGAACAATTGCCGTCGGCAATGCAGCGTTGACCGTGAAGCAAAGCGGCCGGCGTGTATCACGACGGCGCGGACCTGCCGAGCCAACTGCGCTGGCGATGATGCCTGTCGGCGTAATTGTGAAGCTGCGGCGAATCAATGCCTTAACGACAACGAACGCAATGCCAACGTATGCGCTGACGCATGCGTCACCAACGGCGGCTGCAAGCTCTAGCAGCGCCAATCAAGCCCAGATCGGTAAGCTACAAGACAAATCGCAGTACTAACCCTTGACGCGCACCCAGAGCGTACTTAGGTTTCGCTGCAACTGCCACTTCGGCAAATCTGTTTTGTAAGGTATTAAAATCATGGGTAAAATCATCGGAATCGACCTCGGCACCACGAACTCTTGTGTCGCGATCATGGAGGGCAAAGAGCCCAAGGTAATCGCGAACGAAGAAGGCAATCGCCTGACCCCGTCAGTGGTTGCCTTCGATGACAAGGGCGACGTGCTCGTTGGGCAAATCGCTCGGCGTCAAGCCATCACCAATCCTGAAAACACCGTGTATTCGGCCAAACGTTTCATTGGCCGCAAATTCACCGACGGCCCAACCCAAGCGGAAGCTAAGCGGGTGCCGTTCAAAGTGATGGCCGCGCCAAACGGCGACTCCGCCATTGAGATTCGCGGCAAGCGCTACTCGCCGCCAGAAATTTCGGCTCGCGTGCTGATGAAGCTCAAAAAGGCGGCCGAAGAATATTTAGGCGAAACCGTGACGGAAGCAGTCATCACGGTGCCTGCATACTTCAACGATTCGCAGCGCCAGGCGACCAAAGACGCCGGCAAGATTGCCGGTCTCGAAGTTAAGCGCATCATCAACGAGCCAACGGCCGCTGCACTGGCCTATGGCCTCGACAAAACCAAAGAACAACTCATTGCCGTCTTCGACATGGGTGGTGGTACGTTCGACGTTTCGATTCTCGAAGTCGGTGACAAGGTGGTCGAAGTTGTTTCGACCAACGGCGACACCCACCTCGGTGGCGATGACATCGATAACTTGTTGACCGACTGGTTGATGGAAGAGTTCAAAAAAGACTCCGGCATCGACGTGTCGAAAGACAAGATGGTGCTGCAACGCCTCAAAGAAGCGTCGGAAAAAGCCAAAATCGAATTGTCGAGTGTGCAAGAAACCGAAATCAACCTGCCGTACATCACGGCGGATGCGACTGGGCCAAAGCACTTGCTCAAGAAACTGTCGCGCGCGAAGTTCGAACAAATGATCGAGCCAATCGTGGCGCGTTCGATGGAACCTTGCAAAAAGGCGTTGGCGGATGCCAACAAAAAGGTCGGCGACATCCACGAAGTGGTGTTGGTCGGTGGTTCGACGCGGATTCCGTTGGTGCAAGCCAAGGTCAAAGAGTTCTTTGGCAAAGAGCCAAATCGCAGCGTGAACGCTGACGAAGTTGTGGCACTTGGTGCAGCTGTGCAAGGTGGCGTGTTGTCGGGCGATGTCAAAGACATCCTGCTCCTCGACGTTACCCCGCTGTCGCTGGCGATCGAAACCTACGGCAACGTTGCAACCGTGCTGATTCCTCGCAACACCACGATTCCTACCCGCAAGAGCGAAACGTTCTCGACGGCGTCTGACAATCAATCGTCGGTGGAAGTACACGTCACCCAAGGTGAACGTGCGATGGCCAAAGACAACAAGACCCTCGGCAAGTTCAACCTAACCGGTATTCCACCAGCGCCACGCGGCGTGCCGCAAATCGAAGTTACCTTCGACATTGATGCGAACGGCATCTTGAACGTCACCGCGAAAGACAAAGCAACCGGCACCGAAAAGGCGATTCGCATCGAAGCGTCGTCGGGGTTATCGGATGCCGACATCAAACGCGCCGTGGAAGACGCTGCCAAGTTCGAAGCCGAAGACAAAACCCGCAAAGAAGCGATCGAAGCGCGCAACCAGCTCGATTCGTTCATCTACAGCACGCGTAAAATGGTTACCGAAAACGGTGCCAAGCTCGGCGACGCTGACAAGCTGATGATCGAAGAAGAACTCAAGAGCGCGGAAGCCACGTTGGAAAAAGAAAAAGACGCGACCACGCCGGACAACTTGCGTGCAGCGTTTGAAAAATTGCAAGCCTCGGCGCACAAGCTGGCCGAAGCTATGTACAAACAAACCGGCGGTGACGCTGGCGGTGGCGATGCAGGTGGTGGCGCTGGGCCACAATCAGACGTCATCGACGCTGAATTCGAAGACAAAGCGTAAGCGGTCAGCGTCGAAGCTGGCGCGAACCTTCGTATGAACGGCTCAGTTGCACCTCGGTGCGCTGGGCCGTTTGGCGTTTTCGGCGGAGTGGTGGCGAAGGGACGGGCCAGGGCACGGACACGGCTCGTTCACCGTTGCCGAGAGTGACCGTGCCCGTGACCCTGGCCGTCTGACGATTCATCCTTCCTCCGGAGCAATCTCGCGGAGTTACGACAAAAAGCGTGTCGCGATGGCGGGTTGGTTGCGGACATCACGCGTCATGGCGTGTGGGATGCGGGCGTGGCCTTAGTTGCGCGACGCGCTGGAACGGCCGCAACGCATGGGCACGAGCACGGCGGATGCCTCCTCAGCAGTCGCGCCGGGCTGTTGATGATCGGGCGGTTAATGAACGGCGCCTTCCCAGGAGCTAACGAGGCGCAGGTTGGCTCCTTGCGCGAGCGCTGTGCGGTTGGCAGCACAGCCGCGGGCGCGCTGCGGGACAACTAGTTGCGCTGCGCCGCCCGTCGGCGCGAACGAACTTTCGTGGCGGCGCGCTCCATTGTTGATTAGGCAGTGTGCGGTGGAAGTCGCGTTGGTCATGGTCGCGCGGGTTAGTCACCGTGGCGTGAGTCGGTTGTTGGTTGCCGTCGCGTGAGTCGGTTGCCGTAGCGTGGGTGGGTTGCCGTGGCGTGGGTGCGTTGCCGTGGCGTGGGTGGGTTGCTGTGGCGCCGGTCATCGAGTTGATGGTTTGAATCGCGAAACCGTGGCGGCCAACCAAAGGTCCATCCATTTTTGTCTAAAAGAGGTTGACCAAGGGCTCGCGATTCTATATATTAGCCAAATCAAAATGGGCTTGACCAAGAGAAAGCGAGGGGGGGGTCGAGGAATGGTGCAGTTAGGGTTCGTGCTGCCGCCACCAGCGATGAAACATGGCGGGGCGCGGGTTGGCGCCGGGCGCAAGCGGCGCACCACGGAGCAGCCGCATTGCCAACGAGAGAAGTTTACGAGGCGCTGCCCGGTGCAAGTCACGCTCAAGATGAAACCGGATATCAAGAATCTGCGGCGGCGCGATGTGTATCGAAAGATTGAGGATTGTTTGCGCCAAACAGCAACGCGCGCTGATGCACCGATCTGCGATTTTTCGGTGCAAGGCGATCACGTGCACATGTTGGTCGATGCTGGGAATAACCAAGCACTAACCAGCGCGGTGCGCGGCGTATCGATTCGCGTGGCACGAGCGATTAACAAATTCTGGGGCCGCAAAGGCCGCGTCTTCAACGACCGCTATCACGCTCGGCTGCTGCGTTCTCCGACGGAAGTGCTGGTGTCGCGCCGCTACATTTTGAACAACTATCGCAAGCATTTACCGGAGCGGTTGGAAGCTGAAAAGACGCAACCACAAGCGGCATGGATCGCCGTTACGCCGAAACACCTCGACGTTGCGCGGCAGATCCTCGAAGCCAAGCACTGGATCGATCCGTATTCGTCGGCGTGGCTGCGGCGCAAAGGTATGGCGTGGCCAACCGGCCGTAGCTGGACTTTGTCCGACGACGCAGCGGCGAAAGCCGAACGGTACTTGGCGCGGCGACAACGCTAGCGCTAGCGCCCAACGGTACGGAAGCACCACCGCACGCGGTCCTCCGGTGCAGCGCTGCCGAGCTGCTGCCGTGCTGAGATCCTGCGTCCGTGTTACCGCGGTGGTGCGGCGCTGCCGTTCTTGCGTTACTGCCGTGCTCGCGGTGCGTTCCGTGCTTGCCGGCGGCGCTGCAGCGGCGCTGCACTTCCGAGCCTACGCGGCCGTGGCCTGCCGTAGTGGTGACGCGCCGCCACAACAGCTCCACCGCACCGAAAGGCGGCGCAGCATGACTGGTTGTCCCGCAGCGCGCCCGCGGCTGCGCTGCGGTACTTTGCTTTTTGGCACTCCGCTCATTCAAAGCGCCACCTTCCGCCCGCTGGGAGGCGCCCGTTCATCAAGCGCGATCCGCTCATTCGCTGGGCCCTGACGTTGGTCCACGCTTGTGTGCGCGTGGGATGCGTGGGGACGGACCTGCGCGGTTGCCGCACTGGCGCGAGCGCACTGCTAGGCAACGAGTTGCGCTGCGCCGCCCGTTGGCCTTGATCGAACTACTGCGGTGGCGCGCTACTTCAGTGCGGCCGGCACCGCTGCACAGCTGCACAGCCGCATGCCCATGTTGATTAGGCCAATATATATGCTCGCGAACCGATGGGCACCCGCTTTTTTAGAATATGGATGGCCCCTTAGGTGACCGCCGATGTTTCGCTATTCAACGCGCCGTCACGCCGATCGGCGACTAACCCTCGACACAACGACGCGCTCGGCGCCGACCGCCCAACCCAACCGCCCAACCCAACCGCCCAACTCAAACGCCCAACTCAAGCGACACGAAGCGCGCCGCCGCGGTAGTTCGATCGTGCCAACGGGCGGCGCAGCGCAACTTGTTGGTCGCAGTGCGCTCGCGGCAGTGCGGCCGACCGCAATGGGCTCGTTCGAAGCGCCACGCCGCTCCATCTAAAGCATCTGGGAGGTAATCGTTCATCAGCAGCCCACCGCGCAAGGTTCATTTCGATCGATGCCTACCTCGAGC
>JAKQOD010000323.1 GCA_029565465.1 Deltaproteobacteria bacterium
TGTTCCGGCCGGTGGTGGGGCGCAAAACACGCAGCGCGATGCGAGAACCGGAGCTGGGCCCAAACCTGAACCTGTCAAAGCGACCTCGCGTACAAATACTGTTGCGAACGCTGCGGAGGCCAACGTTGCGCCGAAGCAATATGACCTCAAGGCGCTCGATTCTTTGAATCGCCGTCAGCGCGCGATTCATGAGAAACTGCCCGCCAAAGGCGCCATGGTAGTTGTCCCCAAAAAAACGGTTTCGATGAGCGATCTGCGCGCAATCGGGCGTGTGACCGGCGATGAGTATTCGATGTACACCAAGAAAGGTGAACGCCTAATTATTCGAGGCGATGGTCCTGAAATCATCGTGCCCGACCAGGCGTTTGCAGATGCACTACGCGCCGGGAAACACGGCCGATGGTCGGGGCACACGCACCCACCGGGATATGCAAACCGACCGGGCCCTGCCGATAGACCAAATATTCCCGACGCTCAGTCACGAAGCGGAATTTGGTCAGATGATGGCGCGGCCCCATTTTACAGAACGCCACAAGACGATCTTATTTTCGAAGAAGAACAGCGGCGCCAGCAATGGAGAAAGTTGTACGACAATGACTAACGTGCCTTTGAAAAGCCCACGACCGCCAATGGACGATCTCACCGCAATCGCTTTCGCGCGTGAAGCATTTGATAAGGCCCATCCGTTATCGCTGCGCCCCGGTTGGCTTTGGAAGTTTGCTACCGCGATTGCTTTGCGCGACGAAGAGCGCAACTACAAGGTGTTTTTCTGCTGGAAACCCAAAGTGGCAAATCAACCAGAAGATTTCTTTGCGGCTAGCGTCAACGCGTGGACAGCCGAAACGACTGTGTTGCTCGACACGCCGCTTGATCGGTACCGGCAAGATGAACTTGAAGAATATCTGTAGCCGCGGCGAAGTGCACACCCTGCTGCACGGGTGATGATTCGCACGAGGTAGCCAACGGGCTTCGCGACGACGATTTGTAAGAGCAGTTGCAGGTTTACTTGTAGAGGCGTCGAGGGTCATCGAATGCTGAACTCTGCGACCTTCTCGCCAAGGAAAACGAAATGAGCAATGCCTTTGAGGGTGTCGAACTTGAAATCCTTCAAGTCCGGGATTTGCTGCAGGCTGTTGGATTCATTGTTGCGATCGAGCCAGCATTCACCTACTGATTAACACGAGGCATTGTTTCGTTAGTCAGTGGCTCCTCAACGCGGCCGCCGCAGCTAACGCCCCTGAAAGCTGCATTTCAGTGTTTTTCGTAGGTCGCGCTGGCCGCACCAGCCTCGAAATTCTCCAAAAATACCGTCCGGGGCCGCAAAAAATACGCAACCGCGGGGGCGGGGCGGGCGATAGGCGGCGAATCACCAAGGCTGGCCAACTCGGTATGGGTGGATCAGCCGGTGTGGTAAATTGGAGCCCCTCAGTATGATGAAGCGGAAGCAGCAACGGTGGTCCTTGGTGGCGGCGGCGACGGCGGCGATGACGGTAGCGACAAGCGTCGCGGCCAGCGCACCAGCGTCGGCCGGGGTGGTGGCGGTTGGGTACGAACATGAGTTGCCGGACGATGCGCGCGAGCCGCTGCGCGAACTTGCCGCCGAGCTTGATGCACAAGGCATGGCGGCACGTGGACCGTCCATTTCCGCTGCGCTTGGCGCATCGGAGCCGCTACCGGCGATCAGCGATCCAAAGATTGCGGCCAGCGATATTTTTCAACAGATCGCGAGCGGCTATCGCTTGTGGCTGCGTGGCGAGTTTTCCACGGCGGAAGCCCAGTTGTCGGCGGCGATGCGCACGATTGGCCGCAATCCTGGGCTGGTGGTTTCCGACGCTGCGTTTCGCGATTCGATCACGCGCGCGCTGGTCGGTTTGGCACTTTCGCGCAAGCGCTTGAAAAATCAAGCCGGGGCCAAGGAAGCGATGACCGAGTTGATTCGCACGTTGCCTGAACAACCGGTCACCACCGCGTTGTTCGGGCCCGAAGCCGAAAAGTTTTATCAAGAAGTGCGCCGCAATCTCGACACCGTGTCGCGTGGCAAGCTGATCGTCGACGTCAACCGTTCAAACGCGCAGATTTTTATCAACGAGCAAGGCCGCGCCAAAGGTGCGACGTTCACGTCGGATATGTTGCCCGGCGAATACCGCATCATGGTGCAAGTGTCCGGCGAAGCGCGGCGATACTTGGTGAACATCAAAGGAAATGCTGAGTCGCGGTTGTCTTTGGATTGGGAAGCTAGCCAATATGTGCGCTCGACCGCTGACGGTCTGTTGGTCAAAATGCCGGACGGCCAACTTGGCAACGGTGAGACCGTGACGCGGCGTTTTTTGCACGCTGCGGGGATCAACTCGGGGGTGTTTGGCATGTTGCTAGTTGATGGCAACGGCATCGTGGGATCGGTGGTTGGCGCTGATTCGCCACGCGTGATGCGCTCAGCAAGGATTGTGTTTGGCCCTGGTGCAACCGCACGGGCGCAACGCTTGGCAAAATACCTTGCAACCGGGCAAATGGGGGAAGGCGTTGAGCCGCTTAAAGCCACCCCAAGCAAGACGCCGACAGAACCGATTACGACCAAGCCAGTCGACAAGCCAGCCGATAAACCGGCCGACAAGCCAGCCGACAAGCCAGCCGACAAACCGGCCGATTCAAGTGCCGACAAGCCAGCTGGCACATCGACGAAAACGGTGGCTGAACGCGATGCTGAGTTTGACGATGAAGATACCACGGTTGCCGAACCCACCGAAGCGCCACGTGTGCGCAAGTCCGGCTATGGTTGGGCCGCAGTGGGCACCGGTATGTTGGCGGTGGGCGGCATCGCAGCGGGCGCCTATCTGCTGAGTCTCGACGGCAAACCAACCTGCGATCAAGGCGTTGCGCAGTGCCCCGATTTGTATGACACCAAAACGCCAGCCTATGCCACGTTGGCTGGCGGTGGCGCGATGGCGGTCGTAACTGGCGTCTTGATCTACGCGTGGAAATCGTCCGGTTCCCGGACGAATGTTGCGATGGCGCCGATGCGGGGTGGTTTCATGGCTGCGGTTGGTTGGCAGTTTTAATTGGCCACGAACTCGCCAACCCCGCCTATCGTGACGCTGTGAAGTTGCAGTAACATGTGTCATGCATTGTAGATGGGGCCTGGTCATCGCGACCGTGGTTTGCTGGGCGGCACCCGCTCACGCGTTTCAAATCGAGTCGACGATAACCGGCGCTTGCCACGAGTCGATTACCTTCGCTGCGCTGGAAGCTGAAGGCTGGGGCTCTATTCTGCCGCCGCCGCTGGGCGAATTGCCTGCCTTGTCTGAAGACCAGCGGCGTGCCGCTGATGATGTACCGTTTCGCTTGGTTGCCGGTGCCCGCAATCCTTGGGCCTTGGCGCTGCTGATCGGCGTGCGTTCGAACGATATCCGTGACAATGCTCCGAGCGAGATTGCGAGTTTGGTGCACATTCACAACGACCCTGGCGACCAAGCCAGCCACTGCATTCGGCGCCAAGAAGATGATGGCCCTGCCGGTGATGCCGCAGCGCTGGCTGCGTGCCGTGCATTTATCGAAGGCGAATTACAGGCCGGTGGTTGGTTTACCAGCGACGCGGTGGCGACGAATATCGACGAAGACGTGGCCTTGGCCTTGTCGTTCCGCGGCCGGGTAGCGCTGCGCCTGCCGCGCTTTAGTTATCGATTGGGACGCGCGTTACATGCCCTTGAAGATGGCTACACCCACGTGTTTCGTAACCCCGCCACCGACGCCGTGCAGCATGTGCACAACTGGATCGATATGGCGACCGAGGATGGCTATGACATCGCGCGCGACGGCTATCCGCACGTTGGCGTGTTCGACGATTGTCGACGCGATCATCCTGGTGAAGTAGGGCGAGTGAAGCGTGCAACCACTGCAGCGGTGCGCCTGTTGCACGCGTTGGTGAACTCCTCGACGGTGGCCGAGCGCCGCACTGCCGTGGCGGCGGCGTTGGATGCAACGTTTGTGATTGAGCCGGGCTGCACCGCGGCCAACGACTATTGCAACAGCCCTGAGCTCGGCGAAGCCGGCGGTTGTGATGCGAGCGCGGGGCGTTCGGCCGCAACCTTGCTCGCCGTTGTGCTAGCGCTCGGCGTTACGCGCATCCGCCGTCGATGGCGTGGCGCGACGGTTGCCGCGTTGACAACCGGCGTGCTGGTGAGTTCGGTGGGCTTGGTCACAACCGCGCACGCGCAACGCGCTCCGTTCGTCGAAGGTCGCCTCGGCGCGGCCCTCGACAAAGGTGGCTTGGCTGCCGCCGTCGGCGGTGGCATCGATCGCGGCAAGTGGAGCGTCGGTGGCATGGTGGAGTGGAATCCGTGGTTTTCGATCGACAATCCAGCCGTCGTCGCTGGCACCGTCAATGCCTATGGCACGCTGATGCGTCGCTGGTATCGCAGCGACAAGTTTTCCTTACACAGCCGGCTCGAACTCGGCGCCAGCGTGATTTTGTTTCGGCTGGTTGGTGTTGAGCGTGGCAACATCGGCTTCTACTTTGGCGGCAGCATTTTGGGCATCAAAATTCCGCTTTCCCGTTGCCTCGATCTCGTGCTCGATCCGTCGCACTTTGCCGTGCCAGCGCCGCAAGTGACCGGCTTTCCGTTTTACTACCGGCAGTATCGGATCAGTGCTGGGCTTCAGTGGCACTGGTAGCCGCGCCACTTGTTAGGCCGGCGAGGCCGCGCACCAACGCTGGCGCAATCGCAAAACGCTGCAGCAGCTCATCGAGTTTACGCTGTGCGTGGGCGTTGCTGCGGCCAACGCGTTTGGCCACGATGATTTCGTTTTTAGCCGAGTGCTCCCAGCCGACGAGCTCAGTCACGGTGACTTGATAGCCGTGGGCTTCAAGCGCCAGCGCCCGCACAACATTGGTGAGATGCGAGCCAAATTCACGGCGATGCAAGCCGTGTTCGAACAATGCGTAGTCAGCCGCGTCACGGTGCTTCACACTCTTCGCTGCATCGAGCTGGCGCGCTACTTCGGCTTGGCAACAAGGCACCACCGCGATGTGATCGGCCCGGCGCGTGATGCCAAGCAACAACGCATCGTCGGTGGCCGTGTCACATGCGTGCAGCGCCGCAACCACGTTGGGCTGCGCAGGCAGTTGGGCGTCGGCAATGCTGCCGTCCACGAAATGCATACGCATGTGGCCGAATTTGCGGGCGCGCACGGCGCCTTGCGTGGTTAGCTCGGGCCGCGATTCAACCGCCCACAGCTCGCCTTTGTTGGCTGGCGCTAGCACCAATTCGTATAACAAAAAGCCGAGATAACTTTTGCCGGCGCCGCAATCGATAATGCTTGGGGCTTCGTAGCGCGCCAACACATCGTCGAGGGCGGGGCGGAGCAGGCCAACCAAGTGGCGTATCTGCTTCAATTTGCGGCGCGCATCGGCGTTGAGTTGGCCGTCGCGGGTCAATAAGTGTAAGTCAGCGAGCAGCTCCAAAGACATGCCACGCGGAACATCGGGATCAGTGCGGGCATCAAATTTGGGTTTCACCGCCGCAAACTATAGCCGACTACGGGTTGTTCGCGAAGGCTTGCAAATCAGCAAGCGTGCCGTTGAAGCGATTGGTATCGACGTTGCCGGTGATCCCAGGCACGCGGCCTTTGTCGGTGTACTGCCAGAACGTCCAGTCAGTCCATGGTGCCGGTAGGTCTGGGCATTTCGTGGTGTATTGGGCAATCCACAGTGCGCTGGTCGCAAACGCGGTGCTGCCGCGTACTTGGTCGCGCCAGAAGTATTTGCCGGTGTAAACAATTGGTTTGACGCCAACCGCGGCTTCCACGCGATCGGTCCAGATCTTGATACGGGCGGCGATATTGGCCGCTGAAACGCCACCGGTTGCTTCAACATCAATCACTGGCGGTAAATCGCCAGGCTGGAAATCGGCGAGGGCGGCGATCATGATGTCCGCTTGTGCGGTGGCGCTTTGGGCCGGCCGGAAGAACTGATAAGCGCCACGAATTACGCCGGCGGCTTTGGTGCCAGCCCAGTTGCGTTCGAATTTAGGATCTTTGAATCGAGTGCCGTCCGAAACCCGGATGAAAGCATAATCAACACCGCCTGCCTTCACTTGGTCCCAATTGATGTTGCCTTGGTAATACGAAACATCAATGCCTTTGGTGGTGGCGCCGGACGCGCAAACCCGTGCAGCAAGTGGATCGTTGGCTTCTTGATCCAAGCCTAGGCCTTCCCCAGCCACCGCATCTTCGGTGTCTTCTCCGACCACGCAGGCCGGGGTTACAAACGCAGCTACCAGGGCGAGAGACGCGAAGATAGTAGGCTTCATGCAAACTACAATGAGCAACTGGCGTGCCGGAACAGCGGTTTGTTAACTACCTGAAAACACATAGAGATCGCTGCAACCCTCAGGTTGCAAACGAGTCATTGCGTGCAACTGCGTGGTTGCAGTGGCTACTCCAGTTGCGGTCAACTGTCGCCAGCATGGCGCAAGGCTGGCCAAAACACGCCGTGATTAGCGTGCGAGATGTTCTGATGCACAACGTTCCGCTGCGCGACGCGCCCGGAACGCACGTGTCTTTACGGTCGCAAGCGGCAGATGCAGCGTTGCAGCAATTTCGGTTTCGGTAAAACCTGCGACATACCGTAGCTCAAATACTTCGCGATACTTCGCGCCCATGCGACTGGTTGCTGCCATTGCGTGGGCGAGCAGCTCATCACATTCGGCGGCAAGCGCCGGCGTCGCTGCGGGGCTTGCCACGGTTTGGGCAAGCGGGCGTTCCGCTCCGCGTTCGGCCTCAGCCATTGGCAATTCTCGTCGGTAACGACGATGGCGACGCAAGTGCATCAACGCCGCACGACAGGTCACGCGATAGAGCCAGGTGCTATATTGGCAGTCGCCGCGAAAGTTGGCAGCGTGGCGGTGGGCGCACAACAACGCATCTTGCGCGATGTCATCGGCGTCGGAATCGTTGCGTACAAAACGCAGCGCAATCGCTCGTACATAGCGTTGCGTTTCAGCGTCGAATGCTCCGGGTTTGATCATCTCAACCTCCTGGCCCATCCGACAACGCAAGGTCCATTCCACCTCGCTTCCAACAGACTAGACAGTGAATCTAGCTATTTGCGCAAGATTTGCAGTCGGGACTGTAAAACCGAATGGACGATGTCTAGAATGTTGGACATGGACGCCCAGCGAAATGTACTTCTGCTTGATGCAGATCCTGAAGCTGGCGAACTGCTTGCTGAATGCTTAACCCCTGCAACGATTGAACAATTTACCACAGCAGAAGCTGCATTTGAGCGTTTGAGCGCGGTGGCGTGGGATGCCGTGGTGTTTGATCCTTATGTCGATCAGGTGGGCGAGCCGCAAGACGACCTGGCGCTGAGCTTGCTGCGGCGGATCCGCACGGCAGCGCCCGACACGGTGGCGTTGCCCTGGTGCATGCAACCGACCGTGACGCTGGCGGTGCGCGCGATGCGCGGCGGCGCTTTGGATGTTTTACGCAAAGTGCCCGGCAACGAAAGTGATATCCGGCGCTCAATCGAGCGTGCGATCGCACATGGGGCTTTGAGTCGTGAAGTGCGGCGCTTGCGCGGTGAAGTGGAACGGGCACGCGGCATTGGTGATGTGATTGGAGATTCGCCGCTGATGCGGCAGCTGCTGGCCGTGGTTGAACGGGTAGCTTCGTCGGACGCAACCGTCTTGATCGTTGGTGAGAGTGGCACCGGCAAAGAACTGTTGGCGCGCACGATTCATCGCGTTGGCCCGCGCAGCGACGGCCCATTTGTTGCGTTTGATTGCTCGGCGTTGGCACCGAGTCTGTTAGAAGATGAATTGTTTGGCCACGAAAAAGGTGCGTTTACCGGCGCTAGCCGAGCGCGCCGCGGCTTGTTTCGCGAAGCCCAGGGCGGCACGATCTTCCTCGACGAAATCGGCGACATCGATGCATCGGTGCAAAACAAATTGTTACGGGTGTTGCAAGAACGCGAAATCAAGCCGGTGGGCAGCGAACGCACGGTGCCGATCGATGTGCGGGTGGTCGCGGCCACCAACAAAGACTTAAAGCAATTGGTTGGACGCGGCTTGTTTCGTGAAGACTTGTACTGGCGGCTCGCGGTTGTGCCAGTGATGGTGCCGCCGTTGCGCGAACGCAAGGAGGATATCCCGAAGCTGGCGGCGCACATTTTGGCGCGGCGGCGCGGCGCTGCCAAAAGTTTTGCAGGCACCGAAGCGCGTTATCCGACGCAGATCACGGGGCGCGCGTTGGCGCGCTTGGCCAGCTATCGTTGGCCTGGCAACATTCGCGAATTGGAAAACGTGTTGTCGCGCGCCGCGATTTTGTGTGACGGCGAAATCATTCGCGAAGATGATTTGGATCTGGTTGGCCTTGAATCGACGTCACCGGCCGCTACCGTGGCTGTCACGAGTTCGACCGCGAGTGTGCCGCTCGACCCACAAGCATCACTCAAAGAGCTGGTGGCGCGCGCGACGCGGTCGGTAGAACGCGCGGCCATCGAAGCAGCCCTGGCGCAAACGGGGTCGGCTTCGGCGGCGGCCGAGCGGCTCGGGATAAGCCGTGCTGGCCTGTACAACAAGATGAAAGAATATGCGATCGTGCCCCGTGGTCACCGCGAGTAGCGGGGCTAACCAAGGAGTCATTTGTGAGTCAATTTTCTGAATGCCCAACTGTAAGCCTGATTGCCGGCGACGGCATCGGTCCCGAAATCGCTGATGTGACGGTCAAATTAGTTGAAGCGGCTGGCGGCCGTGTGCAGTGGGAACGCGTCTCCGCTGGCATGGGCGCTGCCGAGCAATTCGGCGACCCGCTGCCGGCTGCGACGGTAGAATCGATCAAGAAGAATCAGCTCGCGCTTAAGGGGCCGCTCGGCACGCCGATCGGTGCCGGCTTTCGTTCAGTCAACGTAGCGTTGCGCCAACAGTTTGACTTGTACGCCAACGTGCGCCCGACGGTAACGATTCCCGGCGTGCCGTCGCGTTACTCCAATGTCGACATCGTCGTCGTGCGCGAAAACACCGAAGACTTGTACGCTGGCATCGAACATTATGTTGATGCGCGGCGTTCGGCTGCGGAATCGATTGCAATCATCACGCGCTTTGGGTCGGAACGCATCATCGTGTATGCGTTTGAATATGCGCGGCGACATGGCCGCAAAAAAGTGACGTTGGTGCACAAAGCCAACATTCTCAAGTTGAGCAACGGTTTGTTCCTCGACGTCGGTCGCGAAGTGGCCAAGCGTTATCCCGAAATTCAATTTGACGATATGATCGTCGACGCAACCGCGATGAAACTCGTGGTGATGCCAGAGCGTTTTGATGTCATCGTCACCATGAACTTGTTCGGCGATATTTTGTCGGACTTGACGGCTGGCTTGATCGGCGGCCTCGGCGTAGCACCGGCGGCAAACCTCGGCGGTAATCTTTTCGGCATGGGCGAAGGCGGTTCATGCGCGATGTTCGAAGCCGTACATGGCACCGCACCCGACATTGCAGGCAAAGGCATTGCCAACCCAACCGGCCTCATGTTGTCGGCCGCGATGCTGCTCGACCATATCGATCAACGTGCAGCTGCGGACCGCATGCGCGCTGCCATTAAAGTAGCGCTGCTGAATGACGAAACCCGGACCCGCGATTTGGGTGGCAAAGCCGACACCAAGGCGTACACCGAAGGCGTGTTACGCGCGCTCAAAGCCTAGCCAACCATGACGGTCGAGAGCTGCGCAAAACGCGCATAAAGCGCTTCAACTTCGCCAATTTTGACGTAACCAAGTGCCGCAGCTGCTTCGCCTAATCGCACCCCGGGCTGGCGATCTTGCATTTGCAGCGCGCGAAACAACTGGTAGCGGTCGAGAATCTTGTGCTCAATCAAGAACTCGCCAAACGAGACTTCCTGAAGGCCATCTTGGACAACCTCGATCCCTTTGGCCGAATATTCGAAGTAGTGCCGCAAGTCCGACGTGTTGACTGGCATGGCAGCAGTTGCGAAGCGGTTAGGGGTTGGATGGGCCATGACTCTTTTATAAGCATGGCTCGTGCCATGGCATAGGCTGGGCCGATCGCGGATTGCCGACCGAGTTTCAGTTACTTACGCGAGCTGCGGCGGCTGATGTTAACGGCGGCATCAGCCATGGCTACCAGAGTTGCCAGCCACCTATGCTAAAGACTGACATGACCAGGATTCAGGCCGCTGCATTGAGTGTGCTGTTATTGAGCTGTAAAACGGCCGCGCAAAATGAAACGCCAACAAGTAAACCGGCGCCGCCAGCAACCCCTAATCCTGTGAAACAGCCCATCGCCGACGCGGCACTACCGACGATTGTAGCGCCAGCCCCGCTCATGGCCGTGCCGCCCGCGGTTGCTGTCACGGCGAAGCTGCAAGTGTTGATCAAAGGGCTTTCGCGGCCGGTGTTGGTCACCGCTGCGCCTGGCGATACCAGCAAGCGTTTGTACATCGTGGAGCAAACCGGCAGGGTGCGGGTGTTGGAAGGCGGCAAGCTGCGTGCGGCGGCATTGCTCGATGTCAGCAACGAAATCTCCGACGGCAATGAACAAGGGTTGCTGGGCTTGGCGTTTCATCCGCAGTTCGCGCAGAACCACAAGCTGTATGTGTATTTGACCGATCGTGAAGGTACGAGTCGCGTCTTTGAGTTTGTCGTCGAAGGTGACCGCGTGGTTGCCACATCGCGGCGCGAACTGCTGATGGTGAAACAGCCGTACTCAAACCATAACGGCGGCAATGTAGCGTTTGGGCCCGACGGCAAACTATATCTAGGCTTAGGTGACGGCGGCTCTGGCGGTGATCCGAAACGCAATGGCCAAAATCCGACAGCCCTGCTTGGCAAGTTGTTACGGCTCGATGTGGATGCCGCCAAACCGCAAGCTGAGATTGTTCACCTGGGGCTGCGCAATCCATGGCGATTTGCGTTTGATCAAACCAACGGCAACCTATTTATTGCCGACGTTGGGCAAAATCAGTGGGAGCAAGTGTACGCCGTCGCAGGCGAAGACGCGCGCAAACACAATTTTGGCTGGAACGTGGTCGAAGGCAACCATTGTTTCGAAGCGGCCACGTGCGACCGCAACGGGTTTACGCCTCCGATTGTGGATTATTCACATGACGCCGGTTGCTCCATTACCGGTGGGGTGGTGTATCGCGGCAAAGCACTGCCAGCGTTGGCTGGGCACTTCTTCTATGCCGACTTTTGTACATCGCTGTTGCGTAGCGTGGCCTGGCAGCCTGCCGCAACGGCACCCGCATTAGGGGGCGCCACGGGCGTGGTTACTGCTCATTGGGACTGGAAGGCTGCACTCGACCCTCAAGGCACGTTGAGCCAGATTGCGTCGTTCGGCACAGATGCCGACGGCGAACTGTTTATCGTTTCGTTGACCGGAACGATTTGGCAGGTGGTGGCTGCCACCAAGTAGCGCGCGTGTGGCTAGTTGACGCGTACGGTTTGGCCAGCGACCACGTTGACCGATTTCTTTTGGAAGCTCGACGCAGCGTCATCAAACACGTTGACCAGCAAACGGCCTTCTTCGGCTACCAAGCGCTTGCTGCGCGTGCCGCTCGACGTCACAAAGCTCTTGCCATTGCCCGCTTCGACGAAGCCGAACTTGAACGTGTACTTCGCGTTCTCGGCGCTGACCGTGATGCGTTTGGTGGAGCTGGTACCACTACCCGCGAATTCGATTGAATACTCGCCTGCTTTCACCGCACAGGTTGCCGGCGTTGCGAGTGCGCGGCAGCCCGGCACGTTGGCAACGGTGATTTTGCCGTCGACATTGGCTTCGATGGCAAACGGAATGCCTGCGGTTAGCGTGGCTTCAACCACAACGCCTTTTTCGCCGCGTGCCGGCTTGACGGTGCGGCTCTCCGCTACATAGCCATCAAGCAAGAACGTGAAGCGATGCTCATTGCCCGCCTTGACGAGGATGGCTTCGCTTGGGGTTTTCTGGCCAGCGAGCAATTGTCCGTTGAGATAAATCTCGGCGCCTGGCGGCGTCGATTGCACCAACACCGACGCAAAGTCAGCTGAGACCGACAGTGGCACGGTGAGGTCTTTGTCTTTGCCTGGGCCTGGTACTTCGATGCTGACTTTTTCATCGCTGTAGCCATCACGCTTGAGTATGGCTTCCACTTTGGTCGACGCTGGCAGGTTGTTGAGCGTCGCTGGCGTTTTGCCCACTTCTTTGCCATTGATTTCGATGGTTGCACCGCTTGGGTTCGAATCGATCTTCACCGTTGCAGCGATGCCTTTGAGCTTCAATGGCACCGACGCGCCTTTTTTGGCAGTGACCGAGGTGCTGGTTGACTCGTAACCGTCCAATTTCGCAACCACAGGGTAGCTGCGATCGACGACGAGATCCGACACGACGAGTTTGCCCCCCGTGGCAATGCCGACCGGTCGACCTTCGATTTCGATGGTGGCCCCCGGAGGATCGACAAGGAACTCAACCGAGGTTTTCTTCGGCCCCATAAGCCGTGGCCATGCGATGACGACGACCAGTGCAAGCATGGACGCAACCGCTGCGGCCAAGCCCCAAATGAGGGCTTTCGGGGTGGCGGCGGCAGGTGCCTCGCCACGACGTTCGACTGGATGGCTTGCCCCAGCTGGCAACAACCGCGATGGGCCTGATGCCAAACGGCCGGCTGCATCAATACGCTCGTTGAAGAAGCCAAAGGTTTCAAGTTGAACCTTCGGGCTTTCCAAGTTGAAACTACAGACGGCTTCGGTGGCGACGCCGGGCAGCACGTTAAACATCACGCGTGTCGACGAGTTCGCCATCAAGTACAAGCCCAAGCCGGCACCACCGGTCTTGCGATCGATTTGCTGCTCGGCATGCAAACACTTGTGCAGATACTTAAGCACCGTGTTGCGTTCGAGAGTGCCGAAGCTGTCGCGGACTGAGATCGCAAAGTTCTTGCCGTCGCAGGCATATTGCACGACGACTTTTTGCTCAACCCGCAGCGAGATACGGGTTTTGGTTGGAATGTCGGAAAAGATTTGGCGGCCTTGATCGTCGACCGGTGCGTCGTACAACGCGTTCATCAACATTTCGTCGAGGCACTGTTCGATCGATTCGCGGTACTTGCGGCGGACGCCCATCATTTCGGCAAATTCCGAAACCGATGAAATGCAAACCGATTTTTCTTGGTAGTCGCCAACGAGCGCGGAGTGAATGCGTGTGCCCCACGGCACCATCTTTTCCAAGCCGAAGATGTCGCCAGCCAACACCCGGGTGGCAACGGCGGTCAGTTCGGCGCTTGCGAAGTTTTCCGCCATGAGCACCGCAGCGATGCGTTCCGATGCCTGCATGACATCGACCAGCATGGCCAAGTTACTTTTGGGGATGACAATAATCACACGCGCATCGCCCACCAAGCGTGGGAGCAAATTGGCCAGCGCCGCGTTGTGGTCGGGCGTGAGATGCAGCACTAAAAGTGCCGTATTCAATTCACCTTTGCCAAGCCCTTCAAGGTCTTGATGGGCCTCCGCAGCGCCGCCCGCAGCGCGCAACGCTACGGTGAGTTGCTTAGCGAAGTTTTTGTCAGAAGAAATCGCGATGATGCGCCTAGCGAGCATTATTTGGCATCGTACTCAATCAATTGAGAAAACACCAATATGTCGCCAGGTTACGTGCAGTTGCTTGGTCGATTTTGAGGTGATCGTCGCAGTGCAACCTACATGACATGGCGCCGTTCGCTCAAATCACGATGCCGTCGAAGCGCGATATCCAGGAAGTAGGTGAAAAATTAGGTATTTCAATTGGTTGCAGGACTTCTTGGTCACTCTGCCAAAACGTACGAAAAGGCCGTTTCTCACCGGTCCGATAGAAGTGCATCAGATACGCAGCGTCACAAGCCGCAAAGTCGCTGAGCCATTGGTCGAGATCGTGGACTTGAACCGAATGCAATAGCGCCAAACTCAAGCGGCAGGCTTCGATCTCGTATTGGGCAAGCTCGGCCAGCTCAGCTTCGGTCCAGGTTTCGGTTGGGCGACGCGTGCCAATCTGCCGTGCGCGTTCGGAGGTATTCCATTGCACGGTGTGGCCGAACAAATGGATCAAGATGAACAACGCATCTTCGATTTCATTGTCGTAGTCGATCGCAATCGCTGCACCATCGAGGTCGCCGGTAAAAGGCGACGGCACATCGCTGATGCGGACCGGCACACCCCAGCGCGATTCGATCGTGTGCTCAACCAGGTCAAAAACGGCACGCAAGCGATCGACGTTCAAAACAGCGCCGGCCGCCGCCATTATTTGGCTCGGGTTGCAGCGCGTTCGGCTTTCGCAGCCGCCATTTCATGCAGCATTTTCATCACGGTGTAGGCGGTGAGCTCGGCCAGCACTTTGGTGACCTTGTGGTGCTGTTCGTCGGTTAAGCCCGGTTCGGCAGCGCGCATAGCGGCAACCAAATTTTGCTCTTGCTTGGTCAGCTCGCCAGCATCGATGACGCCGTCGGCCAACGCTGCTGCGAAATGTTCGAGGCCTTCGACGTGAGCGTCGAGGTCAGGGTGCGAATCGTCGTTGATCCAACTGGCGCGCGGCATACAGGCTCCTATTTGTTTTGCAGAATCTGGGTGATAGCAGTGAAACGTTCTTGCATTTTTTCACGCCCGCCAAGCTTGGCGAGCTTTTCTTGTTTCGAAGGCGGCAGAAATTCTAAATCGGTGCACTCGATGATCGCGGCGAGTTCTTGCGCTTCGCGCTCGAGCGTCTGCGTCGACGGCATGAAGCCATGGAGCGCTGTTGCCAACGCTTCTTTGGTGATGGTCTTGGCACCGCCTAGCAACGCGGTGCGATAGGCGCGGCCGATGATGCCTTCGATATCGGCACCGGAGAGATTGCCGAGGTGTGGCAGCTCTGCCGGCAGGTCTTCGGCGGCGAGTGTGGTGCCGGCTTTTTTGGCCAGCGTTACAAACATGTTGCGCAGCTCGGCGTCTTCGGTTGGGTAGAACAAAGGAATGTGCACTTCAGCACGGCCTTGGCGCTTCATGTCGATTGGTAATAGGTCTGGCCGAGCGGTGAGCAGCATCCAGACGATGCGGCCGCGATAACGCGTATCACCCATTTGGCTGGCGATCATACCGAAGATGCGGGCGCCGACCCCAGAGTCGCCGCCTTGGTCGCGGTCGCCCAGCATGGCATCGGCTTCGTCGACGATCACGACGACGGGCCCCATCGAGCGCAACACACCCAAGACGCGTTCAAGATTGCCTTCGGTTTCGCCAACGTACTTGCTGCGGAAGTTTTTGAGCACAACCGCTGGAATGCCGATCGAGCCAGCAACGCATTGCGCGAGAAACGTTTTGCCGGTGCCGACCGGACCGCAGAATAAATAGCCCATTGGCACCGTGTCCAATTCACCGCGGCGAATGAGCTCGGCGTCATCGAGCAAACGCTTCTTGGCGCCTTCGTGGCCAACGACGGTCGCAAGGCCCCACTTCGGTTCGACGAATTCGAGCAGGCCTTGCGCTTGCCGTTCGATTAACCGCTTTTTGAGTTCCTTGAAGTAGTCGCGATCGAGCTTGCGGCCCGACTCAACTGCCGAGCGCACCAAGACTTCGAGATCGGTAAGCCCGATACCCGCCGTAAGTTTGCCAAGCTCGGGCACCGAGTACTCCGAAATCGCGGGCACGTCTTTGCCTTGCAGCTGATACGCCAAAAACGCTGCGCGCTGGGCTTCATTCGGCAGTGGCACTTCGATGCTGGCGACGTGCGGATTGCTGGTCAGGCGTTCGGATACACTTGACCAGCGCGGGTCGATCAGGATGAACGCCAGATTGAGCCGCTTGACGTACGGCGACGACGCCCAGTTGAGCAGGGTGACAAGATGGGTTTGCGCCGTGAGATCAAGCCGATCGCCCGACGGTGCGACGTAGCCGGCATGATCGATTACGATTGCTGCACGCAGCCGATCTTTAGGGTCGGCCATGATGTTTTTTTGCACCAGCAAGTCGAGCGCTGCGAGAGCTTTGGTTGGATCGCGGGGCAGGGCGCGCAAATCACCAATCCAACGGTTGGCGGTTTCGACCATGCCAACTAAACGTTTGCCATTGCTGCCAGCGATGCAGCGCAGGCCACGTGCAAGATCGTAATGGATGACGAGGTCCCACCGGCCAAAGACTTGTTCCGCGAGAAAATCGGCAAGGCCGATGTAGCGTTGGTTCGGCTCGGTGGCCGCGGTCGCAGGCACAACGTCAAAGGTGTTGCCATGCAACACGAAGGTCGATGTGGTGCCGGAAAAATATAACTCGGCAAGTTTGGCGGCCCATGGCGGGAAGTGGCTAGGCAACGCGGTGCTGCGATTGACGCCATCGTTGCCTGCTAACACTTTGGCATCGCCGCTGGGCGCTGCGGCTGGCACCGCTTCTGGGCTGGTTGGCGCATCACTAGATGGATTCGACGGGTTGGCCATAAGCGTCCTGGTGCGGGTTACGCGGTTTCAACATCCGCAGCCAAAATGGCAGGCGTGGATTGATCGGCCGACATGCCGGTGATGTTCTGCAATTCGCGAATGGTGGATTCGGTTTGCGTGATGCCTTCAGCGACAGCGTCGACTTGGGCCGACAACGCATCGGGGTCGGCGTTGACGGCGAGTTCGGACAGTGCCGCGATCTTGTTCTCGATGCGATCGAGTTCAGCCACGATAAATTCGCTGTTGTTCTTGGCGTTACGCAGATTTTCTTTGCGCATTTCGACGGTGGCCACCGAATCGCGCAAGGACCGCAAGATGCGATCGTCGGGGTCGTTGGGCGCAGCGGCCGCGCGCGCAGTTTCGCGTGCGCGTAGGTCAACCAGCTGGCGATCGATGTCACTTTCGTTGGCGGTTTGGATGAAGCGGGCAACGGCTTGCTGCGACAGCAAGAGCCGCAAAAATACCCACAATAATCGGTCAAGCGCAGGCGCGCGTAGTTGCTGTGACGCGCCGCTTGCATCGTGGGTGTCGCCACGCACGGCGTTGGCGATGCGTTGCATTTCGGCGCACCGGGCACGCAGGCGCAAAAAACGATTGCGACGTTCGTCGGACAAGCTGCGCATCACGTCGAGCAAGCGCGTCTTGGCATCGTCGGACGAAGCCTGAGTGCTGCCGCTCGTCGTGCTGGTGCTGCCGCGTTCTTCGCTGCGCGCTTTGGCGTCAATTGCGCCTTGAAAGCGAGGCAGCGAAGCTAGGCCTGCCAAATACGTGACTTCGGCGGCCGCCACCAAAGGCATGACGACATCAAAATGGCCCGACAGCGCGGCAGCCGCGGTCGCGCCTCCAAATAACAAAAGGTTCCAGCGAAACGTAAACGCTTCTTTGAGGTACCGGAACATGCCGGCGCGAGGTTTGCCGTCGGTGGCCACGTTAGTCTCCAGCTCGCTGCGAGGATTCCAGCTTTTCGATGATGTCACGAATGCCGAACACGGTTTCTTGGAATTGTGGATCGCGATGCATCTGCAGCGATGGCCGATCCGGTGGCGGAATGCGGATATTCTTGAGCACCGTGCCCGGTGAGTTGGAGAAAATCAGGACGTGATCGCCAAGGAAGACGGCTTCTTCAATCGAGTGGGTGATGAAGAAAATCGTCGGAGCTTGCTCACGCCACAGGTCGACTAAGTTGTCTTGCATGCGAGCTCGGGTTGGTGGGTCGAGCGCACCAAACGGCTCGTCCATCAGAATGATGCGAGGTTCGAGAATCAACGTACGAGCAATGGCCACCCGCTGCCGCATGCCGCCGGAGAGCTGGTGCGGGTATTTGTCTTGGTCGTTTTTGATCGACAAGCCGACTTTGGAAATCCAATGGCGTGCTTTGTCGTACGCTTCGTTTTTGGCCATGCCACGACAGATGAGGCCAAAGGCCACATTTTCGAGCACGCTCATATGATCGAACGAGGTGTAATCTTGGAACACCATGCCGCGATCGGCGCCCGGGCCCGTGACGGGTTTACCGTCGATGAGGACCTCGCCTTCGCTTTGCGGAAATTGCGGCGCGAGCCCGGCGATCATGCGAATGACGGTGGACTTGCCACAGCCGGATGGCCCCAAGATCGAAACGAACTCGCCGCGATTAGGATAGTCCTGAATATCGAACGAGACGTTTTTGATGGCGGTAAACGCGTTGGGGCCATCGCCGAAACGTTTGGTTACGTTGCGGAACGAAACCACGGGCGGTTTGTCCTCGCGCGGGTGGCGCGCGTTAGCGTGGCCACCGGTGACAACGGGCGCCGCTGTTGGTTTGGCCGCCGTTGTGGCTTTGGCGTCAGCTACCGCCGGCTTCGCTTCGACTGCAGGCGTTGCAGCCTTCGTTTCGGTGGTCGCCGTTGCGGGCTGCGCGACCGCAGCCGGTGCCGGTTCGCCGGCTAGTTCGGCTTCAAACGCAGCCAGCGCATCGGCGGCCGCTTTGGGATCGACCGGCGCCACAGGCGTTGC
>JAKQOD010000021.1 GCA_029565465.1 Deltaproteobacteria bacterium
GCTCGCGATCGACGGCAGCGATCGGGATGACGCGCTCGGCAAAGATGTGCACTACAGTGGGCGGTATCAAGTTGCGCCAGGCAAGCACACGCTGAGCGCTCGCGACACCATTTGTCGCTACGACCTCGAATTCACGATCAAAAAAGACCAAATTTTGTATTGGGGGTTGGTTCGCGAAGGCTACGACGAAACCGCCGTTGCGTATGATGGCGGGCCAAGCCAGCCAGCCTGCGGCCGCATCGTCAGCAAGCCAATCGCGGTCAATTTTGACGCCAAGCTGCCAGCACCAGTGCCACGCCAAGGCAGCAATCCGGCACCACGAAAAACCAAGAAATAGTCGGCCGCTAGATCCTTCAATTACCGAGTTGGTCTAGACTGCGCGCCGTGACGACACTCAACAAAACTCCGCTTTGGGAATCGCATAAACAACTCGGCGCCCGCTTGATCAACTTCGGCGGCTGGGACATGCCGGTGTCGTATAAAGCTGGCACGATCAAAGAGCATCTTGCGGTGCGTGAATCGGTAGGCTTGTTCGATGTGTCACACATGGGTGAAGCCTATATTCGTGGGCCGCGGGCACGCGAAGCCGTTGATCGGTTAACCACCAACGCGGTTGGCGCCGCTGCCGATGGCAAAGCGGTCTACACCCTGCTCTGTCGGCCAACCGGTGGCATCGTTGACGACTGTATCTTTTACAAAATCTCGGACAACGAGTTTTACGTCATCGTGAACGCGTCAAACACGGCCAAGGATTTGGCGTGGATCCGTGAACACGTCGGGGGCATCTGTGATGTTGAGGATGTGTCCGATGCCACGGCGTTGATCGCGGTGCAAGGCCCCAAAGCCGTTGCCATGATCGACAAGCTGTCACAAGGCGCGGTGACGGGGATGACCAGCTTCACGCATCGCAGCGTGCAAGTCGCGGGCATCAGCGCGATTGCTGCACGCACCGGCTACACCGGCGAAGACGGGTTTGAACTCGCATGTACCAATCACGATGCACCGGCCTTGTGGGCGGCTTTGCTCGAAGCCGCCACGCCGCTTGGCGGTTTGCCGATTGGCTTGGGCGCCCGGGATACCCTGCGCTTGGAAGCAAAACTGCCACTGTATGGCAATGACATCGACGACACCACCTCGCCACTGGAAGCGTGTCTGGGTTGGGCCGTGAAGCTCGACAAAGGCGATTTCATCGGTCGCGACGCGTTGGTCGCGCAGAAAGCCGCTGGCCTTACGCGCCAACTCATTGGCTTCACGATCGACGAACAAGCCCGCGCTATTGCGCGCCATGGCTACAACATTATCGATCGTAGCCAACCAGAACCTACGATTGGCCATGTTACCAGCGGTGGCCCAGGCGTCTCCGTGAAGGGCTCGATCGGCATGGCGTACGTGCCAGTGGCGCTTGCCAAACCCGGCACATCACTCACCATCGATTGCCGCGGCAAAGATACAGCGGCAACCGTTGTACAAGGCAAATTCTACAAGCGCCCGGTGTAAGCCACCCGT
>JAKQOD010000027.1 GCA_029565465.1 Deltaproteobacteria bacterium
ACGCAGGTGGCAAAACCCCACCAGTTCGCGCACCGCCTCGTCACGCGCCGCAGCGTTGGCAAGTTCACGTTGAAAAATGGGTACCGCAGGGTCGCGTCGAAACCGAGCGACGCCAAAGCCGGCTGACGTCGCCGCAACCGCCGTGGTGACCGCCGCTTGTAAATCTGTCGGATCAAGCAACGCACACACATGATCAGCGCCCTGCTGCAACCCTACCAACATATCGTCGCGCCCACGGGCGCCATGCTGCTGTGTAATTGCCAGCCATGTTACATCGGCCGGCACCGTGCCCCCTGCCGCGTGATTGCGCGGTCGCGCCGTGGTTGGCGCCCCTCCACGCGATTGTACGTGCTCGCTCGATGGCGCTGCATCGCTGATGAGCAGATCCGCTGAATGCAACGCTGCTGCGACGCTCGCCGCATCCACAAACTCCACTTCGGCAACGCTTGCCAACGCAGCGGCGACAGCTTGGCGAGCTGATTGCTCGCGGCTTGCACAGACTGCATGCAGCACGCGTGGAAGTCCCATTCGGGCCAGCGTAGGGCAGTGATGGCAAGCGGTCAATGTGAGGAATTCTGATAACGTTTCGATTGGAAAAAAGGCGGCAGCGCCCTGCGCCTACCCCGCCCACGCTGGTAGAATCACAGCTGAATGTCAGATCGCCCAAGCGCTCGGCCGACCAAGCTGCCGCCGATGTCCATGGTTACGCCTGCGAAACCAGCGGATCCGGTCGCGCCTGCGCCAAGCATGACGCAACCGCTCGGTGATGGCGATTTGGTTACCGATGATACCAGCACCGTCGACGCTCCGTTGATGACCGCAAGTGCGGACCGGGTTGGCTATTTGCTCGAAGAGCAATTTCGCAGCAGCCAGGACCCAGATGTCGCCGTCATGAGCGCCTTGGTGCAATGGGATTGCTTCGACGCCCTCGACGAGGTCGGGCCACGCCTCCAACGGAGCACTGGCCATCCAGCAACGGCACGCACGGCCTTGGCGTATGCGCTTGCGACCGGCAAGCCCAGCGATCTTGCGATGGCCAGCGCGCTGATCAACGACGTATCCGACCCGTTTGCCCGCAGCGGCTTGCAGATCGTTGCCGCCGAAAGCTGGTGGTTTCGGCATCACGATGCCAAAGCAGCGCTGGCCATGGACATCGGCCGTGGCGCGGCTATCGCCGAAACGCTGTTGGTGGAAAACCGCGACCGCCGTGCATTACTCGCCGCCGCAGCGACCCGCAGCACCGACGCTGAAGCAACGCCGGAAAGTTTGGCTGACGTGCTGGCCGAGCTGCAAGATGACAATGGCAGCCAAGCGCCGCATTCGGAAATCATCGACATTGGCCTCACTGCACTACGCAGCAAACGCTGGCTTACCGATGTCGCCAGCGATGCCGACGGCCAGATGCCAACCAATCAACAAGCGCCACGGTGGTTGCATGTCGCCGAAATCGTTCTTGATTCGGCATTAGTTGCAGGCAGCCCCGAGTTGCTCGCCGAAGCCTTCACGGTGCGGGAGCAACTGTTGCACGTTTGCCGCGATGGCGAACCCGATGCGTTAGCCACGGGCTTGCTCAAGGCCGCGGCAGGTGTGTTTTGCACGGTTGGGCAAAATGCCGCAGCATCCTTGGCGAGCGCTGCGCAATCACTATCGACGTTGGCCAAACACAAACAAGCTTCGACGCACCTCAACGGCGCCAATATCGCACGGCAGCTTGCGCGAGTTGCAGCCGCGCGCACCCACCAACTCGACCAACTGTTGATCGCACACC
>JAKQOD010000041.1 GCA_029565465.1 Deltaproteobacteria bacterium
GCGCCGAAGCACTGCCGGCTTGGCCGTATTTCAACGTTGGGTAGTGCTACGCCTAGCGCGTGCGCCGCTTGTTGCAGTGGCGCTTCATCACCAAAAATCACCGTGGTTCGGCACCACGCAGGCGATTGGTGCAACGCGGCCACCACAATCTCGGGCCCAATACCCGCAGGGTCGCCGAGCGAAATTGCTAGCTTGGTCACAGTGGAGCCATCATGCACAGGAATTGAATGCTAACACCAGCTAAGCGTCCTATGCTGTAACTATGTCGATCACGCGGCTTGCTTCGCTCCTAAGTGTAGCTCTAGCGGTTGCAGCTTGCGGCGCTGCTGAAAGCAGCAACGCTAGCGTTGCCAGTGTTCCATCCCAGATGGTGGCCACCACCACCGCGTCGGTAGGCTTGTTTCCTGGCGAGTCGATGACATTTCTGGTCAAGCTCGCTGGCATTGAAGTTGGCGAAGCAGCGCTGGCGGTGGGCGACATCGACACGACCGCAGCGCCGGCTCGCATCACGGTGCACTCGAAGATCAACTCAAGTGGCGCGGCTGCACTTGTGACCTCCTTTGTCGACGAAGCTACCACCAGCATTGCGGTCGATACCGGTCAACCGATTTCACTTGCCACCAATGTGGTGCAAGGCAAAAAGAGCTATGTGGCCAGCGCCACGTTCACACCGACGGGCGCTGAGGTCCTCTATCAGAAAGCCGAAGACCCCAAACCGCAGCCAATCTCATTCAACTTTCGCGGCCAGCCAGTTCACGATGCTCACTCAGCCATGGCGGAGCTGCGCAACTGGCACCCTACCAGCGGCGAAGCGCGCTCGGTCTTCATTGTTGGAGGCCGTCGCCTTTGGCGCATCGATTTGGTTGCAGGCGAACTCGAAAACGTCGGCACCACGATGGGCAATCGCAAGGCTCAGCGGCTCAATGGCAAAGCGTTTCGCGCTCGCGCTGACCTGACCGTCGATAAGGGCCCGCCTGGCCGCACGTTTTCGGTCTGGATGTCCGATGACGGCGATCGCGTGCCGTTGCGGGTCACGGCCGAAACCGAACTCGGCAGCGTCGAGATTTCGCTACAGGATTACAACCGTCCGTAACAGCTGCGAACTCAGTTGAGATGATCGTCGGCCGCAGGGGCCGTCACCGTATTGTCGGCGACGGGGGCCGCTACCAGCTGGTCGGCCGCCGGGGCCGCTGACGACTTGTCCGCCGTAGGGGCCGACGCTGTTTCGTCGGCCGCAAGGCCTGACGCTGTTTCGTCGGCGACGGGGCCGGCTAACGGCTTGTCCGCCGTAGGGTCCGGCACCATGCCGAGCTGTGTCACTTCGTCGTCGGCACCTTCGTCGTCGGAATCATCGAATTCGATCGCTTGATGCGTTTCCAAGGTGGTTGGCGCGCGCGCAGCGGTAGTGTCTTGCAATGACGACTCTTCGCTCGCAAATTCGTCGGCCGGATCGGTATCTACGTCGCTGAGCGTTGGCGCGGCGGTACCTTCGCGGGTTGCTGCACGCGTGCGCAGTTCGTCGAGCAACGTTGCCAACTTGGCTTTGAGCAATTCAGCCAATTCTGGATCTTCGAGGCAAAGTTCATCAAAATCGTCGGCTCGAAACGCCAATACGCGAAGTGCACCAGTTACCACGGCAAGTTGTGCGCGCGGCACTAACGGCGGATCTTCGCTAAGCATCGCCGGATAGATCAACGCGCCGCGCCCGTGCAATTCGCCGTCCCATTCCACTTCTCCGTCGAGCACCAGCCAAGCAACTCGGTCATTCAAAGCCACAGCCGGCAGAGTTTCCTGGGTGCCAAAATCACGCGCAATCGCAATCTTGGTGGCGCGCAGGCGTTGTTGCGGCGTCAAGTCTGCCAGCCATGGGCAGGCTGCAATGGCAGCCAATTCCGCTTGGCGCATCGCGGCTGACGATGCGCTCGTCCCGGCTTCGAGGACACGCACTACAACGGCGGTCGCGTTGTCGGCGCCGCCACGGGCCAATGCGGTATCCACTAACTTTTGCGCTGCACGTGCAGGTGAGGCTTGGCCGCTAAGGATTTCACCCACTTCTTTTTCGGGCACGTACTCGCTAATCCCATCAGAGCACAGCAAAAATCTATCGCCATCAGCCAGTGGCAAGACAAATGTTGACACGCGGCATTCTTCGCCGATTCCTAGCGCGTTGGTTAGCATGCTGCGGAAGCGGGCGCCGTCACCGGACGTGTCCACATCAATCCCTGCAGCCAACAACCGAGCCAACAGCGTATGGTCTTCGGTAACTTGCATGGCAATGCCGTCACGCACCAGATAAGCCCGCGAATCCCCGGCATGTGCAAAAAAAGCGTCGCCACCGATGACACGCACGGCAACAATCGTTGTGCCCATGCCTTTCTTTTTGATGTCGCGCCGAGCTTCGTTCACGATGGCGGTATGGGCCAAGGCAACCGCGGTCTGCAACGCACCAAGTACCGCCAATCGGGATTCCGGACTTGGCTTATTAAGCCAAATCGAGATCGTGTTTTCGACCACATCGCTCAGCCATCGCGAACGCACTTCTTTCACCGCTAAGGCGCTAGCTACTTCGCCTGCCGCGTGGCCGCCCATCCCATCACATACAATAAACACCCCGGCCTCGGCATCGATGAAGTGATTGTCTTCATTGTGCTCGCGCACCTTACCAACATCCGTAACGGCAGCCGCAACTATCGAAGAAGACACAGGGCCCTAGCATCGCCGTGCGCTAGAGCATGGTCAACAGCCTAAGGCCGCAATTGCCACGCCAGTTGGGTAGGTTTACATGCTTCTTCGCGGCAAAGATCGGAACACCCTGTTGCAAGTTAGCCAAGACGTGTAAGAATCGACTCATCCGATGGAGGAGTTTCATTGTTCATTCTGCGGTAAGCAGCGCAAAGAAGTGCGCAAGCTCATTAGTGGGCCGCGCGTATTCATTTGCGATGAGTGCGTGAAACTTTGCAACGAGATTCTTGCGCAAGAAGAAGCCTCGGAACGCCCGAAGTATCCGCCACCGCGGCAAATCGTCGACGAGCTTGACCGGTACGTGGTTGGCCAAGACGAAGCTAAACGCGCGATGGCAGTGGCGGTTTACAATCACTACAAACGCATCGGGTTGCGTGGCAAAAGCAGCGACGTTGAGCTGCAAAAAGGCAACATCTTGCTCATCGGGCCGACCGGCTCAGGCAAAACGTTGCTTGCCCAAACGCTCGCCAAAAAGCTCGATGTGCCTTTCGCCATCGCCGATGCGACCACGCTAACCGAAGCCGGTTATGTCGGCGAAGACGTTGAAAGCGTCGTCAAAGCGCTATTTCGAGCCGCTGGCGGCGATGTCGAAAAAACCGCACGCGGGATCATCTGCATCGACGAAATCGACAAAATCGCACGCAAAGGCGGATCGCCTTCGGCTACCCGCGATGTGTCGGGTGAAGGCGTACAGCAAGCGTTGCTCAAGATTCTCGAAGGTAAAACCGCCACGATCACGCCTGATGGTGCGCGTAATCGACCGCAACAAGAGCTCATTCAGATCGACACCACGGATATTCTGTTTATCTGCTGTGGTGCGTTCAACGGGCTCGAAGATGTCGTCCGACGCCGCACTGGCGAGCGCGGGCTTGGCTTTGGTGCCAAAATCAGCGTTGGCGAAGAAGACAAAGATGCGTTGCGTCGGCAGGCGCGTGCTGAGGACTTGAACAAGTTCGGCATGATCCCCGAATTTATGGGCCGCTTGCCAGTAATTGTTTCGTGCGATGCACTCGACGTCGAAGCGCTGACCGAAGTGCTGTGGAAACCGAAGAACGCGCTGGCCAAGCAGTATCAACGGTTGTTTGAGATGGAAGGCGTGAAACTCACCTTCCGGGCTGATGCGCTAACTGCCATTGCCAAAGAAGCAGTCCGCCGGCAATCGGGCGCCCGTGGCCTACGCGCCATCCTTGAAGAAATCATGCTTGAAGTGATGTATGAAATTCCATCGCTGACCGGCGTGAAAGAGTGTGTAGTCACCCGCGATGTTGTGGAAAATCGCGCACGCCCTGAATTGGTTTTGGAATCAAAGGCTGCGTCGTAACGGTTTTAATTTTGGTTCTGGTAAGATGAGGCATGCTTTCCGCCACTGAAACCGAACAACTGCGAACTCGGCTCACCAGCGAATTGCAGCGCCTCGCGACCAACGCTCATACCGCGCTCGATTTCACCATGGACCGCGACCGCGATCGGATTGGTCGCGACTCGATGGATGAATCCGCCGAAGAAGAAATGTACTCCACCAAGCTGCGCTTAGCCGACCGCGAAACTGGCTTGATCGCCAAGATTCAAGATGCGCTCCGCCGCCTCGAAACCGGCGACATCAATGAGTGCGAAGAGTGCTCGGAGAAAATTGGGTTCAAACGCCTCATGGCGCGGCCCATGACCACGTTGTGCTTTGAATGCAAATCGGCCCGCGAACAAGTGGAATCCGACGACTCTTCGGATGCGTAACCAACGCTTGCACAGCTTGCCCTACATAAGAAACGACGATCTCGTGCGGCATTACGCTTGGATTTTGCGCCAATGCCCTTAGGTCTGGTATAGTTAGCGCCCTCGATGAAAGACCGTTACACCATCACTGAGCGCCTCGACCACGGCGGCATGGCTGAGGTGTTCCGCGGCGTTTCGGAGTCGATCTCGGGCTTCAAGAAAAACGTTGCTATCAAGCGCGTGTTGCCAAACCTCACCAAGAACGAAAAGTTCGTGGCGATGTTCCTCGACGAAGCGCGGCTGTCGTTGAATCTACAGCACGCCAATATCGTGCAAGTTTTCGACATCTCGAAGACGCCTGACAATGCGTATTTCTTGGTGATGGAATTCGTCGACGGTTGCAATCTCAAAGCAATCATCGAACGACAAAAACAAAAAAATCGCCGCGTTGAAGTCGCGCAATCGATCTACATGATGATCGAATGCTGCAAAGCGCTTCAGTACGCCCACTCGCTCGAACATCCCGAAACCAACGAGCCATTAGGCATCGTGCATCGGGATATTTCACCACCGAACATCTTGCTGTCGAAAAACGGCGAAATCAAGCTGGTGGACTTCGGGTTGGCCAAGGCCAATAGCCAAATCGAAAGCACCGATCCTGGCGTGGTTAAAGGCAAGTTCAGCTATTTGTCGCCTGAGGCTGCCAGCGGCTTGCCAGTTGACCATCGCGCTGACATTTTCGCGGTTGGTATTTTGCTGTGGGAGCTGTTCACGGGACGCCGGTTGTTTTTCGGCGAAACTGACTACCAAACGGTGGAGCTAGTTCGCCAAGCCAAAGTGCCGTCGCTGGCTGCCCACAATCCTGAGATCGAAGCTGAACTTGAAGGTGTAGTGCGCAAGGCACTCGCCAAAGATCCAGACGATCGTTATTCGAGCGCAGCGGACCTCGCCGAAGCACTTGCGCAGTACCTGTTCTCGCGCCGCATGAAAGTCACCGCACGCGATATCTCGACGCTGGTGAAAGATACCCAAGTCGAGATGATGCGGAAGCGGTCGGCCGAACCTAAAGATTCGTTGATCGACGCGCTGATTCAAGATGAGATGGCAAAGGTAACGTCACTCGTCGACGAAGAATCTGATTCCGGTACTAACGAAGGGTCGTTAAGCCTCGATCCTAAGTCATTTGTCGACACCTCAGCGTGGGCCAATGAAGTTGCAGCGCCGGCAGCTGGCCGCAAACGCAATACGCGAGCACCTGGGCGTGGGCCAGCGCCGCAAGCGCAGCAACGAGCAGCAACGCCAGCGCAGCCGGCGACCAACGGCGCGGAGCTGGTGTCGCTTGAAGCGATGTTGGAACCCGATCGCACCGGCGTGTCGACGAAGTCGGCTGGTGGGTCACCTGCCATTATCCCGTTGATTATCGCAGCCGTCGTGCTGACCGCGGTGATCGCCGTCGTCGTCGCGTTTGTGCTGTAACGCCGTAGCGTTATTTCGCTGGCTTAGCTGCGCCGCGCAGCTCGACCAACTCTTGTGAGTCAGGAGCAATCTCGGTAAGGCGCGCAACTGCGCGGTCGTATTCGGCCTTGTTATCAACCGCCAGCGCCGCCTGCCCTAACCACATCCAAGCTACCGTATGGAACGGTGCTAGTTTCACTGCTTGCACAAGCAAGTCGAGGCGCAGTGCTGGAGTTGCCGCCAAGAACGAACCATTGATTTTGGCATCGGCGGAACTTGGATCGAGTTCCATAGCTTGTGCAATTTCACTGCGGGCGCGGCCTTCGTCGTTGCGAGCTAACGCGCTCACCGCAAGCCCAACATGCGCCATGGCGAGTCGCCGTGGTGTCGCGTGGCTCGCGGAAAGCAATTCTTTGGCTTTAGTAAATGCTACTTCAGCTGGACCAAAGTGCTCCGCCGCAAATTCGAGCTTGCCGTTGATAATTTCAAGTTCGCCGGTACCCGCCAGCCGAGGTGCTGCGGCCTTTAACTGGGCAGCAAGATCGACGAGGTCGCGGTTGCCTTCAACGACATTGGCAACCAATAGAAAGGTTTCGGCATCGGCCGCTTTATCAGCCATGGCTTTGAGCAATGTTGAACTGGCATTCGGTGTGTCGTTGCGCTTCAGCGCCAACCGGCCGCGTTCACGTAACACTTGCCACTTCGGCAAGTCGGTGCGCCGGTCGGCGATCTTGAGCAAGGCCTCGGCACCTTCGATGTCGCCGCTGAGCGATCGCGCACGAATCAGCTCGAGCAGCAACATACCGTCGACGTTGCCATTGCTAGCAGCGCCAGCAAAACCGGCTTTGTACATCGCTTCTAACTCCGTGCGACCTTGTGGTAGATGCCGATCTTCGACGTCAACCACGGCTTGCTCCAACCGTGCACGCTGTTGCCCTAATGCTAGCGCCGCCGCAAATTCGGTGCGAGCCGACGTCAAGTCACCGCTGTCGCGTAGCCCACGCGCCAATTCCAAATGCGCAACACCACTGTAATCGTGGGCCGCTGCCGTCGCTGCTTTGCGCAATTGCGCCAACGCTTCGGGTTGCCCTACCAATCGTTGTGCCGCACCGTACACGGTAATTATCGCTGGCGAAGCATCAGGCCCGACCTTACCAAGCCGTTCCATGGCGGCTTTGCCATCGCCGCGCAACACATCGAGGTACGCACGTGCCACAACTGCGGCGGCCGCTTGGGGTGCAACTTTAAGCACAGCGTCAAGATCGTCTTGTGCTGCCGTCAAGTTGCCAAGCAGCAGCGCGGCTCGGCCACGGATGGTAGCGCCGTCGACGAATGCCCCAAACCGTGGATCTTTGAGCCGCGTAAATGCGGCTTGCGCATCACCGTTGCGCAATTCAATATCCGCGAGTGCGATGCTCATCGGCCGATAGTTTGGCCAGGTTTGCAACGCGCGTTCAGCGGCTTTGCGTGCATCTTCGAGCCGCCGCATGGCGATCAGCGCACGTACGGTTTGATCAGCGAAGCGATAGTCGTCGACGCCAACCGCCACTGCCCGGCCAAACGTCGACTGGGCGCGGTCCATCTCACCGGTCCGAGCCTGCGTTTCAGCGACCACCGCTAACGCGAGGGCTATCGTCAACTGCGACGCGATCCGCGCTGGATCGTTGGCCGCTTTTTCGGCGGTGATCGTGATCGCGTCCAGTTGGGCCGCTAAGCCAAGATGGCTGCCAATGCGATCAGCACGGAGGTCACCCATGGCGCGCAACACCGTGCCTTCAGGAGTAGCAGTGATGAGTTTGTCAGCATCGTTGATCGCACCGCCGGCAATTTTGGCTTCCGCTAACGCAAGTTGATACAGCGGCCGAGGTTCTCGCTCGACGGCAAGGCGCAGCGCTTCGGCGGCCGCAAGATGGTCGCCCATCAACAGTGCGCCACGCCCGTCAATGTAATGGCCCATCGCTTCGAAGCCCTTGACGCTGGTCAGCTGCTTCCCGATCGCACGGGCTTTGTCACTATCCGCATTCAACAGCGCCATATAACCGGCTGCGGCCGTCGCCGCATCGCTGCTGTCCGTCGGGGCGGCAATGGCGGCTATCATAGCCGCACGATCTTCGCCGAATTCGTATGCCATGATGGCACGTGCAAGCAGCAGCTTGCTGCGTGTGGATGCTGTGTTGCTGGCTTTCACCACGCCTGCCAACACGTCGCGCGCAGCCAGGTGGCCTCGCCATGAATCATCTTTGGCCAGCGTGCCAGCTTTCGTGATCGCTTGGCTTACCTGTTTGCGCAACCGGCCCTCGCGAATCCACAGCCCGGCGAACACGCCCCCAGCCACTACCAATGCAGCAATGAGTGCCCAGCCGGCGTACAACAACTTTCGCCGTCGTACCGGCGCTTCTTGGTTTGGTAGCGCCACAACCTCGCTGGGTTGCCCCGTGTTAACCATGCTGTCGTCAAAGCGGGCTGGGCTACCAGTCACAATCGGACCTGCATTCGACCAGCCTGGTCGCGGCGCGTGCACAATCGGCGCCGCTGCAGCCACTGGTGCCGGTGCCGGACTAAACAAATTGTCAACCGCAGCGGCGGACTGCTCTTGTGCAACGGAAAGCGCCAACGTCGGCAAATGAGGCGCACGGGTTGGAGCGTTGTTGTTGCCGGTTTGCGAAGCTGCTTGTGGG
>JAKQOD010000049.1 GCA_029565465.1 Deltaproteobacteria bacterium
TCCCAAACACCGCACCCGTTGGATCTTGGGCTATTGCCATCCGACCCAATGGCCCAACGTCCATCGTTGGCGCGATGATGGTGCCGCCTTGCGCGGAGATTGCCGCCACGCTGGCGTCGGCATCGCGAGTGTCGAAATACGTGGTCCACGCTGCTGGGCCATCGCTGTGCTGCATCATGCCGCACACCGATTTGCCATTCATCAAGCATGTGGTGTAGCCGCCGAACTCGGTTGCGCTCGCAAAGGTCCAACCGAACACCTCGCCATAAAACGCTTTGGCTGCCTCGATATCTGGCACCATGATGTCGGTCCAGGATGGGGTGCCGGGAAGGTATGATTGTTTTTCTGGCATCTGATTCTCCTTGTTGGGTGCAGCGAACGTAGCGCGGGGGCGCCTGCATTTGGTTCGGCACGATGGTAATTTGGCGTGGCTATGAATTCGCCGCCAATAGCACGCGCCGCACTCGCGTTACGTGGTCTTTCCGTCGGAGACGCGTTTGGCGACCAGTTTTTCTTGGCCGCTGCCACGGTGGCAGAACGCATCGCAGCGCGAACGCTACCCGTGGCGCCGTGGCGTTGGACCGACGATACCGCGATGAGCTTGGCGATTTTCGAAGTCCTTACGACGCATGGGTACATCGCGCAGGACGCACTAGCCGCAGCGTTCGCCGATGCTTACCAACGCGATTGCGCCCGCGGTTACGGTGGCGCTGCACATCGGGTCCTGCAAGATATCCACGCTGGCGTCGCCTGGGCCGATGCCGCCCGTCGTGGCTACGGTGGCGAAGGCTCGATGGGCAACGGCGCTGCGATGCGATGCGTGCGGCTCCCGTTGGGGCATTTTTCTCGAATGACTACGCTGAGGTCAGGCGCCAAGCGATCTTGTCGGCCGAGCCAACGCACGCGCACCCCGAAGGCCACGCTGGCGCCGTTGCTGTGGCGATTGCAGCGGCGTTTGTGGCCCAAGCAGCGGGCGGGCAAGAGCGATTGTCCGCCGACGAGCTCTTCGCCCGTGTCATTGCGTTCACGCCCGCTGGCGCAACCTTGCACGCGATCAAGAAAGCCAGCACACTGCCGTTGAGCTACGACGTCCGTACGGCTGTGGCTGCCTTGGGCAACGGCACAACGTTTCTAGCATCGGAAACGGTGCCTTTCGCACTATGGTGTGCGGCTGCGCATCTGGATGACTTTGAGGCTGCGCTTTGGAAAACCGTATCGGGCCTTGGCGATCGAGATACGACGTGCGCCATCGTTGGTGCCATCGTTGCCCTCGCAGTCGGCGAGCAAGGCATTCCGGCGTCGTACGTGGCGAACACCGAGCCCTTAGTGTGGCCCATTCGCAAAGGTGAACATCTAGAGATCGACAATCGCTAGGCGCTAGCCCGTGCGCTTCGGCACAACTCGCAAGGCGCGCAAGCACCAAATGATCGCGGCGGCTAGCGCGGTTTGGCACTTCGTGGTGTACTGCGCACGCTGTGCAAGCGTTGATCGAAAAAGCACGCGTTCTGATTGAAGCGCTGCCGTTTATCTCGGAGTTTCGAGGCAAAACCGTGGTGGTGAAAATCGGCGGAGCCACGCTCGAAGACGAAGCGTTGCGGCGGCGGTTTTGCGAAGACGTGATCTTGCTCGACTGGGTCGGCATCCACGTCGTGGTAGTGCATGGTGGCGGCAAACAAATTACGTCGATGCTTGATCGTTTAGGCATCGAAGCGCGGTTCGAGCGCGGCATTCGCGTGACCGACGCCGCGACGTTGCAAGTTGTCGAAATGGTACTCGCCGGTCCGATTAATTCGGACATCGTGCGGCTGATCAATCATCTCGGCGGTGCCGCCGTTGGCCTTACGGGCTGCGATGGTGGCCTCGCGAAAGCGCGGTTGGTCGACCCCGCGCTGGGCCGCGTCGGCGAAGTTGAAACCATCGATCGCATCGTTATCGACCGCTTGATCGGCGAGTTTATTCCAGTCATCGCACCGCTGGCCACCGGCCCCGACGGCGAACCGCTCAACGTCAATGCGGATGTCTTCGCTGCCAAGTTGGCCGCTGCACTTAATGCCGAGAAGCTGGTGTTGCTTACCGATATTTCCGGTGTGCTCGACGCCGACAAACGCTTGATTCCTACCATCACGCCCAGCCTCGCCAGCGAGCTGATCGCTGGGGGCGTCATTGCCGGTGGCATGATTCCCAAAGTTGAAAATGCCCTCGCCACGCTGAGCGCAGGCGTTACTAAAGTTCACATCATCGACGGGCGGCTCGAACACGCGTTGCTGCTCGAAATATTTACTACCGACGGTGTCGGTACGCAGGTTGTGGCGGACGCCGTGCCCGTCGCAGCCAAAGGAAGCATATGAGCAAGAACTACTCGCAAGCAGACCTTCTCGCCATCGCCGATCAAACCCTGATTAAAAATTACCGCCAAGCGCCATTTGTGTTGGCGCGCGGCCAAGGCGCGGAGCTGTGGGATGTTGCAGGCAAGCGCTATATCGACATGACGGCAGGGATCGCGGTGTGCGGCTTGGGGCACAATCACCCAACGTTCACGGCTCGCTTGGCCGAGCAACTCACCAAGCTGATTCACACGTCGAACTTGTTCTACAACGACCAACAAATTCTGGCGGCCAAAGCGATCGTCGATCATAGCTTTGCAACCCGCGTGTTCTTCTGTAACTCGGGCGCTGAAGCTAACGAAGCTGCGCTCAAACTTGCCCGTCGGCACTACGTCAATATTGGCCAACCTGAACGCACCACCATTATCTCAACCAACGGCAGTTTTCACGGCCGCTCGTTTGCAACGGTGGCGATAACCGGCCAAAAGAAATATCGCGAAGGCTTCGGTCCGCTGGTTGAGCCCGTTGAATTCGTTAACTACGGCGATCTTGATGCGATGGCCAAAGCGCTAGCGCCGAAAAAAGCTTGTTGCGTGATCGTAGAGCCAATCCAAGCCGAAGGCGGCATCGTGGTGGCGCCGCCAGGCTATCTCGCTGGCTTGCGCAAGCTGTGCGACGAAACCGATACCATGTTGATCTTCGACGAAGTGCAAACCGGCATGGGCCGCACCGGCACCTGGTTCGGTCACCAACATGACAACGTGTTCCCAGATGTCATGACGTTGGCCAAAGGCTTGGGCGGCGGCGTGCCGATCGGTGCAATTGCCGTGAACGACAAAGCGGCCGAATCGTTGGCCTTCAAAGCGGGTGGGGCCGTGCTGCACGCCAATACGTTCGGCGGCAATCCATTGGCGTGCGCAGCAGCCAACGCCGTGTTCGACATCATCGACGACGAAAAGCTGCTCGATCAAGTGACTAGCCAAGGTGCCTACCTTGGCCAACAGCTCGACGCACTAGCAAAAGAATTTCCAGGCCATGTCACCGAAGCCCGTGGCCGCGGCTTGTTGCGGGGCTTGGCAGTCTCGGGCTTGCCAGGCGATGTCACGGCCAAGTGCCGTGATCGCGGTTTGTTGTTGTCCGTCGCAGGCGACAAGGTTGTTCGCTTTGCGCCGCCGTACATTGTGAGCCGCGCGCTCATCGACGAAGCTGTCGCGATTTTGCGTGGCGTGTTGGCTGAAGGCGTTGGCAAAGCATGAGTAACGATCGCGATTTTCTTACCCTCGCAAGCATTCCGGCGAGCGAATGGCCGGCGTTGTGGCGCAATGCTATCGCGCTCAAAGCCGAGCGTGCGGCTGGCCAGCGCCACCATGCGCTCGACGGTAAAACCGTTGCCTTGGTGTTTGAAAAGGCTTCGACGCGGACCCGGGTGTCATTTGAAGTCGGCGTATATGAGCTCGGCGGCCACGCCGTGGTGTTGTCGTCGCAGGGTTCCCAAATCGCACGCGGCGAACCAATCGAAGACACCGCGCGGGTGCTCGCTGGTTATTGCAACGCGATCATGATTCGGACCTTTGGCCAAGATCGCGTCGAAGCGTTGGCGCAGTGGGCCAACGTGCCGGTCATTAACGGCTTATCGGATCTGCATCATCCGTGTCAGTTGGCCGCCGATCTCATGACCGTGATCGAACGGTTTGGAGCGCTTGATGGCTTGCGCTACACCTGGATTGGCGACGGCAACAACATGGCCAATTCGTGGATCGAAGCGGCCGGTTTGTTTGGCCTCGACCTAACGCTTGCATGCCCCGATGGCTATCGGCCCGACCAGACAATCCTGGCCGAAGCTACTGCACGGTGCGCGGCCAGCGGTCGCGGTCGTATCACGGTAACTAACGACGTAGCGGCGGCGAGCCGCGGCGCCGACGTGTTGTCGACCGACGTGTGGGCTTCGATGGGCCAAGAAGCCGAAGCGCAACAACGCCAAACAGCGTTTGCGGGCTACTGTATTGACGATGCCATGCTCGCTGCGGCAGCGCCTCGCGCCATCGTGCTGCATTGTTTGCCGGCGCATCGCGGCGAAGAAATCATGGGCAGCGTGCTGGACGGAGCACAATCGGCGGCTTGGCAGCAAGCAGAAAATCGCTTGCACGCACAAAAAGCAATTTTACAGTGGCAGTTCGCAAAGTAGCCAGAGGCTGGTAACATAGGGAAGTGAGTACGATTCCCGCAGAGATCCCAGGTATTGGGGCTTCAACACAAAAAGTGCGGGTGAATCCAGCATTCAATCCAATCTCCGCCGGGATTGGCCCGCAAGAATATTTCGTATTCTCGAGAGTCGATGGCAACACGCCACTCCGTGACTTGTTGCTGGCGACCGGCTTGCCGCCCGAGATGTGCGTTACAATTGCCCAAAAGTTGCGTGCGGTTGGTGCCATTTTGCTGCCCAACGAAAGCACTCCGCCAACCAATGTTGCTCGCCCTGGCTCCGCCTCAGGGCCGATCCCGGCGCCGCGGCCGGCGACCGCTAGCGGTAGCGGCCCCATCGCGCGGCCTGCAGGACAAGCCGCGCAGCCTATCACGGGCCGTCCAGTCGCACCGCCACCACTGACCAGCGCTGCGCAATTCGATCCGCCAACACTGACCCGCGGCGTCGCTATTGGTGCCAAGCCCACACCTGGTTCGATTCCGCCGCTCGAAGATCAAGCCACGATTCGTAGTCCAAAAGCGATGGCGCAACCCGCGGCGCCGGTGCGGGTCGCAGACTTAGACTTGGCACTAACTGATACTACGGCTGATGAACTTGTCGCGATGGCGGAGCCGGCCGAACTCAGCGAAGGCGAACGCCGCCGCTTGTTGGCGTTGGCACGGTTGGTCGCTAAACGCGATCCGTGGGCCTTGCTTGGCGTGCCCAAAGGTAGCAACGACAAAGACCTCAAGCGCGCTTACTTCCGGCTTTCTAAGGATATCCACCCTGACCGATACTATGGCAAAAAACTGGGCTCGTTTGCTGCTCGGTTGTCGACGGTGTTTGAAGCGGTCGCGCGGGCCTACGCGGAGCTTACCAATAAGAAAACGACCGCCGTTGTGGC
>JAKQOD010000054.1 GCA_029565465.1 Deltaproteobacteria bacterium
TGATCACCCTTGCCCAGCAACATGACAGTGCAGTGGTGTGCCTCACCGAGAAAACCACCGATGCTGCGTCGTTGGGGTCGCTCATTTCACTACGTGCGGAAGCGCAACGGCTGCGAACCGCAGGCGCAAGCGATTATCTGGCGTCGATTCGAGTCATTAAAGACAAACGCCGCGGGCCGGGTTTTGAAGCAAGCGATGCGGTGATGGCGCCTGCCGGAATGTGAGCAGGTGCCCGTGGGTGTCTGAGCTTGTGCGTGAGTGTCCGTGCACTGCCAGTGTTGCAAGCCCAAAAACGGCGCTGCAAACTGACAAAAAATGTCATCGGCGAGGCCATGCTGTGGCGCGCTCACGCCGAAATACTTGAAAACACGTGCCGCACATGTTGGCCCGCAGAGTGCAATAGCTCATCCCAACGAGACACTTCTTTCCCACTGCCCCGCGCGCCCGCGGGCGCGCAATTAACCGCACCCAACCAAAGGACATTTCATGAACCGTATGCTCAAGAACACGAAACAACGCGGCTTTACTCTGATCGAACTCATGATCGTTGTGGCGATCATCGGGATTTTGGCGGCCGTCGCCATCCCGGCATTCATGGACTACATGAACAAGAGCAAATCGACGGAAGCTGAGTTGAACCTCGACGCGATCCGCAAGAAGGGCAAGTCGGCGTATGACGCAAATGCGTCGTACCCTGTGTCTGTCGACGCATCGGGCGTGGCCACGGAGTATACGATTGCCGCAACCCCAAGCACGGACTGCTGCACCCAGAACTACCAAGGTAAAAAGAAGTGCAAAGCCGACGCTGGTTTGTTCCAAAATCCAACGGGTTGGGGTGGCATTGGCTTCCAAATTGAAGACGACCACTTCTTCCAATACAGCTACGACGGTGGCCAAGGCACGTTGCCAACCGGCGGCACTGGCGTAGGTCAAAAATACCAAGCCTTCGCAGTTGGTAACCTTGACTGCGACGCCACCCAAGTCACCTTTACGTTGCAAGGTGGTTCGCCAAACGGTGCACCACTTGCACAGCTGACCCGCCCACTCAACGTCGACTAATCCCGACGCTCTTGGTCACTGCAATGCCGCCGCGAGGCGGCATTTGCCGTTTCGGCTAGCGCAGCTATCGAACGTTGGTGCTTTCAAACAGCTTGTTCGCCGACGCTGGCACGAAGCCTTGAAACAGCTCACCACTTGGCAGTGGATACCGCTTGGCAAATTCGTAATAACAAGACGGGATCGCAAAGACGCCATCAGCGAACTGCACGTCAACCGGCGCTGCCATGGTCGATGATTGCTCCAACCGCTCGGCTGGGTTGCCTTTGATCAATCCACCAGCGCGATTGAGCGTAATGTTTTGCGCCAGCAAGAAATCGTTGAGTGCCGCAAGCGATGCAAACGTCTGCAGCCGATTGACGTCGACGGTGAAATGGTTGACACGAAAGCCAAACGCCGCCATCCACGCAGCGTATTCGCTTTCCGCCAACAACGCGGTGTATTGGGCGTGCGAAACTTGCCATGGCCGTCCGGCCCACGGCAGATCGGCGCGTTGGGCAAAGTTTGTTGGCAATTGCGCTAACAAGCCAGCAATAATTTCTTGTGCGTGTGGCGACAGCTTGCCGACTTCGAGTTCACTGATGAACACTTTAGGCAACGCTGGATTTTCGTGTTGCCAATAACGCGCAACCAAATGCTTGTCATCGAAGACATAGTGGTCGCGTGGCTGCCAGCCAGCGGCTTCAAAGCCACGTTGCAGGTCTGCAATGCCAACACCTCGGTGCCCAGCAAAACTGCCAAATGAACGCAACGCGATGTGGTCGTTCACAATTTGCTCGCCACGGTTGGATAGCAGGTTATGGATCAACGCAGCTTGTGGGGTGCTTGCCGTGTAGTCGCGCCACAACGCATCAAGAATAGGATCGGCACTGGTCATGGGCGCCAATATGCATCAAAACCCGACTCGTAAGTAGCTGTGTTTGCAACGGATATTTGAACGCCTCGAAACAACGCAAAATAGTCAAAACTCCAGGCAAACCCCGCTGGGTTCGATGTGTCAAACTACATTCGTCGTGCGTCGTCCGCGTCAATATCGCCGTCCTTGGTTGTGGTTGCCCGCCATTATTGGTTCGGCTACGGCACAAGGCGCAGCCTTGGTTGGCTACAGCATTACGCGGCCAGAGCCGTTGCCTGCACTCACAATTGAACTGACAGGTGAAGGCAACGGTACCGTGTTGATCACGCGCGAAGGTGATGCGGTGCCACTGGTACGCTGCAGTCAACCGTCGTGTTCGGTGGAAGTGCCGCGTGGGGCGGTGGTGCACTTGGTCGCGATCGCTGACACTGGCGCAACTTTTGGTGGTTATTTTCCTGAACGCATGCGGCCACCTTTGCCGCTGCAACCGCTGTTGGGTGACCCACTCGCGAATTGCGTCACGCCTGGGGATATCACCGATGTCGACGCTGCTGACATTCGAGATCCAAACGACTGTCGCATGCCCATTATTGCCAACACACATGTCTTGGTCGATTTTGGCGAAATTCCCAAAGAAGTTGATGTGGCGTTGCTCAACGCCGAGCCCGATCCTACGGCGATCGCCGCACTGCCACCCGTCATCAAAAAGCCGGAAAAAGAGCTGCTGGTCAAAGCCCAAGACGTGGTGCCGCCACCGCCCCCGGTTGAAGTTACCTTGCTGCCGCCGCCCAAGCCCGAGGTGGTGCCGCCACCGCCACAAGAAAAACCCAACGTCGAAAAGCTGCCGACCAACATGACGATGGTCGAAGTGCCGGACAAGAACGAAGTTAAAGAAGCCCCCGACGACGCTACCCATTTGTCGGACAAAAACCGCGACGTCAACGAAGAGACCAAAGCCAAAGATACGAACCTCGAAAAAGAACTCGAAGGCACGCAAGTGGCCTCGGTTGAGAGTTCCGACACCACGAGCCCAGAGATCGGCGGTCCCGACGACAAAATTGCCCAGGTCGAAGAAACCGAAGCAACCACCGATAAGCGCTTCACGCCAACCAGCGACCACTCGGGCGATGCCAAAACTGCCAAGGGTGCAGTCACTGGCGACGGTGGCGACAATGGCAACGAAGGCGCCGGCGAAACCAAAGTGCCAGGCATCTTGTCGATGCGTGGCATCGGTGGTCGCGGTTCACTCGTGGATCAGAAGGATGGCGACGGCAAAAAGCTTGGTAAAAAAGGCTTACCAGGGATCAACTCGCAGCTAGCTTTTAACGATTACGAACGCATCGTTGGCAAAGATCGGGCGAACGAAGAAGCCGAGCTCGCACGCAAAAAGCTGGCCGCCAAAAAAGGCCGCTACGAGCGCAAGCTGGAAGCGATGCGCAGCTCACTCGAAAACTTTACGCCTGACGTGCGGCCAGGCAATCAAACCGCGCTAAAAACCCGGGCCCATCCGTTTGCGGTGTACCTCGCGCGCATGCACCGCCGTATTCACGAGCTGTGGGGCTTTGGTTATCTGCAGGACCTCGACAACAATGGCTCCGACAGTGCGCTGAACGATTTTGAGTTGTGGACCAACCTCGAAATTGCGATCAATCCTGATGGGTCGATTTTCAAAGTTACGATTGTAAAAGCATCCGGCAAACTTGAGTTCGATATTGCCGCCATCGACACAGTGCAGAGTTCCGGCCCATACGAAGCCACGCCAGAAGCGATCCGTTCCGTCGACGGCCGAGTCTATATGCGTTGGGGCTTTCATCGTGATTGGCGTCAGTGCGGGACGTTTAACGTTGAGCCGTATATTTTGTCCGATATTCCAGGCGGCATCGTTCCGCTCGACGCCAAGCCAGCACCGACGCCAACGACCGCGCCAACTAAAGGCAAAGCGGTTACGCCTGAAGGCGACAGCTCGGGCCAAAGCAAAACCGTGGCAACTACAGTCAAAGATGACAAGGCGCTGTTTGCCGCCAATGTCTGGGTCAGCAGTTTTGCAACCGCGCAAGTTGGCAAATTACTCGACTACTCGTTGGTACCGTTTGTGACAGGCAACGCCGGCGATGCTGGCAACGCAAAAACCAAGAGCGATCTCAAAGACGTCTACACCGAGCTCATCGTCGAAAGTGGCGCGATGCGCAGCTGGAACCTGTACACCGGCGACGAATACGCAGCCAAAACCGGCAGCGCTGTAAAGCTCGCCGCTGGCCACTTAGTGCTTGTTGTGACAACGGCCAAAGGCAGCTTCGCCGTGATCTTGGCCAAGCAACCTTCGGGCGAATATCGCGCTACGCAAATCGCGCGCTGAGCTTATTGTGCGGGCGCCGCAGCTTCGCTTTCTGGCGGAACCACTCGTGCAGCGAACAGCCCTTTGGGACCGTTTGCTTCATCGTATTCCACGGTTTGGCCTTCCGCCAAACTGCGGAAGCCATCGCCTTGAATGGAGCTGTAGTGGACGAACACGTCCGCTCCATCTGGCTGACGACTAATAAACCCATACCCCTTAGAGTCGTTGAACCATTTCACAGTACCTAATGCCATGATGCGTCCTCCCAGCAACAACGAGACACCGCATTGAATCATTCCCAACCGAGCTTTCAAGGAGTTTTCGGGAGAACCGACATTCCACTGGAAAATTACAGTAGTACTGTAATTTCGGGGATGAACAATCGGTGAGTGTGAATACGAAAAACTCTCAAACTGTTTCGTATAGTGTTGAATTTTAAGGATAATATTTCACATGGCTGCAATTCGTCAAAATCTCCATGCAATTGTCACCGCCGTGCGTTTGTAGAAGTCGTTGTGGT
>JAKQOD010000060.1 GCA_029565465.1 Deltaproteobacteria bacterium
AGCGGCACCGTGCCGGTGGTCCACAGCGCTTTCATGGCGCTGGCCGGGCCCATGCGCTTGTTGCCGAGACAGTCGGTGAAGCCAACAAACGTGGTCAGCGCAGCCGGCGCAGCCGGGTCGTCAAAGACGCGATACGCCCAATCGCCCGCGAACAACATGATGCCAATGTGTTTGGCTTGGAAGTGGTTGGCAAACGCGCGCACGATGTCCGGCGAGGTGACGGCTGGGCCAGGCGGTTTGCCGTCGTAACAATTGCCAGCGTCGGCATTGAGGCTAATGCCGGAAAAGAACGCGGTTGCTGCACAGGCATGAGTATCGCACCACCCATCTAGCCAATAGTCGATATCCGCGGTGGTTGTGTAGCTGAGCTTAGGGGCGCCGTTGCCGTCATTGCTGCGTTGGGTTGGGTCGGTCGGAAACGGGTGGATGTCGTACGCCAGTTGATTCAGTGGATCGACGGGCACGTTGGCGTCGGTATTTTTCCGCCACACCCGTGACGTCGAAATGCCATCAAGCATGATGACATTTGTGGCTCCGGTCGCACGAATGCTGTCCACCAGCAACGTGAAGCCGGTGCGCCATACCTGCCACGGTGACTGATCTTCGTCGATAGTGGCCGCGCCACCAAAGCCTGGTTCATTGAAAGCATTTAGAATAACCGCTGGATCGTCACCGAACACCGGCGCCAAAACACGCCATGCGCGCGCGGTCTGTTCGCCTGGCCGAGGTTCCGCATCGGGGTCGCCAGCAACGTCGCCGGTTTGCATGGTCATGATCACGTTCATGCCATTGGCTTCCACCAACGCGACCGCGGTTTTGATCTCTTCGAGATAGGCGGCTTTGCCAGCAGCATCGATCGCGCCGCCGAGGAAATTGGTTGGATCAATCGCCGCCATGCTGACATTGAAGCGAATCGTATTTGCCCCCATCGCACGCAACGCGGTTAACAAGGGCTGGCCCCAGGCCATCCGCGCTTTGGCGTATGCGCCTTTGAGCAGCGGTTGTGGCGCAACAAAACCAGTGATAACTGCGCCATTCGGTATCCAAGGCCGACCATCGCGCTCGAAGCGCCCGCCAACGACGCGGATGGCACATCGGCCGCCCCCGCAGGTTGGATCCGCAGCGTCAGGCGTGCCGCTGTCAAGCGTAGCGGCCGCATCACTGGTGCTGGCATCTGGCGTCGGGACGGCCGTGTTGCCACCGCAGCCAACCGCGATCGCCACGCAGCTCAGCGTGAACGCGACTGCTGCATAATGGTTAGTACGAGCCGCCACGTCGGCGGCCGACGTATGGCGACATGCGGCATTGATTGAGTCTGCATCCATGGGCTTCGCAGACTCTTGCCTCGACGAAAAAGTTAAACGCTATTTCGGATCAGCCAAGCCACTTGCCGCAGGTACCGCGCCGAGCATGGCTTTGACATTCGGATGGTCGGGCCATGGCAACCCAAACGTGTGGGTTTTTTTGAATGCGTCGGGGCGAACGCGAATGTCCCACTTCGATTCTTTGGGAATGCGAATGTCGATCATGCCGGTGCCTTCGACCAGCGGGGTGGCGCCTTTGGCTGTCGACATTGGGTCCGCGACGATCATGCCGTTGGCAACGTTGAAACGCAGTTCGCGAATCGCTTTGCCTTGGTTGCGCAACTGGCATTGCCAAGCGCCCGGATAGTCGACCAGCCAGGTTACGTATTGAGCGCTGTCTTGGTTGAAGCGGCGGTTGGTTTCTTTGGCGCCCCATTCAATTTCTGGCTGCACCCGCAGGTGGCGCCACGCGTAGACCACGTCGGCGGCGCCTTGCTTGCGTTGCACGTATTTGAGTTCAAGCCGCCCTTCGCCTGGCGCGACCTTAATATCGTTAAGCTTCTTGCCGTCGACGGTGCAGCGCAGCTTTAGGTCCATTGGCTCGTCGGTGTGCGCCGTCCAAAAGCTAAAGATTGGTTGCGGCTCTGAATACTCACTGTGATGTACGTACGCGGCGCCGAGCAGATCATCGCCCATGACGCCAAAGAGTGGATCACCAAAGCTGGTGAACTTGGCGACGTTGAGCTTGTACGTGCGCAACAGATATTCGTTGCCGTCTTGATCGTCATGGACGATCAACAATGCATCGACCGCACCTTTGGCGGTGAGTGGCTCTTCGGTTTGGCAATCAACTTCGGTCAACCCTGCAATCGATTTTGGATAGCCCAACGAAGAATGAATCGAGCGGGTATCTGCGATGCACGGCGCCGTCGCAAATTGTTTGCCGCCTTGCTTCAGATCAACGCGGTATTTGAGGCCGAACGCATTGCCAGCAGCGACGGTATGGACCCGAATGCGATAGCCTTTGCTGCCTTGCGCTGACGCATGCACTTCGGTGCTCGATTCGTCGACGAAACGCGCTGGTGAGTGGTCCATGCCCGAAAGCATTTTGCCACTGCCTTTGGCTACTGCTACTGGTGCTGGTTTGTCATTTTCATACGCTGGCGGGAACGCTGCGTGAATCGCCGCAACGCTTGGATGGGTTGGCCACGGCAAACCGAAGCCACGGCTCTTTTTGAGTTGATCAGGTTTGATGCGTTGGTCGAAGCCAGCGCCCGCCGGAATGCGAATATCGATCAGCGCAACGTTTGGTGCCAGCGGCGCGGCGTCCTTCGCCGTTTGCATTGGATGCGACTCGATCATGCCTTGGTTGTTCACCGTGAACAACAAGCGTCGGATCGCCACCCCGTTTTGTCGGATTTCACAATCCCAAGCACCGGGATTATCGATGAGCCAAAACGCTTTGTCCGCATCACCGGTTTTGGCGCCCCAGTGCAACGACTTTGGGATGAAGCCCGACGCCTGCCAGTGCCACGTTTTGTGCGCGCCTTTTACCAGCATGTCAGCTTCGAGGTTGCCGCCCTCTACAAAGTGCGAACTCGAAAGACTACCGACAAAATCGGGCAGCTTGGTGCCGTTGACCGAACAGCGGAACGTGGTGTCTACGCCAGGCGCAGCATTCGCGATCCAAAAGCGGAAGCGCGGGATCGCTGACCAAGTGCCCGCATTTGGGTGCTCAACGTAGGCAGCACCCAACATGTCGTCGGCCGCCAATTGCCACGTGTCTTTGGTCCACTTGGTGGGATTCACTTTGTAGGTGCGAACCAAATATTCTTTGTCATCTGCATCGTCTTCATAGATGAGCAACGCTTGCACTTCACCTACAGCTTGGAGTGCGGTGCCGTTGGAGGCGCAAACGTAACCATAGCGCCCTGCTTGGATCGCCTTGGATTCGCATTGCGCGGACGCTAGCACTTTGCCTTTTTGGGTCCAGTCCAGGCGCAAGCGACTGCCCGAAGCGAACCCGCTAACTTCAGCGGCCACCCGAAACCAGTAGCCGTCCTCGCCACGATTGATCAGCTCAACCGACGTCGTCGATTCATCAACAAACAAGGGTGGATTATGAGTAGTGCCTGTAGGCAGTGCATTGCCTGCGTGGGCAATTGCGGCTGTCCCAACCAGTGTGCCAACCGAAGCCAAGATCAAAGTTTTCATTTGCATGTCTCGTAGATTTTGCATTTTGACGCATGCAAATCCCCCCCGCATTGGGAACATCCACACCGCCACTGCGCTCTATCGATACAGCACGACGAGCAAACGCGAAATACTGCGACGATGCGAAGTGTTGCGAGGATACGTTTGTTGCGTCAGCAAAACTCGCAGCTGTGCTGAAATACTGGAAAATTACAGTGGGGCTGTAATTTTCGTGCTTGCTTGCGCTACTTCGCGAGCAATGGCTTAAGCGAATCGAGGAAGTCGATGTCGTCTGTGAGGCCTTTGCGTGCTTCGGTCAACGCTTCAGCCTTGAGCGCGGTGTCAACGGGATGGTCCAATAAGGAAAGTGCTTCGGAGCGTTTGGCTTTGCGTACCGCCATCGGTTGCATGTAATCGCCGTTGACTTGCAGCGTAACCGTTTTGCCAGTGGCGTCAAACTTTGCGCCGGTTGGATTAGCGATCAGAAACTCAGCGCTGTTGCGGGTGATGAATTGCTTGTTGTGGGTGGTCAAGAGCAGGGCTGGTGCAGCACGAAACGTTTCATACCCCATCATGCGGTATCCGGTATCCTGCAGGGTCTCGGTGAGCTTCGCTAACGGGACGGTACTCAACAACATGGCGGGTTCGGCGTCTTTGGCTTCAAGCCAGTACGCGGTGTAGCTCGGTGCTGCCGGCAAGGCGCGGCCACGCGTTGCAATCGCTGCAGCTTGCACTGCGCGAGCAAAGCTACGCACGGCGGCCTTGGTTGGCCGTTTCGCAATCACAAATGCTACTTCGGTGTGGATGGACTGGCCTGGGTAAACGTCGAGGTCGACAGTTAGCAAATACGGCCCGCTCGCGTCGGTATAGCCTGGCCGCAAAATCCCTTCCGCTGATAGGTGGCTGAGCCCATCGCGGTCAAAACTTCTGGAGACGAAGCTAACTTGCTTGCTGAACGTAGGCACAACCGCTTCAATGGCATCGAGCACTTTGGCAGCGATCGGCTGATTGGCTTTTTCCCACGCGAGAACTTGTTGGTTGTATGCAGCTTCGTCGCCAGGCATTGGTTGTTTGCGCGAGGTTGCAAAGTGCAGTTTGACTTGGTCGTGTTCAATGGTGATCTCGCCGCCGCCGCTCGTAAAGCCCTCCTTGGCAAAGCTCGCCACGCCGACAATTGCAATAAGACCAGTGATTGTTAGCCGCTGAAGTCGCTGCATGGGTTACATAAAATATAGCATCGCCCAACCGCCGGTGCCGCTCCAAAAACAAGGCAAGCGGTGTAACGTGGCGGCGCGATGAAGAGTTGGCACATGGCGCTACCCGCAACGATTGCACTTGCGTGCAATCGCACCTTGCCGGAGTTCGACGACATTTACTCGATTGGCGCTGAGCATCGGGTATTGTGTGGCTATTCCGTCGACGACAAAAACAGCGTCAGCATTGATGCGCTCAACGCTGGCTTCGAACGCGCTCGCGCGCAACGCGAAACTGTGCATCTATATGCACATAAGCCTTCGGGCACAGTGCAGTCGAGCACGATCGAGTCGGTGGTAGCCGGAGCAAGTGACCGCGGCCTGGCGTATGTCACCTACCGAGAGCTCGCGATGGGCGCAGTACCAAACAAAGGAGCGCTGGCCTTGAGTTTTGATGACCACGCGGTAAGCGAGTGGCACGCGATGTTGCCCATGTTCGCCCAGTATCATGCGCGGGTGACGTTCTTCGTTAGTGCCTTTCAGTTCGGCACCCCGCAGGACCGGGCTATGTTGCATGAGCTTGCTGCCGCTGGCCATGACATCGAATATCACTCGACCAATCACTTCAATGCCGAACAGTACAGCGCGGCAAATGGCGTTGAGGGGTACGTTGCCAATGACATTGAGCCTGGCCTTGCCGCCATGCGCGCCGATGGTTTTGATCCGGTTGCGTTCGCGTATCCGTTTGGCGCACGAACCGAAATGACCGACGCCGCATTGTTGACCAAGTTTACGTTGCTGCGGGCTATTCACTATACGTGTCCACGATGAACCGGCTTGTTGTCGTTGGGCTTTGTAGCGTCAGCGCCGTTGCGCATGGAGGTGCACTCGATGAGGTCGGTAGCGCAAGCGATGTCACGCTCAACAACGATGAGCTAAAACTACGGACACATGATGGGAGCACCGACTTGCTCCGCGATTTGCCAGGGTTGTTTATAAGCCAAACCGCCGGTGGCGCTGTCGCGGATCTGTTTACGTTGCGCGGCTTCGATGGCCGGGCTGCAACCGATCTGTCGGTCCTCGTCGACGGTGTACCGGTTACGATGCCAAGCCACCCCAGCGGCGATGGCACGGCTGATACCCATTTTCTCATCGCACCAACGGTGACTTCGCTAACGTTGCGCAAAGGGCCACAGCCGGCGCACGCGTTTGGCGTTGGCAACGCTGGCGAGTTGTCGATTCGCACGATGGATGTAGTGCCGGGCAACGGTGTCTACATTGCGGCGCGCTCGGGCTCCATGGCGAGCGACTTTACCCAAGTGAAACAACGGCTCGTGCGGTTGATGCACCGTGCCGTCGCAATGACAAGTCCAACCCTGACCCATGGCGATGCAATCATCGCCGCGGAGGTTGGCATCACCGACGGATTTTCGGCCAATCCGCAACGGTTTCGGCGCAGCGTGCTGATGGCGAAGTGGCGGCATCCAACCGCCAGTGGCGACGTTCGTTTGGCTGCGAATCTCTACGCTGGGCGTTGGGCCGAGTCGGGTTTGGTGCCAGCTGCCGACATCGAGGCTGGTGCGTTGGGGCGTTTTGACAGCGTCGATCCAAGCCAAGGTGGGACCACAACCCGTGCCAGCGTTAGCGCAATGTTCGAAACGCCGAGCGATCGCTCCGAAGCGTGGCGGGTCGGCGCGTTTGCGGTTGCGTCGGATTGGCAACACTTTGAAAATCGGACGCTGTTTTTGCGCAATGCCGCCGAAGGTGATCAAAACCTGGTCATCGACAGCCGCCGCAGCTACGGCATGTACGCCAACTATCGCCGCGCACTTAGTTGGCGCCGCACGTCGCAGCTCAACTTTGGGGTTGATATTCGTAACGACGATGGTTCGATTGAACGTTGGCGCACCGTGCGGCAACACAAAACAGCCGATTGTTTTGCCGAGGTTAATCCATGTCAAAGCACGGATCCAACCATCGTCACGATGGGCATCTTCGCGCGGCAACAGCTCGATCTGACGCCGGTGCTGCGCATCACTGCTGGCGTTAGACTCGACCAATACATTTGGAATATCGATGATCGCGACCCTGATTCATCGACGACGAATAGCGCGATCGACGGCAGCGCCTCGCGTGCGCGGTTGTCACCATCGCTGAGTGTACGCTTACGCCATGGGGCAACCACATGGCTGTTCAACGGCCAGCTTGGGGCGCGCACCACCGATGCTCACGCGGCAGTGCTTTCGGATTCGTATGCAGCAGTGGTCCGCGCGTTGACTGCCGACGCGGGTGTGCGCGTGCGGCCAAGCTCGCAGCTCGAAGCAGCCGCCACGCTTTGGTACACCAACGTCGAAGCGCAACAAGTGTGGGATAGTGCGTCGCAACGGGTGAATTTGGCGCCAGCGTCGACCCGCGTTGGTGTTGATAGCTGGACGAAGTTTCGGCCCCGGGCATTGCGGGGCCTGCAATTCGACGCTGCGTTTTCGTTGAGCCCCACTGCCGCGTTGCACACGCCACGGTGGTTAGCGTCATCGGGGCTAGGCTTTGCGAACGCCAAAGCGATGGCCGCGCTGCGCGTGCGCAGTGTTGGCATGCACGGCGACGCTGGCTATACGTTGCTAGCTGCGGTGCTCGGTCGTCGCTGGGGCCGCATCGATGCCGAGCTCACGGCCGAGAACCTCTTGAATCGTGCGTGGAACGAAGCCGATGTCACGGCTGCCTATCGGTCGACGCGTGCAGGTGATGCAATGACCGGCCGCATGATCACGCCAGGCGCGCCGCGCACGGTGATGGCAACCGTTGGCGTGCGGTTGTGAAACGACGAATGTAAACGCGAGTTGGCGGCTTATACATGAGCGTCGGCGTTCTGGCGCTTGGTGCATATGATGAAGCCGTTTATGTGCGCTGCAGATTCATCAAAGCGTTCATGCAGCAGTGGCCTACGCTTTGCAAACTTGCCGCGGAATGAAAAATTCGAAGACTGCAAGCGCGATAGTGGCGACTGCGATCACTCTGGCATTGTGCGAAGGCACGTCTGCACGTGCGAATGGCGTCGATAACCCTTTCGGGGGCGACGATGCGAGCTACGGCGGCGCGAGCTACGGCGGCGCGAGTTATGGCGGCGCGAGTTATGGTGGCGCGAGTTATGGCGGCGCGAGTTATGGCGGCGCGAGTTATGGCGGTTTCGTCGAGCCCGCGCTGCGCCTACCGGACAAACCGGTGCCTGTAATCAGCAGCTGGAAACTCAGTACCAGCGGCAACCGCGACACCGTTCGCGCAACCGTGGTGTTGGCGCAATCCGCAGGCGTTCAGGTGGTACGCCTCACAGGCCGAATTGGCGATGTTCAAACAACGGGGGAGCAAAGTGATGAGTTGTTTGCCGTCGACGAAACCGGGAAGCTCCATGCGATGCACATGAAGTACAAGCATGTTACACGTAGCATTCAATTTGGCGAAGCGACGGCACTAGCCGGCGGCGAAGCGCTCGCCTTTGGTCGTGCACCTGCGACTTCTGGCGACCCTAGTTCCAACACCGATACCGCTGCGGTTGTACGCGTGCGGCGCAACGCTACACTTGCGTGGCATGCAGCGTTCACGGTGCAAGCGCCGGCTACATGCAACCCGAAGGTGTACATGTGCGGGTTTGCATTCGTCGAGGCCGCTGTTGCTACTGATGCACATGTGTTTGCATTAGTTGGCTACCAACGCGGCACGCTGCAGGCCGGCGCGCACACGGTCAGAGGAAAATACGCCTTCAATCGCGCGCTGATTCAACTAGACCTTGCTAGCGGCAAAGTACGCGCCGCCATTGAGCTCGGCAACGTATTTGAAAAGGTACTTGCCAGCAACGGCGTCGATGTCTGTACGCTGGGAATTCTGCAAGATGAAGCGACGACGCACCTGATGTGTTATGGCGCGCAAAAGCTCAACGCCAAGCGTCCGGTGAAGCTGGCGGTGAAGCTGACGGGAATCGGAATGACAAAACGCCTATTGTTTGCAGGCAACAAGTTGGTGGTGGTGGCCGGAACCCCGACGGGGGGGCACCTGACGATGTTTGCGCCAACCGGCACCCTCGTCGGTCAAGCCGCGCTGGGTAGCAATGCACTGGTTGTTCCACTCAAGACAGGAGTGCTAAGTGTTGCGCCTAAAGGCAATGCACGTGGCCAAGACGCTATTGCTACGCAGTGGGATACTTTGCAGATGGCGTTCGATGGTTCAGTCCGGCGCGGTGTTGAGCCGTCAGCGCCGTTTCTTGTCGAATCGGTGCGGCTCGATCGCACCGACGCTGGCATCACGATGTCGGGCGTGTTGCAAAGCGCAAAAGCTGCACCCGTGCTTGCCGTCGTTGCTTGGGACGCGCGTTAATGCGTGCGCTTGCGGTGCGGTGGTGAAACCCGTTACGATGGGCTTATGCGAAAACAAACTGGGTTGTGGAGCTGCGTTAGCTTGGGGTTAGTTGTGGTGGGCGTAAGCGCAGGTTGTGGCAAGAAAAAAGAAAAGTCACCGCCAACCGCGCCCGCTGCCAAGAACGGCAGTGCTGCGGTTGCACCGCCGCCAACTGGCAGTGCTGGCAGCGCTGCGGTAACGCCGCCGCCGGTAACACCGGTGCCGGTACCGCCGAAGACTGCGACCTTGCCAAACGATGTTGCTGCCGACAAACCGTTAAGCGTCGAAGAACTGAATCGATTGCTCAAGCAATGGCCCAAAGATGCGGAATATACGTTTGTTGCATATCCGGCGTTCTTCATAGGCGATGCCGACACCTTGCGCACAAGTCTCAAGCTGGCAGCGACGCCTAGCACCAAAGATGAAAAGGCAATAGTGACGTGTGATTTAGCCGAAAGCGAAAAGGGCAAAAAGGTCGACAACAAAACCCTCGTTACGATGCGTGGCAAATTGTACGGCCGCTTTGGCGCCAAACGCGAGCTAATGAAATTTGATCAATGCGTTGTGGTGGCTCAAGGTACGCCCGCAAAGACCGATGCAGCGCCGCTGCCGGGTAGCGAACCTGTTGCCGCCGAAAAATTGGTTGCTGCGTATATGGGTTGGTGGGGCAAAGAAGTCACGGTTACCGGCGCCTACGGCAGCATCACTACATCGAAGGATAAAGCCAAAACGATCATCGACGTGCGGGTCGATTTGCTGACGAAGATCGGCAACTTTAAGCCTTCGGTAGGGTGCCATTTGCCCGAAGTGGAGCCAGACCCAGCCCTGCTTGCAACCATGGATCGCAATCGTCCGGCGCTTACCGTGCGTGGCACGATCAGCGACCTGGCCTTTGATGCGCCACAGCTTGAGCCGTGCAGCATCGAGAGTAAGTAAGCTAGCCAGCCGGGGCTGCAGTTGCGACATGCCGCCCGGCCAGTACTGGGTCGGCGTTGTCGGCGGCCAGCGCAGCACGCTGCAAGCGACGGAAGTAACGGTACACGACGTAGGTCAGCACAAACGGGCCAACCAGCAGCACGGCGGCCGCGTCGCCGATGGATTCGCTCAGCGGTGCCATCGCAAAGATCGAAAAGTCGAATAGGCCGTGGAACAGCGTGGCGACAAACAGCCCACCAAGCGTGCCCGTGCCGCGTTGATCAAAGCGTCGGCGCGCAGCGAAGGCGCCAGCGATGCCAGTCCACATCATGTGGCCTGGTACTGAGAGGCATGCACGCAACACGAATACGAGCATTGCGGTGCCGAGTTCGCGTTGTGAAAACATGTAGAGCATGTTTTCGACCAAGGCAAAGCCAAGTGCGGCGCGGCTTGCGTACACGATGCCGTCCATGCGCTCGTCGAAATCGGCTTTGTTCCAAACCGCGATCCGCATCGCGCCAAATTTACAAACTTCTTCGACCAGGCCAGCGATGATAAATGCTTTGAAAGCTGCAGCCGCAAAACCGTGCGGTGGCATTGCCACATTTTTGACCACACTGTCGACGATGAGGCCACCAATGATGGCAGCGACCGCAGACAAGGTGCCGTAGAACGCCGCTTTACGCAACAACCGCGGTGGCTCGGGCCGCTTGGCATCGAGGCGATCGATCCACCACATGGCAATCAGTGCGGGAATCGCGCCAGCGAGAGCAAAATAATAGGGCGTCGTTGCGTCCACGCGCCATCATATCTCAGCAACCGTGGGTTGCGGTTAGCCTGGCAAGGTTTCGTTGTCGACGGTAAACGGTGCGAAGCCCAAGCGAATCAGGTAGCCACGCAAACCGGCTGGCCAGTCGGTCGTGTGCATTTCAAATCGCGGCTGATCGTTGGCAAACAGCGCGCGGCTGGCTTCTTCAAAACCCGCTCGGTTACCAGCCAGCGACGCCATGACATGATAAGCGCGTTCGTGCGCCGCCCGTTGATGATCTTTTTGCGCATGGGTGCGGCGAGCCGTTTCGACCAAACGCCGCAAGGCAACTGATGCACCGCCAGGCTGAGTCGCGAGCCAATCCCAATGGCGCGGCAACAGCGTGACTTCGCGTGCCACCACACCAAGCCTCGGTCGGCCGCGGCCGCGGGGGGCGTCGGGTTCCCCCGCTTCAGTGGTGGGAGCCTCGTCTGGTGGCGGCGCTGGTTGTGGCAATCGAGCCAATACCTCGGCCAACGTGCCGCGCAGATCCAATTCGACCGTGCGCCCAGTGGTGTCGTCGAAGATGAAAAACGGACCGTGGCTGCCGTTGTCCATCGCAAGCATGACTTCGGTCGTAACGGCCGCCAATGTTCCGGTTGCCAGCAGTGCGTCGTCTTGGAAGGAAGAATATGAGGGACTCACTCATGTATTATACCCGGATAATAAGTATTAATACCAGGGTAAAATAATATATGGATTGGGTGCTATGGATCGGGTGCCAGCCACCCGTTCAAAAAACATGTGTGATAACGAAATGTTACGGCCAGATGGATCGGGTGCAGATGGATCGGGTGCCAGCCACCCGTTCAAAGAGCCAGATGGATCGGGTGCCAGCCACCCGTTCAAAGAGCCACCCGTTCAAAGAACCTGTTTGATCAATTTACGACGACGCGGCGCCGGTCGATTACGCGCATCGTGCCCAGTCCATCGGTCGCAACGATTTCGAAAAGATGTTCGCAGCGACTGAGCCCGCGGACATCAAAGTTGGCTTGAAACCCCACATTGCTGCAACCAGGGAAACCTGGATATACATCGCAGACATCGGCGCGGCTGGTGCCGTACGTCAACAGCACTTCGCGGGCGTTGTCGATTCGTATTTTGACATTGGCAATGCCATTGCTGTCGAGCGCCCAACCGCGGACCAGCGATATGTTCGTTAGTGTCTCGCGATCATTGCCAGGGATATCAAGTCGCCCAAAAGAATCGCCGGTGACGCCGTTACCCGGCGCAGTTGGCATCGGGACGTCGTGGCAAACGCAAAAGCCGTTATTGGCGCAATCGCTGTCGGCGCAATCGGTTTTGCCGTCGAGATCGCCATCGAAGCCGTCGGTGCAATTGGTTTCCGGCGCTGGTGGTGCATCCGGCGGGCTGATTTTGGCATCAATGAGTTTGGCGTCGACGCTCGCATCCACCATTGGGGTCGACGCAGGTTCGTAGCAAGCCCCCAGGCTCGCAACGGCAACCGCGCAGACGACGTGGCGCAACATCTGCTATCACTGTAACGCCGACCCGCCGACGCTGCAATCAGGAACCCCTATTCGCTGGCGAGCTCAAGGTTGGGTGATGGGTACATTTATCGTCATGTCAGGCAAATTGACGAAGCATGTGGGCGTTGTGCGGTTATCGACCAGCACCATATTAGAAGTGGTAGCGGCAAAGGTGCCAGTTACCGACGCCACGACGAATGTGCCGGACTTGGTATAGAGCTGGCGGGTCGATGTACCGTCGGCAATCACGTTGAACAACCAGAGACTGTTGCTGTCCCACGTGGAAAACGTGCCGGTGGTCACGCCAAATCGATAGAAGGCTTCGATGGTGAGCCGATCTGGATCGCCGTTGAGATTGCCGTTGATGAGCAACGCATGGAGACTCGTGCTGTTGCGGTTGATCTCGGTCGCTGTGACTGCCGTCGGTTGGCTCGAATATTTTAAATTGAGCCCGCTGCATGCAGTGGGGCCGGGGCCGTCAACAATAGGATTGCCGTCGACGGTGGCACGGGCGTCGTTGAGGGGGGCATCGACTGCGGCGGGTTCGGCGCCGCATGCAGCCAACGTGAGGCAACTACTACAGAAAACAAGGGATACGTTCATTTGATTGTTTCGCGCCCGTTAGGGTGTTGGTACGCGCCTTTGTTACGTAGAAGGGCGCCGCACCAAAACGTGCGAAGAAAAATCAAAAAAGTTCACGTCACATCAAGCCGGTGCTGACGTAGTCGGTAAATCACCCAGTGTAACCGGCAGATCAACCAGGCGCAGCACACTATCAATCGTGCTGTCATCGGCGTGCAACGCAACGGCCAACTCACGTCGGGTGCCAGCGAGCCAACGCGCTTTGGCGCGCGCAACTTGGCGTGCTGCGTTGACCCGATGCACATCTAGGATTGTTGCCATTTCAACAAACGACAATTGATGATGCAGTTCCAAGCCAATGATGAATCGTGATTCTTTGTCGAGCGCATGCCAGGCTGCAATCACGGCCGTCCGCACCGCTGCCCCATACAAATTTTGCATCGTCGCAAGTTCTGGTGACGCGCTGGTGTCGACGAGCACCTGCTCCGAGACGCGGTCCGCTGGTTGCTTAAGCAACGGCAAGGCTGCACGGAAAATGGCAATTGCCAAAAAGGCTTGCAGTGGCCCACGGCCGCGAAAACTCAAGATCGGTGGCGGACCTTGCAACGGTGCAAACATATGGACGCGCACATGTTGGCTGGCTTCGTCGAGAGTAGCAGCAGGCACGCCGCGCCGGCTGATGTGCCGGACCGCCGTTTGCAACGGCCCTTGTTCAAGCGTCGCGAGGGCTTTCGCGCTGCCAAAGCCAGCGGCCCACGCAAGCATGACATCGTCGTAGTGCGCGGCGCCGATGGGGGCCGCCGCAAGGTTCGCAGCCATGACATCGGGGCTTGCCGTCAGGTCGGGATATGTTTGCTGCATGCGCGCAATCAAATCATCCACGTACTTTTCATAACAGAAACCTGTTACGAGACGCTATGGCTTGTCTGTCGGAAGAAGCGCTGAACGCTTGGGCAAGTGGCGCTGCCAGCGCCGCGGAGCGCGAGACGTGGATGCTGCATACGGCGGAGTGCGAAAGTTGCCAGGGCTTGCTTGCATGCGGTGTCAAAGCCCAAGACGCAGCGAGCGAATGGCATCTTGGCCGCTATCGCGTCGAGCGTACGCTGGGCAGTGGCGGGCTTGGTGTTGTGCTCGAAGCCATCGATCCGCTGCTCGAACGACGGGTTGCTATCAAGTTGCTGCATCGCGGTGGGCAAGCGCAGCAAGAACGCGCTGCCATGTTGGCTGAAGCGCGGATGCTTGCAACAATTCGGCACCCAAATGTGGTCGCAGTGCACGATGTTGGCGACGACGGTGAAGCCATTTTTCTGGCGATGGAGCTCGTGGTTGGCACAACGTTGGGCCAGTGGCTACATGGCACTACCTTGCAGGCTCGCTTGCACGTGTTGCATGGCGTCGCCGATGGCCTGCAGAGTTTACACGCCAAGGGCGTGGTGCATGGTGATTTGAAGCCTGCCAACATTGTGGTTACGACGCATGGCGAGGCCGTCATCGTCGATCTTGGGCTGGCACATCGCACTAGTGCACCGCGTGAAATACGCATGGCCGCTGGCACGCCCGGTTATTGGGCGCCGGAAGTTGCAAGCGGCGAAACCGCTTCGGTTGCGAGTGACGTATTTGCGTTTTGGCGCGTCGTCGAAGTTGCGTTGCAGGGTGCACGGTTGCCGGCCGCAAAGCAAGCTGCAATTGCGGGTGCCATTGCGAAGGGTACGGCCGAAAATCCGCTGGCGCGATTCGCAACGGTCGCAGCTTCGCAACAAGCGTTAGCTGCCATCGTTGCACCACCGCGGCGTCGGTGGTGGCCATACGTTAGCGCGGGCGTCGGAGCGGTCGCTGCGTGCGCAATCGCAGCGGTATGGCTGCTTCGTCCGTCAGAAGCGGAACGGTTGGCAGCGTGTGATGCTCAACTTGTTGCGTGGACCCAAGGTGGCGCGGCGGTGGCGCGGTTGCAGAAGGACGGCATCGCAAGCGAGCGCTTCACTGCGTTTATGGCCCAAAACCGAGTTGCTGCACAAAAGCTCAACCGGCAAGTTTGCATGCAATCTTCGTCGGAATCGTCCGAACGAGATCAACAACAGCGCAGCTGTGCGGTTACCACGTGGCGTCGCATCGTTGGGCGGGCTCGTAATGTGGCAACGTTACCTGGCCGAGTCGCCGATGCGTTATGGGCTTTGCAGTTGAGCATGCCGGTGGGGGCATGCGAGCAAGCCAACCCGCCGGGCAGCGCCGTGGCTTTTACCGCGGAACAAGAAGCGCTCGCAGACCGAATAGCTACGATTGGATACAACGCCGCAGCCGTCAAAGAACTTGAACAACTGCTGCCTGCGGTAAAAGCCAGTGGCGCTCCGCGGCTCGAAGCTGCGTGGAACCGCATGATGGCAAACCGTGCGTTCGCAAGTGGTGATAACGCGCGCGCAACAAAGCTAACGATCGCAACCAGCCAAATTGCAGCCTCGCTCGGCGACGATGAACTGCGGGCGTTTGCGAAACTCGACGAGCTAAAATTGCTACCGGATGATCGCTTGATTGATGACGCCAAAGCAGCGGTGGTCCGCATCGGCGCACCGGTGCTGCTCGCTAACTACTACGCCGCTGTCGCAGACCGGGCTTTGACCGCAGGCAAACGCGACACCGCACTACCGGCCTACGTAGAAGCGTTGCGGTTGCTCGAAGCCGAAGGGCTGGGCCCGTCGGCAACCGAAGTGCGCGCGCGGCAAAACTACGCGACGGTCATTCAATTCGATGGCAAAGTTGAAGAAGCACGAACGCAATTCGCGCGTGCACTACAACTGTCGCGCATTGTCGATGGGCCAGACCACGTCGAAAATGTGCAACCGTTGTTGTCGTTGACGTTTAGTCATGCCGCCCAAAAACAGACGGCGGAAGCGGAGCGTTATTTGGCCGAAGCGCAACGCATCATCGCGGTGGCCGGTGCCCGAGCAACGATGGTGGGCTTTGGAGTGCAGCTTGCAGCGTGTCAAGTTGCACTGGCGACGCTGGCTACAACCACCGAGGCGGCGTGTGAGCAAGCTGCGCAAATTGCAACCGAGGTTTACGGCGCTACATCAACACAGCGCGCCACCGCCCAAATTCAGCTAGCGCAATATTTCATTGGTACCAACCAGAGCGCAAAGGCGCTGCCGCTGGCACAAGCGGCGGTCCTTGCGACCGGCGAGTCGGAACAAGCAGGTCAGCGTTTCTATGCGCAAACGTTAGTTGCGGTAGCGCTTTTCAACAGTGGGGCCAAAGACCAAGCGCGGCGGTATGCGCTTGATGCGCTTGGCCCCATGCGATCGCATCAAGACATGAATGCAAAACAAAGCGTCGCTACCCTCGAAGCGTTGCTGGCAGCCATCAACGCAAAGTAGGCCGGCACTACGAGAAATTGTGCAAGTATATTAAATTATTAGTATTATTGGCTGTGTCCGAACGTCAGCCGGCTGCGATCCGCTTCGTGGTTGACGTTTACATTTTGCACTGATACAGTCATTGATGTCATATGCAGACACCAAGCAACCATGTCGTCAGCTCCATGAATCCTCAGGTGACCGCTGCTGGTGCACCAGAACCAATGCTGATACCCACGAAACGCAATTTGCATTTTGACCTCAACGGCGACCGCATCGCGGATTGGTACGGCGGCAATCGCCACTTGTCGCACTTTCTCAACACGCTCTCGATCTTCTTTCCTGAAGGCGAGCGGTTCTTCATCCAAAGCGTGCGGCAATTTCGTCAGCCCGACATGCCGGCCGAACTCACGGCGGCAGTCAACGCGTTCATTGCACAAGAATCGCTTCACGGCCGCGAACACGACGCGTACAACAAATTGTTCTTTGACTACTTTCCGCAAGCACGCGAAAACGAGCAGATCGTCACGCGGTCGCTGCGGCGCATGCAGCGGCGGCGCTCGGCGAGCGCACAGCTTGCTGCAACCATGGCGTTGGAACATTTAACCGCCATCATGGCCGATGCCGTGCTGACCGATGCGCGGCTGACCGATACCATGGAGCCGAACTATCGCGCGTTGTGGCAGTGGCACGCCCTCGAAGAAACCGAGCATAAAGCGGTTGCGTTCGATGTCTGGGTGCACACTCACGGCAAAACGCTAAAGAACTATCTGCAGCGCTGCTTTGGTTTGGTCACTGCAACCACAATCTTTTGTGCTTTTGTGACGCCGTTCTTTTTGCAAGCACTGCGCTCCGATGGCGTAATCACCGACGGCAAAGGTTGGCTGGTGTTTGCGCGTCACATGGTTGGCGAGATTGGCTTTTTGCGTAAACTCGTGCTGCCTTGGCTGGCGTATTTGCGCCCTGGCTTTCATCCGTGGCGGCACAACAATCGCTCGCAACTCACACGGCTCGACGCCATCGCCGCTATGTACGCACGCGAAAAAGGTGCTACGGCGTGACCGCATCGCCACATCATCGCGTCATCATCGTCGGAGCCGGTTTCTCTGGCATTGGCATGGCGATTCGGCTGCGCCAAACCGGGGAGCGTGATTTCATCGTGCTCGAACGCGAAGCCGGCGTTGGCGGCACCTGGCGTGTGAACAATTATCCTGGCTGCGCGTGCGATGTGCCGTCGCATTTGTATTCGTTTTCGTTTGCACCGAATCCAACCTGGACGCGCATGTTTGCGCCGCAGCCAGAGATTCGTAGCTACATCGAACAGTGCTGCGAGCGTTTCGGCCTGGCGCCGCATTTGCAATTCAACACCACGATCGCAAGCATGACGTGGGACGCTGGCGCAGCGCGCTGGCAAGTGCAAGCCTCCGACGGTCGCGCGTGGACCTGTGATGCGCTTGTGCTTGCGGTCGGCGGTTTGTCGACGCCGAGCTATCCCGCGATCGCAGGGCTCGAAACTTTTGCAGGCAAAACGTTTCATTCGCAGCAGTGGGACCACAGCTATGATCTCGTCGGCAAACGAGTTGCGGTGATTGGCACCGGCGCATCGGCGATTCAATTTGTGCCGCAGATCCAACCACTGGTGGCCCAGCTCGATGTGTATCAGCGCACCCCGCCGTGGATTTTGCCCAAGCCAGATCGTGCGATCACCGGGCGCGAACAACGCTGGTTCTCGAAATTGCCGATGCTGCAGCAACTGTATCGCGGTTGGATCTACAGCCAGCTCGAAGCACGCGCGACGTTCTTCGTCAAAGCGCCTGCCGTGATGAAACTCGCTGGGCAACTGGCACGCAATCACATCAAGCGACAACTGCCGAATCCAACGCTGCAAGCCAAAGTCACACCGAACTACACGATTGGCTGCAAGCGCGTGTTGATCTCCAACGACTACTATCCAGCGTTGGCGCAACCCAACTGTGAGTTGATCACGGATAATATTCGTGAGATCCGGCCGCACAGCATTGTCACTGCCGACGGCCGCGAACGAGCCGTCGATGCGATCATCTTTGGCACCGGCTTTCGTGCCAGCGCGCCGATCGCCAAAGGCTTGGTTGCAGGAATCAACGGCCAAGACCTCGTCGATGCGTGGCCCAACGGCCCCGAGGCCTACAAAGGCACGACGGTGCGCGGCTTTCCCAATATGTTCATCTTGATGGGGCCCAATACTGGGCTTGGCCACAATTCGATGCTGTACATGATCGAATCACAGATTACATATGTGCTTGGTGCATTGGCGTTTTTGCAACGCGCTGGCGCGCACGCCAGCATCGACGTGCGTGCAGCTGATCAACACGCGTACAACCAAGCGCTGCAAACCAAAGCCAATCGCACTGTGTGGAATCAAGGCGGCTGTCAAAGCTGGTATTTGCACCCGGAAACCGGACGCAATGTTACGTTATGGCCTGATTACACGTGGGCGTTTCGTCGGTTGACGAAGCGATTTGACCCCAACGCGTATCAGTGCACTGAGCAACAAGCTTCGCAACGAGGACCATCGTGAAGAATATTTCGCAACGAGTCGCAGCTATCACGGGCGCAGGTTCAGGCATTGGCCGTGGTTTGGCGTTGGCCTTGAGCAAACGCGGCGGCCGGTTGGCCTTGTCGGATATCGACGAGGCCGGCCTCGCGCAGACGGCGCGATTGGTGCAAGCCCAAGGTGGCACTTGCGAGTGTACGAACGTGGATGTCGCCAACCGCGAACAAGTGCATGCGTGGGCTGATGCCACCATGGCTAAATTCGGGGCGGTGAATTTAGTGTTCAACAACGCTGGCGTTGCGCAAGGCGGCACCGTCGAAGGCAATAGCTACGCTGATTACGAGTGGGTGATGAACATCAACTTTTGGGGCGTGGTGTACGGCACCAAAGCATTCTTGCCGCATCTCAAAGCGACCGGCGCTGGCCATATTGTAAATATCTCGAGCGTGTTTGGGCTGTTTTCGCAGCCGACACAAAGCGCGTACAACGCCAGCAAATTCGCCGTGCGTGGTTTCACGGAATCATTGCGGCTCGAACTCGACATCATGAAGTGCGGCGTGTCAGCGTCGTCGGTGCACCCGGGCGGCATCAAGACCAGCATTGCCAAGCGCGCTCGCATGAATGCTAGCGCCGGTGAAATCTTGGGCGTCACGCCCGAACAGGCTCAAGCCGCGATCGAAAGCCGGTTTCGCACCACGCCAGAGCAAGCTGCTGAAACGATCTTGCGCGGGGTGCAGCGCGACGCACGTCGAGTGCTGATCGGGGTTGACGCTTGGGGCTTCGACAGCATGGCTCGCTTGGTGCCCGCCGGCTACCAACGCTTGATGGGTGAGCTGTTTGAGCGCCGCGCAAAGCATAGCGCTCACTAGCGTTGCTGTGCCAAGATGCGGCTGTGAAGTCTGCCACTGCTACTGCTGCGCGTGAGTACACCGTCGACGAACTGGCGCGTGAAGCCAATACGACGGTGCGCAATGTGCGTGCGTATCAGGACCGCGGGCTGTTGGAGCCACCTGAACGGCGCGGCCGAACCGGCGTTTACAACGGCGCGCATTTGGCTCGATTGCAGTTGGTGAACACGTTGTTGGCCAAGGGCTATACGCTTGGCAACATTCAAGCGCTGCTGCAAGCGGTTGAAAAAGGTTACGACGTGCGTGAGATGTTGGCGCTGGAGCAAGCGATCGCAGGCGCTGCGACGCCGGACGCGTCCGAAGCTTTTGAAGCCGAGACGTTGGCGTCAATGTTTCAAGTGAGCGAAGCGCCCAATGCCTTGGCGCGTGCGCAAGCGATGGGCTTGTTAGCGCACGACGGCAAAGGCTTTCGTTCGCCAAATCCTGAATTGTTGCGCGTTGGCGCTGAGCTGGTGCGCGCAGGTGTTGCGCTCGACGACGTTTTGACCCTCGGCGAAGGGCTGCGATTGCATGTTGATCGAGCAGCAGCCGAAATGGTGAAGCTCTTGGTCGCGGCGATCGACCGTTATCGCGGCCAGCTGCCGCCACGCGAAGCAGTGCCGCAGCTCGCAGCATTGGTACGCAACTTGCGGCCGCTTGCGCTCCGAGCGGTTGAAGCTGAAGTTTCGCGTGCATTGAGTGCCAACGCGAACCGATTTTTGGGTGAGCGCGTCGCTGAAATTATGGCGAATCAAGCAGCACAAGGGCCAGCGTTGGCCGCAGCAGCGAAGCCGAGCCGCAAGGCCAGCGCGGCCAAGCGAGTTAAAAAGGCACGCTAGCTACACGTCGTCGACGGCGCAGAGCCATCGGCACGTGGCGCGCCGCTCGCGAAGACCAAACGCATTTCGGCATCAATGCCAACCATGTCGCCATAGTTCAGCGGCGTCCATTGATTTTCGCCGTGCAAAATCTCGCTCGAAATTACTAAGTGATTGATCTGTGCACCGGGCGCGCTCGCGGCTTCGCAGCTCGGCGACAGGCTCCTGCAGGTTTCGCGATCGGCGCAGCGCGTTTTGTACGTGGAGTAGTACAACTCTTTGCCACCATGGTGCGCGACCAGGGTAGTGCCGTCGGTGACGATAAACGTCAACAGATTCGCTTTGCCTTCGGGTTGCGGGATGAGCGCATGCACTTGGGCAACAGTGACTCGACTAGCTCGCATCACGTCTTCGGCAGTGCGCGGTGCCGCGAGTGGCCCGGTGGCGAGAAGATGCGAAAGCAGCAGGAAAAATACAACTTCGCTATCGGTTTCGCCGAGCACGTAGCGGCGCAGGCGCGGATCGACGTGGCTGAGCAGCAACGCGCGGTGCTGATCAACGAAGCCAGGCACATCGCCGTTGTGTGCGAAGACCCAGCGACCGTATTGAAACGGATGGCAGTTGAGTACGTTGAGTGTGCCTTGTGTCGCTTTGCGAACATGAGCAAGCACGGTTTGGCTCGACACCACGCCGCTGACGCGATGAAACAGCGCGTCGCTAAGTGCGTGCGCTGGGCTTTTCGTTACGTGAGGCGCACCGTCGACAAAATAAGCAACGCCCCAACCGTCCGGATGCCGGTCGCTTTGCCGTGCCAGCGCATTGTCCGCTGCGATCAGCGAACGATGCATCTGACTGGGGATTACGCTACGAAACCCAAACAGTCGGCACATGAGATCATCGTACTGGGAAACTTCGGCGAATTCATGTTTTCAGTTCGTGATGCTTATCGCAAAAGTGGGTCTCAGTGCTGGTTGCGACAAACTCGCATGATGTTGTCGGGGCAAAATGCCTCGAAAGTGCGCGGCGGGCAGGAGCGGTATCTGCGGTCGAGGTCGTGGTCCTGTGGGTTGTGCGAGCGGTTTTGGTTTGGCTTGAGCGAGCGATCGGTCACCTCTAGTCAATCTCACGTGCTGTCGCATTTATCTGGTGTTGAGACCTCAGCCGGTCGCAGGGGACCAATTGTGGTGTTCGACTTTGCTAGCGGCGCCACCATTGCATGCTGTTTCGCGGAAATGAAAAAGTTTCGTTGCACCGATTGAGAAGTTTGCCGATAGTTCGCGTCATTTACTTCACAGAGGCCACTCATGTTTCGAACGATTGTTATTTCCTGGCTTACATTGGCAACGATCGCGCTTGGTGGCGCAGCGAGTTGTGACAACAATGCTGCAACGAACTGCTGCGGTGCAACCTGCGCGGCGCCAACTGCTTGTCCAAGCGACCAGACTTGTAATAGCGCTGGTGTTTGCGAAGCCAAGCCTATCGTTGATGCTGGTGTCGATGCTGCGCAAGGTTGCATGAAAGACGCCGACTGCACGAATGTCGGGGCGCCGGTGTGCAACAACACTGCGCAGAATCCGGTTGGCGTATGTGTTCAGTGCACGCCCAGCAACGACAGCGCCTGCAACGGCGGTACCCCGGTGTGCGGAGCCGACTTTGCCTGTCACGGTTGCACCACGCACGCGGAGTGCGGCGATGACTCTGCTTGTGTGATGACCGGTCCAATGGCAGGTAGCTGTACCGATCCGAGCACAACCTTTCACGTCAATGCTACGGGGAGTGTGACTGCTGATTGCACCACCGCAGCGACAGCGTGCAACACGATTACCCGCGTGCTTCAAGTGTTGCCAGCAGCTGGCGCATCAGTACTCGCGTCTGGCGCAATCAATGAGCCGGGCGAAGTTGTCATCGACAGTGTATCGTTTGCACTGTACGGATCTGGTGCCGCTACGACATCATTCAAACGTGCGATGCGCACGGGCTTCGGCGTTTTTTCTTTGCTTGGCACCGCGCAAGTTGATTTCTACGATCTCGCGATTACCGACTCGGCAAGATGCCTTTCGATTCGCAACACCGCAACGACGCTAACGCGCACAACCTTTGTTTGTGGCGACATCAGCGTTGAGTCGCCTAGCGGCGGCGATCTGACGCTTTCTCATGCCACTATATCTGGTGCCAATTCGGAGGCTATTGCGAAGGTCGGTGGTAAGGTTTTGATCGCCGACTCCACAATTGCAAACAACGGGTTGGGTATTAGAGTTACCGGCGGTAGCCTTGGTGTTGCTCGGTCTACGTTTACGGGAAATCGATTTGGCGCTATTACGATCACTGGCAACGGTAGCTTCGATATCCAAAACTCCTTAATCGTGAGAAACGGAAGCGCCAGCGGGACTGTCCCGGCAATGACGCTCGCCACCACGGGACCAAATAACAAGTTGCTCTTCAACACAATCGCCGAGAACGTCATGACAACGAGCATGTTTTCTCCGCGGACCAGCGCTGCCGTTGTCTGTACTGTGAGCGCAGGCAATCTCACTGAAGGCTACAATCTGCTATATCGGAACGTACGCGATGGCGTTGCGTTGCTTAGCGAACAACAACAAGGCACATGTATTGGTGCAACGTCCTACGCAAATGTTGATGCACTCAATCCGCTGCAATTTGTGAATCCCACAACGGCGCCCTATGATTACCACCTGACCGCTGGATCGCCGACCACCGTGCTGAATGTCGCTGGAGCGAATTGTGCGGGCATGGTTGACTTCGACGGGCAAATGCGGCCGAGCGGCGGGGCGTGCGATCTCGGCGCTGACGAGCTGCATCCGTAAACTGTTGGTCGAAACTCACCCTGCGATGTAGGCACGATGTCGTGTGAATGAGTGGTTGAGATAGCCCGCCGCACTGACCTCGTTTCAAACTAGGATAGCAACCGGCCGTATGCGCATTGGCATCGAAGAACCGCTGGTTGCTAACCATCAACTGTACGCAACCAGCGTCGCAGGGACGACGGAATTGGCGGACTTCGCGGTGGCTGGCTTGCATCGCTATTGCTTCACGCAACTTGAATCGGCGGATATTAGGAACGTGATGGACGCGATGTCGCTCGCGAGTGGTGAGGCGGCCGCTCGTTGGGTTTACCTGTGGCAGTGGGGCTGCAACAACGAAAAGATCCGCGATCTACATCGGCGAAATCGTTTTGTGCGCGCTGGCTTTCGTTTTCAGATTCGCGATGAACTTGCGGTTTGTGTCGGGCCCGCGGTGCGCGACTTTCGAGATGCGTTTGCAGTGCCGAGCGAATTCCCGCGCGATGCATACGCGGGCGCAAACGTGGCGGTGTGGGGCTCCGAGGATCACGCGAACCAGGTTGCGGCCTGGCTTTCCGCGAGCGCCGTGCACGGTGCGAAAATCTACCCAAGTGAAGCGATGCTGCAACGGTGTGCTACAGCGCGCATCACGCTGGTTTATCGCAGCACAGACAATGGGGGTCGCATTGCGCTGATCTCGGTCACTCCGCACAAACTCGCTGTCGCAGCGCTGCCAAATGTAACGGCAACATTTGTTGGCAGCGACGCCGGGCGCGCGTGGGGCACCAGCGATGTGCGATAGCAACGTTGGCTACCGCTCTTGGGCGCCTTTGCCAGCAATAATGTGGCTGCGAAACTTAGCGATGCGTGCGATGCGGGTTGCCGACGCTTTGGCCGAATTAAGATTGATGACGTAGCTGCGTTGCCGGCCTGGCGTGAGCTTTTGAAATGCAGTTGCCAACTCAGGGTCGCCCATCAACGCATCGGCAAGTTCGTCGGGCAATTCGATTTCGACGTGCTCTTTGGGCGGCTTGATGCCTTGCTCCGCATACTGCATGGCTTCTTGCAGATACGCTCGGATGGTTGGCGCCAGCTTGGTTACGCGGGCCGCATCGGTGAACCGAATCATATCGGGGTGACGCGTATTGGGTCCTTGTTTTTCGAGGACGCCGTGAGGGTCTTTGAGCAATGCAGCATGAAAGAATGTGAGTCGAAAGTCGCCACGCAACGCGCCAAGGATCGCGATGTTGCGGTCGGCGTGCATGTAACAGGGATGGCCCCATTTAGCGGTTTCCACCAGCTTGAGTTCGGCGCAAATCTTACGGAGCGCGGCGAGGCCGGTGGCCCATTGCCGCGCTGAGCACTCAGGTGTTTCGAATCGGTCGCAGCGGCCGCAGCCTTTGGTAAAAAAATCGTTAACAACCGTGATCATCGCTCAAGCCTAACAGAAGGAGTGCGCCTTGTAGCGCTTACAACGAACGCGCTTGTTACAGCGACGCTTTGACTACGCGTTTGGTGGTGGTACCTGCGTTGCCTGGATTGCCATCTTTGCCATAGGTAAAGCGATTGGTTTTCGATCGATCCGAGGCGCTGCCGCCATTGCCTGGCGTTGAAACTGCCGTCACGTTGTATTTCTCAACGGTCGAAGTCACAACGATTTCAATGTCGCCACCGTCGCCGCCATTGCCACCGTTGGTGCCATCGCCTTTGGGCCGCGGAATGCCATGGCCGCCCTTGCCGCCGATGCTGTGCACGTAGACTGGCGATTCGGAATTGGCCTTGAACGTTTCCACGCGGCTGCCACAACTGATGCGGTAGCCGATGATCTGTTGGTTTTCGTCGTTGCGGTCGCCATTGGTGCCGATTTCAACCTTGATCGAAGGGCCAGGGTCACCCGGCTGACCGTGATAGAGCATGCCGCCGTCGGGGCCGATGTCGAGACCAGTGCGCCCATCGTTGCCACGGCATTCAAATGTTTGGTCGGTGTTGTGATCAAAGCGCAACGTGCCTTGGGCTTGGATCGTTTCATCGTGCAGTGCAGTCACGGTGACGACAGCGCGGGTTTTGGTGCGAACCACGCTTACTTGAAAGATGTCGTCGAAAACTGCATTGTTCACGTCCATCGATTGTTTGCTGCCATCAGGGAAGAGCGCCGTGACAGCGACATACGGTTCGGTGTTTTCGTCCGAAGCGCGCGCCCACGTTGTAAAGGACTTCATGCCTCGGAACTTGGTGATCAACGCTTTTTGTTCCGGCGGCATTTGCGCCGAGAAGCCGTCGCCGCCACCAAGTGGAATTTTGGCGGTTGCGGCGCGGCGCGCGTTGTAGGCACGTATTTGATCTTTGTGCCACGCGCCGTCCCGCGAAAGAATCGCCGCCGTGTTGCCGTCGAGGGCGCAGATCCATTGGATGTCGAATTTCTCGCTGGTGAGCGGACCCGTAACGCTTGCGAAATACACGCGCTTATCAAGCAAGATGTACATCAACGTGTTCGACGCAAACTGCGACGGTGCACCGCGAAAGAAATCGCCGCCTGGCTCTTCCATCCGCTTGTATCCGGGAGGGCTGCCCCACGAGATTGCATCATCGGCAAACGTCAACGTTCTGGTGTCGGTGCGGTTGGTGAGCTTTTCGCCACCTTCGGTATAGACGCAGCCTTTAAACGCGACGTCACCCTTCGGAAATTGCGCTGCCATTTCCTGTTGCGACACCGATGTAGTTGATGGGCTGAGGCTGCCGCCACCGCCACCGCCGCCGCCACCGCCTTTGCCGGCTGCACCGCAAGCCGCTGAGATCAACCCAAATCCTGCTAACGCTGCCCATGTTGTTCGCTTCAAGTGCCCTCCCCAATTACGCATTCGACCATGGTCGCAGGTCGAGCCATGTAGGTTGAAGGGCTTAGACAGCAAAACGCTTAGTACGAAGTCTGATCGAAGCAGACGCTTGACTCGGCGTTGTATTCATAACTGCGTGTTAACATCTAACGATTTGATTTTATACCTGAATTCTCGATTCATGGACCATGACAGGCATGTCCGGAATCACGGGTCGGAACGCAAACTGGTGCAGCGCAAGTAGGCCAAATTCAAGCGATGGGAGTTGGCTCCCAAGGTGCACTTGCCTGCTGCATGAGGAAAACAGCAAAACGTGTTTGGCTGCCGCTTGTTGCAAGCGCGGCTATGGGTGCCAGCGCTTGCGGCGCTGACGCTGGCGAACTTGGCCAAGGCGGGGTCTCAACCGAATGCGACAGCTTCGGTGGCGACTGCACACTAGGTGGCATCAATCATCCAATCGCGGTCGGTGCAACGTTGCCAGTCACGGTTGATTCAGCAGTATTTGGGGCCTCGGCGCCGGAACTGACGCTGGCCAGTGGCCGCGAGTCAGTGCTGACCGCGGAAGGCCAAAACATCACGGCGCATAGCGAAGGGCTCGCACCGATCTTTATCGGTGTCGCCGGTGGCGAAGCGGTGCTCGACTTCATTCATGTCCGAGCCGCCCGCGCCGACAATCTCAAATTTGCCATCGCGCTGGCCGACGGTACCGACCTCAAAGAACAATCAACGTTGATTCAGTTGGTGCCCAACGAATACATTTGGGCGGAAGTTGCGCCGTTTAAAGGCATTGCACCGTTGGTTGGTCGCATGCCGCTGCAATGGTCGTCGTCGAGCGCTGCGGTTACGATACTCAAAACTGGTGCCAGCAATCGCGTGCGCGTCATTGCGCGCAGCGCAGGCACGGCGACGGTGACCGCTAGCGCCTTGGGAATTTCCGCTACGTTTGAAATTGAGGTGTTGCCATGAAATCGAAAACTTCATTGTTCGTGCTGCTTGGGTTGGGCGTGGCTGCGACGACGACGGCCTGTGATCCTGAGCCGCCACCGCCTGATCGGCTGTATTTGCGCCAACTAAACAAAGGCCCAGCGGGAACCACGTTGACCTTTGTCCAAGACGCTGCCTCGCGGCCCGAAATCGCAGACAGCGCCAGTCTCGTTGTTGGCTCAGCGCTGGCGATCGACTGCGACGAGTATGCGCAGCAAGACTATCGTTCACAATGCACTGCGATGGTGGTTAAAGCTGACCAACCGATTGTGCAAGTTCGTCAGGTCTATCGCCCGACGAGTGATGCTTCGTTGGCTGCAACATCGGCGTTCGCGCTCGTCGGTGTAACCGCAGGCACCACCATCGTGCATGTCACCACGGCCTACAATAGCTACGACTTCACCGTCCACGTTCGGCCGTAGGTTTACGCGCGGCGATGCGTGCGCCGCCGCACCAGCCCAAGCGCCGCAACGATCATCGCCAGCGCGCTGCCTGCTGGGGCATTGCTTTGGCAGCCACCGTCCGACGACGCTTGGGTTGGATCGTCCACCGCAATCACGGCTTGGCTTTTGCTTGCCGCCAACGCACCCGCAACAACTTCGAGGGTGACGTTGTAGCTGCCGGCCGCAGCGTACGTGTGCGTTGGCGTTTTGTCGTTGCTGGTGGTGCCGTCGCCGAAGTCCCAATGAAACGCAACCGCAGCGCCGTCGGCGATGCTGGCATTGGTGAAATTCACGGCGAGGGAGGTGACGGTAGTTGAGAACTCCGCAACCGGAGCGCGTTGCAGCAACGCGGGCCGATAGTTGTACGTGGCGCAGCGCATGCGATTGAACTGTTCCGGCGAAAACCGCATGCGGCAAACGTCGACGGAATAATCCATGAAATTGTCCGCTGGGGCGATTTGACTGCCAAAGCTGCAGCCCGACGCAGCTGGGCCACAATTGAACACCGGCTGTGCGGTTGGTGTGGTGTCGGCGATCAGATCGCCCGTTGTGTAAGGCGCGCTGGCGCTGCCGCAACCATTATTGAAGGTGTGCAACAAGCCGAAATAGTGACCCACTTCGTGCGCTGCCACCGTGCCCAAGTCGTACGGTGCGCCGAGCGGCGGATTGCGCCCAACGACGTTCCATTGCAGCGTGATGCCGTCATCGGCATTGAGCGTGCCAAACGGCAACAACGTGTAACCCAATGAACCGCCACCGTCGTTGGTGAAAATGTTCATGTAGCGTGCGGGATTCCACGACAATGCTTGGCGCATTGGGTTGGCTACGCCTGGGCCCGGGTCTGCAAACCACGCGTCGTTGGCAACGTACTCGACGCCACTGGTTGGTTTGCCATCAGGGTCGCGGTTTGCAAGCACAAAACGCAGGCCCGCAACGGCACCAGGCGGGTTGTAAACTTGATTGAGTTCGTCGAGCTGGCTTGCGATGTGCGCAGCGTCGACCTTGCCAGTGCCGTTGGTTTTGGTAACCACATGAAAAACAACCGGCACCGTGATTTCGCCGACGTCGTAGCTCGGATTGATCACGGTTCGCGCATCGGTACAGTCTGACGCGATGAGCGGTACCGCATGCGGCAAGGCGACAACATCGGCGGTGGTGCACGTTGCACCGTTGCGCCGAAACGCGTCTGACGCGACGTATGCTTCCAGCGATGCATAGCGCACACCGTCGACGGTCATTGCGCCGTCATTGTGATAAGTCGGGTGAGTTACAGGCGCAGCACCGGCGACGCCATGAGCAGCGAGCAACGAAGCGGTGAGTGCGAGCGTGGGCAACCGAAGAGACAACATCAAGTGCACGGTTAACACCGCTGGCGGCGCGACGCCAGCATTTACGGACAAACGCTTTGGCGACGCCATAGCTGCAGCGCGCCCGTATTGAAGATGGCACCGGCAACCAGATCGCCAGCGACGGCGACTTGATAGACTTTGCCAATTGCAGCGTACGGCCCGAATGGGCGCGGCACAGCTGCAACCGTAGTGTCGAAGCCGTGCACAGCGCCAGTGACAATGTCTTGCATTGCGACAAACGTGGCTGAGCCATCACCGGTGACCGAACGATATTGCGCCGTGGCATGGGCGGGCGAGGTATAGACGACGCGCGCCGGCGTAACTTGGAGGTCGATGGCTAGCAGGCTATGACCCGGTTTGTCGACGGCGAACGCGAACCTGTTATCAGGTGACCAAACGTCATACAGGAAGGTGCCAGGCGTCGCTACACTGTTGATGAGCGTGGCCGATGGCAGCGCGCTGATATCATAAACTTCGATTCCTTCGGGATATGCGACGTAGGCCCGATTCCCAGTGACGGAGACTGCGTGAGCGTCGCCAAACGGCGAACTAAAGCCGCTTACCAGGTCAGGCGCGGCTGGGTCGTTGACATCGATGACTGCCAAGCCGAGTTGATAGTTCGCTGCAAGCACATACGAACCAACCAATGCAATACCCCAGGTTTCCGATGGAAGGTCGAGCCCGCCGACGAATGTGGGTGCGTTGGGATTTGCGATGTCAACGATCACCAAGCCGCCGGTGTACGTCGCGAGATACGCGTAGTTGCCGCGGATTTTAACGTTGAGCACATCGTTGTCAGATGCTGCTAATGCTGCGGGGCCGGTGCTCGTCAACAACGAGCCTTGGAGTGTTGGCGTGTCGGGGTTGCTAATGTCAATGACTTGAATGCCTTGTGGCCCGTCGGTGAACCCAAGGATCGCGACAGGCGGCGCAATGGCGACACTTTGACTGTGTGCTTGCAGTAGCGAGGCCACCGTGCCCAAAGGCTGTAAACATCCCGTTAACGGGGCAGTTGTGGCGTCGATCGATGCGTCGATTGCTGGCACGTTACCGTCAGTGGCGGCCTTGGGTGCAAAGTCTAAGCGCCCGCATGCGCTACATGCAACTGCCACCAGCACGATGAACCCGAGCCGCACCAACCGAGGATACCACAAAGGCATTTTAGCGCGGCGCGCTTTGAGCGACCCGCGCGGCGATCGCCGCTAACAGTTGATGCGCTGGTGCAGCTGGCTGATCAACGTAACCGTAGGCAATGCATCCCGTACCGTGGCTGCAAACCCCAACTTCGAACCCCGCAGCTGTCGTCATTGGCGCACTGAGCGCCGGATCAATCATGAATTGTTGCCAAGCCTGATCGATGGCAGCAAGCGTGGTTGGCTCCACCATGCGGGTGGCACGCCGCTCGGTAGTGCCGCTGTCGAATTCAATATCGCCGTCGCAGTGAACGCGAATCCAGGTGTCCGCGCGTTGCAGATCGCGGAATCGAAAAAGCAATGCATGACCGCGAATCGAATGGGTTTCGATCGTTTGAGCTGCGCCACGAAAAGGCTTTGCACGAAACGCTGCTGGCGGGCCGCGTTCGGCGAACTGGTTGGTGCGCAGTTTTTGCTGCTGCTCAAGTGCAACTTCCAGCAACGCCTCGGCATCACTGCGCAGAGTTGCTATGGCCGTTGGCGCACGCAATCCGTACAGCGCAGCGGTCCAGCCGCTTGGCAAGCTGGCATACAACGCTCGGGCAACTGTGTGCTGTTCGCGGTCGCAGATGACGACGCCAAACCGCGGCGCGCGCTTGCTTGCATCTAACACGCGCAGCGATGTGCGTGGCCCCAGTTTGCCGACGACACCGAGTGGTTCGAGCTGCTGCACCACGGCTGCCAGGGCGGCTGGGGGCGTGTCACTGCCGCAGGTGACAACTGCAAAACTGACAAGTTCCGCAGCGTTACTGCAAGCCGTGTGCGCTTGTTGCAAAAATTCGGCTGGTGTCAGCGCGCCTGTTGCTGGATCTCGTTGCGGCATGCAGCGTCGATGGTAGCACGCGCGGCTTTTATTCGCCGCCGCAGACCTTCATAAGGCCCGCCATGCGTTCATCCGCGCCAAGCGTTTTTTCATCCTGTTCCTCCCACACCATATCGTCGACGAATTGGTCGATGCGCACCATCGCTTTGAGGTCTTCGTTGAGTGCAGTGAAACTCGTAGTCATTTCTTTGGAGAAGGCTTCGCACTGCTCCGGTTTGGTAATGCTTTGCGCCGAAATCAGCAGCTTTTCGATCATCGCGCGGCGCTTAACAATCGTGGCAGGCACCGCCAATGGTTCGCCAAGCGAAACGATGCCTTCGGCGACACGCGCCCAGGCTTTGTCGTCGATGATCGCTTTGCACGTGGTGTTCTTGCGCAGCGGAGCAGCGACGTCGTCGACGAGCTTGCCAAGCGCAGCTTGATGCGCGGCTTGCCACGCGGTTAGTGCTTCGGGCGGCAGTTTTTCGCGTTCCGTACGTGCTGCAACGGTTTGAGTCATGAGCGTTTTGATGGCTTCGCTGGCGGCCGGCGTGTAGGCGTCGCACTTGATGTCGTCACCTTGTAGGACAACGAATGGCCGCATTGCTTCGAGCTGGGCCAGCGCAGCGTCGTGTGCCAGTGCGCTTGCGGCTGGCGTCGGTGCGGGTGCCTTTACCGTCGCTGCGGTCGATTTGCCACCGCAGGCAGCGGCTGCGCACAGGGCCAAAGCCCCACAAGATTTCAACAAAGCGTTCATTCCTCGCTTTACCATGCAGTGCTAGCAAATTCACGTGTGCTGATCGCGTTTGCGTAGCGCATCACAGCTGGCGAACTTGCGCTATCTTGCTGGCCATGACTGACGTGCACAGCACTGAATTTGTAACCCCGTACGAACGCGGCAATGGTAACCAGACAACAACATACGCGCAATGCATCGCCTTCTATCAAGCGCTTGCAACTGCGTTCCCAACGGTGTTGCGGTTCACGCAGATCGGTGTTTCCGACAATGGCAGCCCAATGTACGGCGGCGTGGTAACCGCCGACGGCCAGCTTGATCGAGAACCGCTGCTCGCTGCACAGCGGCCAGTGTTTTTCAACAACAACGGTATTCACCCTGGCGAGCCTGAAGGCATCGATGTTTGCATGGGCCTGGTGCGTGACTTCTGTACCCAGCCAACCCGGCGTGCGGCGCTTGGCTCGACGGTGTTTTTGTTTATCCCAGTGTATAACGTCGATGGTTGCGAGAATCGACAAAACACCACGCGCACCAATCAAGTGGGCCCGGAGTCGTTTGGCTTTCGTGGCAACGGGCGCAATCTCGACCTTAATCGCGACTTTGTGAAATGCGACAGCCTCGCAGCCCAAGTGTTTAATCAGTTTTTTACGGCGTGGAGCCCTGACGTGATGGTCGATACGCACACGTCGAACGGCGCCGACTACACGTACACGATGACGTTAATTGCCACCCAAGCCGATAAACTCGGCGGCGGTGTTGGTGCGTTTTTCCGCGACCAGATGTTGCCAGTGCTCGAACGCAAAATGACCGCACTAGGTTGGCCGATGTGTCCTTACGTCGAAAGCATCAAAGAAACTCCCGACGATGGGCTTGAAGAGTATCTCGACTCGCCGCGGTTCTCGACCGGCTACGCAGCGCTGCATCACACCATTGGCATGATGCCTGAAACCCATATGCTCAAGCCGTTTGCTGACCGCTACGCCTCGACGCGGGCGTTGGTAGAAACCGTGTTGGCCTATACCGTCGAGCACGGTACGCAGATTCGGCAACTGCGCGATGCTGCCAAGCAAGCCGCAGTGACCACGACGACGTGGCCGATTACGTGGAAACGCGATGATTCGCGGCACACCATGATTCGGTTCCGCGGATATCGCGCCGTGAAGTCGCCGAGCACCCTCGGTAACTATCAACGGCTGTCGTACGATCGCAGCCAGCCGTGGGAAAAAGATATTCCGTATTTTAACCAGTTTGTCGAAGACGACGTGGTCGTAACGCCACGCGCGTATTTGATTCCGCAAGCGTGGCGTGAAGTCATTGCGCGCTTGCAGTGGAACGGCGTGGTGATGCAGCGGCTGGCGCATGATCAACAACTCACCGTGCAAGCATATCGGTTCGGTACGGTGACCAATCGTAGCAATGCCTACGAAGGCCACATCTTTCACGACGACGTTGCGGTGACGCGCAGCACCGAGGTGGTTGAAGCTCGGGCTGGCGATTGGGTGCTTTCGCTGCACCAACCGAATGCACGATATGCCGTCGAGACGCTGGAGCCGCAGGCGCATGACAGCTTCTTTCGTTGGGGCATGTTCGATAGCGTCTTGGAGCAAAAAGAGCACTACTCCGACTACGTGTTCGAAGACTTTGCAGTTGCCATGCTGCGCAACGAGCCGGTGCTGCGTGCACAGTTCGACGCGTGGAAACAAGAGTTCCCGTCGAAGATCAACGACAAGAACGCCGTGCTCGACTTCTTGTTCGCGCATGGCCAAGCATGTCGAGAACCTTCGTGGCGGCGCTATCCAGTGTTTGGGTTGAGCGAAATGCCAGTAGTTGCCTAGGCGGCAGAACCGCTTATCCTGCGCAAATTGCGGCAGGCTATGCACGCATGGCCCGTGACCTCGGCTACGCTGATGGCATGAAGTTTTCTAAAGGTTTGTTGTCTGCATTGATGATCGCTTGCTTTGCCGCGGGGGCAGCGCCGGCAACCGGTTGCAAGAAAGATCAAAGCGCAACTGGCGAAACTGCACAGAACGCCATGGGGCTCTACGCCGAGGGCTTTAATGTGTTGATCGCCGACCCACAGAACTTGATCGAGGAGTACTTTAAAGAAATTCCCGAAGAAGGCCCGAACGAAACCGAAAAGCACAAGCTGTTTCCGCGGCAGAATTTTGCCCGTCGCAAGATCGACGATGCAAAAAAATCTTTTGCAGCAGCTAAAAGTGGCGCACCTGCAAGCTTAGCGAAGTTGCCGCCGATGGCAGATGCCACAATCGCGTCGATCGAAAAAGTCTATGCTGCGTTCGACGCTGCGCAAAAGTACTACGACGCTGAGAACTACAAAGACGACAAGTTTGCCAAAGGCAAAGAAATTCATGCGCAAATGTTGGCGAGCGCCAAAGAGTTCAAAGCAGCGCTGCACGCTCTTTCCGACGAGCTTTCCGCGATCGAAGATGCGCAGTCGGAATCCGAACTTAAGAAATTTAACGAGAGCAGCGCACGCTATTGGTTTCGATTCGGCAACAATCGTGCGAAGAAGTTGCTTGCGGTCGTGCATAAAGATCTGAGCGATACGTATGTCAAAGACTTGGAAGCAGCGCTTGCTGAATTTGCGCCGGTAAAGGACGGCGTTGTGAAATTTGTGACTGCGAATGGCGCTGGGCTGCAAGCCGGTGTCAAAAACGTTTATGAAAACTATCGCGAGCGCGTCGAGTCTTTGTTTGCAACCGCAACCAAAGTGAAACGCGCAGCCGCGGATCTGGTGAACGGCGACGGCAAGAACAATAAAGCAGGCCTGGAGCGCGTGCTGAATAGCGAGTTGGAAGCGGCAACGCGCGACTACAACCAGTTGGTTAGCACCGCCAATACGCTCTATGACTTGGAAGGCAATGGGGTACTAAAGTAGCGCGGTGGTCGTGTGAGCTAGGCAAGCAGCCACGCGCCGCCTATGCTGTTGCCATGGCCGTCACGTTCACGCACATCGACACTGCCTGTTTTTTGCTCGATATCAACGGCTATCGAATCGTAACTGACCCCGTGTTCGATGCGCCTGGCCGTTTCTATATGTTTGGCTGGGGCACGGCGTCGCGGAAGCGCTCAACACCAGCGTTGCAGCCGGCGCAGTTGGGCAAGGTTGATGCCGTGCTGCTGTCGCACGATCAACATCAAGACAATCTTGATCAGGCAGGGCGCGCGTTCTTGGTGCAAGTGCCGTTGGTGTTGTCAACCGTGCCGGCCGCACGCCGCATCGAGGGTGTTACGCCGCTTACCGAGTGGCAAAGCTATGATATTGCGTCGCACAACATTCGGGTTACCGCGACGCCGGCGCAGCATACTGGGCTACGGCTGTTGAATCCGATTGCTGGCAAAGTGATTGGGTTTGTCTTGGAGTGGCCTGAGCAGCGAGATGGCGTGTACTACATCTCGGGCGACACCGTTTTCTTCGACGGAATCCGGGAAATCGCACAACGATTTCCAACGATCGATACTGCGATGCTGCACACCGGCCGAGCAGGTTTTCCTTATTTGACCGGGCCGCTGCCATATACGTTTACTGCAAAAGGCGCGGTTACCGCGTTGTCGGTGCTCAAACCGCGGCGGTTCATTCCAGTGCATTGCACAGGCTGGTGGCACTTTCGCGAAGCGCAAGAACACGCGGCAGCGGTATATGCAAAGGCCGCGTTGCAGGCCGAGCTCTTATGTCCGGAGCCCGGGCAGATGGTGCAGTTGGCGTAGAAGCGGGCCAGGGCAGGGCCACGTGCAGGGGCCACCGGCCGGCGCTGGTGCAGGGCCGCTCGACGGGAATGCCACGCCATGGAAGCGTTGCCGCCGATTTGCCACCCTTTTCCGGCCTGCCATGCGTTTTAGGGTTCCCACGATCGGCTAGCTGCGGGTTGTGTAGGCAGAACCGCAAGGACTGTCATGCACAACAAACGTATTCTTCACAACGCTTCATTTGATGGCCGCTGCTATGGCCGGGCTGCACACTTCACACTGTCTGCTGGGTTGCTTGCGGCTGTTGTGGGTAGCGCCGTTGCGTGCAATCGCGAAGTGTATTCACCGCCGTCGCAACTATTTGCCATGCCGGCCGCACGCGCGTTGCGCCAAGGCGAAACCGCAGCAAGCGCCACAGCTGCACATCAAGGCACGTTGTTCGACCCGTCGCTGGATGTCGCCGAACTTGGCTTACGCCACGGCATCACCGACGAGTTCGACGTCGAAGGCAGTGCAGGTTACGCGGTCGTCTCCGGTGCTGAGGCAGCCGATCTAGATCCGCGTTTGATCACGGGTCGCGTCGGCGTCATAGCAAATCCTAAGCGCGGCGCGTTCACGTTTCGCGGCGGTGTCGGTGGTGGTCACAACCCGTCGGTTGGCAACTTTGCCGCTGTCGATGTTGGGGTTACGGCTGCGTATCACAATTGTGTTGTGACACCAGCTATCGGCACTTCTGGCTTTGTCAGCAACCCGATCGATCCGAAGCCGGTAAATGTAGCGCCTGCATCCGCAACGGCTGCCGATATGCGGTCACCTTACACGACTGTCGGGTGGACGATGTCGTCGAGCCTAAGCATGCAATTGGACCGCGCGAGTTGCCGCCAAGGTCGTGCCGGCACAACGTTGTCGTTTGGGTTCAATGTGTCCGAAGTTGCCAATGGCAATGGCAACTCGGCGTGGGCCGGCCTGGGCCTAAGGCTCGAAGGTTCGCTGTAGCACAGCGTTGACTTGCCTTCACCTGTCAACCTTGGCACAGGCGAACAAGCATTGTCATAAATGGCAGTGCGCGCGCGGCAAGATGCAGCTATCGGTGCGTGCGCCGCGGTCGCGCCGCGGCACGGTGGTTGCAAAAGCCGTTGGTATGAAAAGCAATACACGTCAGACAATTCGTCCTTTGGTTCGGCTCGGTCAGGTTTCGTTTGCGCTGCTGCTTAGCGTTGCTGCATGCAAGTCAAAAGCGAAAGACGCCACCGGCTCGGCAGCCGGCAGCGATAGCCCAAGCGAACCTGCGCCGGCCCTGCCGCCAGTCCCGGTTGTTCCAGCGACACCGGGTGTGCTCAACGTTGCTGGCGTACCAGCGCTGGCTGCCCCAGATGCCATCGAGCCACCAAGCCGCGACATCGTGCCCGGAATGACGATTGCTGCTGCAAAAGCGAAAGGCTGCAAGGATGACTCCGTCGACTATTTGCTCAAATGGAAAGACGACGTCGACGTTTGGGTCGACAAAGACAGTGGCTTGGTAACGAAGCTTGCCGTGACGTACAAGAAGGCCGACTTCGAACAGCTAAAAACCAAGTGGGGTGCACCGTCATTCGGCGAAGATTGGTTGGGCGCCAACTGGTTGGCGAGTCTCAGCGGTTGTACCGATACTTGCACGGTTAACTTTACCCGGTCGCCATTGGCACTATTGGGTGCACAACCCGCGCCGCCCTTGGGCTTGGCGGGGTTGAAACCCGGCGCAACCGTCGCAGCGGTAACCGGCATGGTTGGGGCTGATCTCAAAGGGCGCAACGGTGTGGGCTCCGGGTTTGGGCTCGATGTTGGAATCGATCCTGATTCCGATAGTTTTGGTGTGATCGTATTGAACGAGCCCACCAATCGGCCAATCGAAGAATGGCGGCCATTGTTGGAGAAACAATGGGGACCAGCGGTGAAAAGCGAAGGCAGCGAGGTGAGCGCGCGCTGGATCAGCCAAGACAAACGTTGGGCGGTTGAACTTGGCCGCTACGGCGATACGCTGCGTTACATACCGATGATGCCTTCGCAGGAACTTTTCGCAACGTTGCGCGCACTGCCGGCGAAAGTGTGGAACAAGCCCAAAGCGGTGGTGGATGCCCTGCCTGGGTTCGAAGACGGCGGGATCGATTTTCCACACACCGAGCTATCGGTCGATTCAGCGAACTACCGCAGCGTCCGGTTTAGCGTCGAGTATGATGACAAAGACACCGTGAGTGAAATCCGCATCGCAATCTTCGGATTGCCTGCGCAGTTGAAAGCTGCGCATACAGCGTGGCAAGCGCTTGCTGGTTCACCAAAGAAGACCAAGAACGCCGACGGTGATGAGCAACAGACCGCAACCGTTGATGGCATCACCTTTGTTGTTGCGCTCAGCGACGAAGTTATCGAGTGGCTCGCGGTTCGGCCCGAGCCAGCGCAACCGTAATCTCGCTGCGTTTGGCGCCAGCTCTAAGGCTCGCTGCGTTCGGCAGGCCAGGTCATTTGCAAGGTGAGCGGTGCGTTTGCTGTCAGCTTCACCATCGAGCCGTCGACGCGTTGCGACGATAGTTCGGCTTCGATGCCGGTTTGCAGCAGCGTCGGCGCAATGTTGCGCGTCATGCCGCACACTAGTTCACCTACCCACACTGCCTGATAGTTTCGTTTGCCGTAGTAGTCGCTTATGTTGCGAACAGGCAGTACTAGCGAGTGCCAAGCCTGCTTCGCATTGGCCCGCCACTTCATCCGTATCGCGATGGTCGCTTTGTCTTGCACTTCGAGCTCCGCGACATTACCGACGTAGCGATACACTGCCATGCGAAGATCTCGTGCGGCACTAACGGGGATGGCGGTCGCGGTCCCCCTGCTACTCGTGCCCGTGCTCGCGCCCGTGCCCGTGTTCGTGCCCGTGCCCGTGCCCGTGCCCGTGCCCGTGCCCGTGCCCGTGCCCGTGCCCGTGCCCGTGCCCGTGCCCGTGTTCGTGTTCGTGTTCGTGCCCGTGCCCGTGCCCGTGTTCGTGTTCGTGTTCGTGCCTGTCTCCCACGCCGCGCTCACTTCATACGTCGCAACTTCTACATCCTCGCCGCCAAACCTCCCTTGGGTCCACAGTACTAACGTTCCAGTTTTACGGCTCTTGATCGTTATAAATCGCACTATTCCGTCGGCAACAACCACATCTTTGATGCTCGTAGCTACACGTTTGCCGTTCAGCGTGGCCCAATACTTGCCAATCGGATCGGTGGTGCCGTCGTAGGCACCATTGCGGGTTCGGCTGGTGGCGTGGCCAAGCAGTTCACCTCCCACATACCGATCTTCGAGGAACGCCGCGATCGTTGCGCCGGGCGGCAGCGTGCCGCTAGCCGGCGAAATATGGCTGAGCCCGCCACAAAACGGGCTACTCCACGCGTTCGTCGTCGGTAAGATGCCAAGCGCGAGTGCCAGCGCAACCCCTGCCGCGCGCTGCCGTGGCCACGTTAACCTGTTGGACATCATCGGCCTACCATAGCGTGTTGCTGTCGCAGAGACCAAGCATTTGCACGGTAGTGCGTCCGCGCTGGCAAGGCTTGCATTATGCTACAGCATCTATGCAGTCGCCACCGCCACAGTTTCTCGAAGCAATGCTCACCGGCATGTCGCAAGCAGGCATCGTGTTTTTTCTAGTGGCGCCCGATGCGAGTGGTGGCACGATTCTATTTGCCGACGACGCTGCCCGCACATTGATTGGCCGCGACCCTGCCACGCTTGTCAACACTCCCATTGCAAGCGTGCTGCGCAGCGTGCCTCTTGGGCTACGTGATGGGGCCACTCAGCTGGTGCCGTTTCAATCACATATCACCTTGCCCAACGGCGAACTCCGCCCAGTCCAAGTGATGATCATTCCGTCGGCAGGCACAGCGATGTCGCCCAAGTTTGTGATGCTGAAACCGCGCGACGAAGCCATTGATGTGCAAGTGGCCCATCTCGAAGCCGATCGGCAAGCGATGGTGACAGCGTTGACAACGGGCCTTGCGCATGAAATCAACAACCCGCTCACAGCGATCGTGCTCAACTTGTCGTCGCTGCGCAAGTTAGCGTTGGCGTCGCCGGATGCTGGTGGCTTGTTGCCGCTCATCGATACCATTGCAGCTGCAACCGACAAGATATCCAACAATCTGCGCGCGCTTTCGACATTAGTGAACCAAGGTGCGTTGCAACGAGTGGATGTTGCCGCCGTTGCCAAAGTCGCTGTGCGTTGGATGGCCCCGTCGTTCGCAGAACGCGCCGAGGTATGCGTGAGGCTCACCAAAGTACCAACGCTGATGTGCGATGAAGCTCGCGTTGGCCAAGCCATCGTTGCCATGCTGTTGTACGCTGGCTCCGGATTCCTCGACGATACCCGGCGCGGCACCATCAATCTTGATGTGTGCGCTACCGCCGAGCGAATTGTGGTGACGGTAACTGACGACGGTCGAACCCCAACCGAATGGGAACTCGAAAACGCCTTTGATCCATTTTTTCGATTCGATCGTCGTGCCGTGCGTATTGGTGTTGGCCTTGGCGTCACCAGAGCCGTCGCCGTTGCTGCAGGCGGCGGCGCAAGCATCTGCGCGCACGCGGGCGGTGGCGTTACGATGGAAATGTGGTTGCCGTTAACCGCGCAGCCTGCACCGTAAGCGCGGCCGTTTGTTGCCGCCACGCTATCGACAGCGATGCTGGCGACTTGGTTGATACAACCGTCGCACTGCTTTGGCCAATGACAGCGAACGCCGCGAAAACGTCATGGGCGCGGGCTACGACGCTGCGGCGGCGTTGTCATTGGTCGCGTGCGCCGCGCGCAAGCGCAGGTTTCGCAACGCCAGGCGCTGCCTATTTGCGGAGCTATGACAGGCTTCGCTACTTCGCAAAGCCGCGGGCAAGCAAGCGTTTGGCTTCGGCTTGGGTGAGGCGATCTTCGGGGAGAGCGTCGGAGGGAAGGGTGGCGGAGGCAGCGAGTTGGAGTTGGGCGCGCCAGAGGTTGGTGTCGTCGGCGGAGCGAGCGTAGAGCTCAGCGAAGACGAAGTGATTGTCGAGGCGCGTAGGCGCCAAGGTGATGGCACGATCGAAGAAGCGGCGGCTCTCTTTCATGTCGCCACCAGCGATGGAAGGTGCAGCTGCGTAGTAAGCGCCAAGCCAGCGAGCGGCGCCGGCCCCGTCGTAAGCCGGCGCGTTTTGATCGATCCAGTGCATGAGTTTGCGAGCGTTGGGCATTTCGTTCATCTGATCGATGAAGCCGCCTTTCGCCGCCCAGGCGCTGAGGCTGATGGCGTGCCAGTACAACAGCGACGCTTCGCGTGCGCTGACGAGGTTGAGGGTGTCGGCGACACCTATGCCTTTGCGCCGCGCGGTTTCGAATGGAACCGAAGCAATGCGTAGGCCGCGCTCGCTGGCAATGATGGCAGCCGAATACAAGGCGCGTGCTTCGTCGTCGGGGGTCTTGAACGCAGTGGCCAAAAAGTAGTTGGCTTGCGCAAAGCGTTCGAAGGCTTCGGCGTTGTCAGGATGCGCAACGGTGACGCGCTGCCATGCGGCAACGGCGGCTTTGGCACTCACTGGATCTTGCCGCTTGGCCCAAAGTTGTTGCGCGGTTGCCGTAACGTCGTCGACAGCTTGGGCTGCACTACCGGTGCCGGTGCCCGTGCTGCTGCCGGTGCCGGTGCCGGTGCCCGTGTCCGTGCCCGTCCCCGTGTTGCTGCCCGTGTTGCTGCCGGTGCCCGTTGTGCCCCGCTTCACCACCGTATTATCAAACTTGTGATGATGCGTGCACGCGACAGCGCCGCCGACACTGAGGGCAATCACGAACCAAGTACGCGCAATACGAGCAACAGCGGCCACGTGCAAAGCCTACAATGCGACCCGGGTGTCGGCACGTAAACCGCCCTGCAATTGTGCTGTAAGCCTCACGGCCGCGCCCGGCTGCTGGCAACTGCTGCTGCCATGGGGCTAATGCACCTGCGACTCGCTTGCTTGTACGGCCATTTGCCGTCACGGGTACCGCCGAAGAAATGGCACGTGGCGGCTTTAGTCCGCGGCATGTGGCATTGGTTTTGCTCTACATAACTGCATGAAAAACATCCCAACAAAGTTTGCGTTGCTTGCATTCACATCGGTTGGCGCGCTTGGCGCATTGGCTCCAACCGCGGCGGCCGAAGCGCCAACGGCGGAAGCCATCACGGCTTGTTTTGGCGGCGCCAGCGACGGTGCGCTGGTTGTTTTTTCGGGTCTCAAGAAAAACATGACACCCGCAGAAGTTGGCGCGATTGTGAAAGGCGCTGACAAGGTTTCGAAATTTGGCATGGCTAAGGTCACTGCCAAAGATTGTGCCGGCGCAGTCGAATTCGAGTTCTACTTCGCAAAAGACAAAAAGAATGGTGACGCGTTGGGGCTTGCAACGACACGCATCATTTACGATTCAAAGTTGTCTACCGACGAAGCGTTCTACGGCAATTTGGTGAATGCGCTGACCGCCAAGTACGGCAAGCTCAAGCCCGACCATGTTGAGAAGAAGTTGATTACCCTGTTCAGCAAAGACAAACGCATGGTTCAGTTGACCCTGTTTCCCAGCATGAAAGGCAAGCAGTATCAGTTGACCGTTGGCCAACGCTGAGCGAGGCGGCCGCATACAACCCCGCGGCGTGGCATGTTAAGCTGCGCTCGCTGTGGCCAAGATCTTGATCGCAACCGTGCCGTTGACGGGCCACGTTACACCGATGCTGTTGGTGGTGCAGGCGTTGGTCGCGCGTGGGCACAGTGTGGTGTGGTACGGAGCTAGCAAATTTCGCTCGGCGATCGAGCGCACCGGCGCAACGTTTGCCAGCATGCATGCCAGCATCGATTGGAACGACGCCGATGTCGAAGCAGCGTTGCCGGCATTGCGCGGCAAGCGTGGCCTTGCACGGGTGAAAACGCAGCTGATCGAGATGTTCATTGCACCGATGCAACAGCAGTTGCGCGATCTTGCAGCGCTAGCAACTGCCAACACGCCCGATCTTGTGCTGGCCGATTCAGCACATTTGGGTGCAGCGTTGTTGTCGGAAACGCAGCGCACGCGCTGGGCCACGCTGGGTATCAGCGCTTTGGTTGTGCCAAGCATCGACACCGCACCGTTTGGGCCTGGCTGGCGGCCATCGTCGTCGGTATTTGGCCGTTGGCGTAATCGCTTTTTGAATTGGCTGGTGTTTCGCTGCATGTTTCGCCGCGTCAATCACGCATATCGCCGTGAGCGCAGCGCTGCCGGTTTGCCGACGCTTGGAACCTATTTCGAAAGCCTGACGCCGTATCTGTATTTGCAACCGACCGTGCCGTCGTTTGAATATCCGCGTTCGGATCTAGCACCGCAGATTCGATTCATTGGCCCACTGGTGCCCAAACCGTCCACCAACGATGTGTCGCTGCCAGCCTGGTGGCCCGACGTTGAAGCAGCGCACCAGCGAGGCACGCCGATTGTGATGGTGACCCAAGGTACCTTAGCAACAGATCCGAATGAACTGATCGTACCGGCGCTGCGTGGGCTAGCGGGCCTTGAGGCGTTGGTCATTGCAACCACCCCCAACGGATTGCCGCCCGCCGATGTGCCGGCTAATGCGCGGGTTGCAACGTTCATTCCGTATCACGTGGCGATGCCGCTGCTTGCGGCAGTTGTTACCAATGGTGGCTACGGCGGTGTGCAAATGGCGCTGCAAGCTGGCGTGCCGCTGGTGGTCGCCGGTGGCAGTGAGGAGAAGCCTGAGATCGCAGCGCGGGTTGCGTGGTGCGGTGCAGGTGTTGATCTGCGTACCGGCCGGCCACGTGCGAGCCAGATCGCTGTTGCAGTTACCAAGGTGCTATCCGATTCGACCTATCGCACGCGCGCTCAAGCCATGGGCGCCGACATGCAAAAGCACAACGCACTCGACGAAGCGGCGGCATTGATCGAAGCGCTAGCTGCACAGGTGTAGACAGCAGCGACGAACTACTTGCCTGCGATCCACGCTGTGTAGTCTGCGGCCGCGGTTTTCCACTTGCGAACGTATGACGTGATTTCCGTGCCGACTGATTCTCGTCGGAACAGCGCATCCGTGGTGCTTGCGAATGCATCCATAGCTGCCAACGTTGCTGGCGCTTTGCTGAGCTGCGAAGCCGATGTCCATGCCTGGTGCCGCGCCAATACCTCACCGTGAACCCCGCGGAGCCGTTCGCTAATGTTGGCGGCTTCGGATGCGAACGCATGCTGCAATTCGTCGTCGTGCAACGCGTAGGTTTGCCATGCTGCAGGTGGATGCGGGTGGTTACTCCGCACTTTGTTGACGACCGCGATGCTCAACATTGCAGCCATCAAGCCAGTGCCTTCTTGTCGCAACCGCAACGCAAAACAAAGCGCACCTTGCGCGAGATACGGATCGGTTGGCAATGCGTCAATACTCGCGGCGACCATGCGATACATTTCGCTTTGAGCGGCGATGCTGGCTTCATCGTAGCGTCGAGCATTACCAAGCCCGCCGTGTTCGGCACACCACGCGGATAACAGCACGGCGATCTTTTGCGCGTTTTCGACGCTGATTTTCTTCGCTTCAACCATAGCGCGGTCGTTTGGCCCGCCGAATGCACGCTGATCTGCCAACGCCAACGCTGCATAAAGTTTCTCACTGGGGCCAAGTGCGACGTCAGGTTGGGCCGCCATTTGGATTCCAAGCGTGTCGGCGTAGGTGAAGTCGTGCAATTCCTTAGGGTGGTCGCAAGCGCTCAGGGCAACCGCGCAAGCCAAGAGCGAAACGCTAAAAGTCGACGAATGAACCATCGTGAGATGGTCGCTGGTTAACGAGGCTTCGTCAACGTCATGCGGGGCTAAGCGCTGTACCTACGATTGTCGTATTTCTTCAAGAACACGTCGGCGCAGCGGTTTAACCTGCGTGCATGAAGTTGAAATACACAATTCTCTACGTGCAAGACGTTGCGGCGTCGCTAGCGTTCTATGAAGCAGCGTTTGGGCTGGCAACACGTCACGTTCACGAATCCGGTGAGTATGCTGAGCTCGAAACCGGAGCCACAACGTTGGCATTCAGTGCTAGGCAATTTTTGCATTCGATCGGTAAGTCCGTAGCTGCGCCGGACCGCAATGCGCCAGTGTTTGAAATTGCGTTTGAAACTGATGATGTCGCGAAGGACTTTGAGCGAGCCGTTGCGAACGGTGCAACGCCGGTGAGCGCGCCGCAAGCCATGCCATGGGGCCAAACTGTTAGCTACGTGAGCGATTGTGATGGCTACTTGGTCGAGATTTGTTCGCCGGTAGTGCGGCCGGCGTAGCGCTAGCAATACGCTTTGGCCAACAGGTTTGCGTGCAGTTGCGCATTCGCCGCAATCTCCGATGGTCGGTAGCCAAACCACGTTTGCATGTCGCGCGCCATGTGGGCGTGGTCGGCATAATCAAACTGATGCGCGATCTCAGCGTAGTTGGCAGCGCGGAAAAGTGCCTTCGCTGTGCGGCGCGCGCGTGCGAGTTGCCGCCAGAATACCGGCGGCTGGCCAGTGTGCTTTGCAACCAACCGCTGCAGCGTGCGCTGGGTTTGCCCAAGGAACTTCGCGCCGTTGTTGATCTTGATGTCCGGCGTGGCAAGCACCGTTAAGGCCTCGTCGAGACTCGCATTGGTCGATAAAAACGCCGAGATTTCGTCGAGCCGCATGTCTGGTGCGAGCGGTTTTTGCGTGAGCCATCGATGGAGTCCAACGGTGTCGATGATGGTGCCTGGCCGCAGTCGCAAGCCGCGCATCGAGGTGCCGACGACGCCACGCCCACGATGGTTGCTGCGTGCCAGCTCGAACAGGTATGCTGTAGTACGCCCCACGGCATCGCTGACAAAAATGATATCGCGACAGCCGTCGGGCGGAACGTCGATCGTCTCTGCACGCTTGCAGTGATACGACCAGGCTTCAAGGATAGGGGATGGCTGCATGCGGTGGAACGGACCTACTTTGTAACAATTGTGCTTTGTTGCCAACCAAACGTGTCAGCGACAGGTATCGCGTTAGCCACGGCGGCGCGGCCGACGCCGCTCGACACCGCCACCACGTGGCTTGGCTGGTCGCACGGGCACTGGCGGTGCGGGCCGCCAATTGCGTTCAAGCACGGGGGCTGGTTCTGACCATGCCGGTGTGGTGCGCGCAGGTGCGGTTTTGGCGCCATCATGATCCCAACTGGTGGCAGCAATTTCTTCGATCGGTTGCATTGGATCGATTGGAATCGAACGACGTGCTGAATCTTGTACCCGCTTGGGTTCACCATTTTGGCGTAGGTTACGCGTTGGTGCACGGCTCGGTTCAAAGCGTTGCGTGTTGGCGCCGGCGCGCTGCGTGGTGATCGGCGGGCGCGTAGCGCCGCCCCGTGGGCGATTGTTGTCGAGCTGCTGGGTAATGATCGGCGGGCGCGTAGCACCGCCCCGCGGGCGATTGTTGTCGCGCTGCTGCGTGAAGATCGGCGGGCGATTGTCGGCGCCGCGCTGCGTGGTGATCGGCGGGCGATTGGCGCCGCTTCGTGGGACGTTTTGTGGCGAGCGGTTGTCGAAGCGCTGCCCGTCGTTGCGCTGATCCCGACTGTTGTTACGATGCTGGCCACGATCATTACGTGCTTGTAGCGGCGGGCCTGGCGGCGATGGCACAAATGATGGCGTCAATTCGCGCCTGCCATATGCAGTCCAAATTTTGCGCGCATCGTCGCGAAATGCCAACAGGCTAGGATCCGACGCAGCCAAGAACTCGCGCACATTTTCAAAATCGCGCCGAAAGAAAAACTCCGCTCGCGAATTGTGCGGTGCCGAGACAATCTGCGGGAAATCGATAATCGTGGCTCCGGCCGCACCGTCGAGAATGTTGTACGGCGACAAATCGCCGTGGATCAAATCCAGGCACAACATGCCCACAATCTGTGCACGCAGGTCGACATACAGCGCATGCGCTGCAGCTGGCGTCAGCGTCAACTCGATCAGCCGCGGCGCGGCGTTACCGTCGGCATCCGCAACCAACTGCATCAACAGCACGCCTTCGTAAAACATGATCGGTTGCGGCACGCGCAACCCCGCAGCGAACAGCTTGCCTAACGCATCGGCTTCGGCGGACTTCCAAGCGTCTTCTTCCGACTCCCGGCCAAACCGACTGCCGGCTTCAATCGCACGCCGGGTCCGGCTGCTGCGAATTTCTCGGCCTTCCTTGTAGTCGGCGTTGCTTTTAAAGCTGCGGGTCGCGCGGTCTTTGTAGACCTTGGCCGCGATAATCTGGCCATCGCGCCGCACTCGGTAAATATCTGCTTCTTTGCCACTCTTGAGTCGGCCCAGCACTTCATCGATGATGCCGTCGTCGACGAGTGGGTCCAAAGGGTGCGGCATGCGGTCCGCCATTATAGCCGTTTCGCAGCCTGGATTGCGAGAGGCAGTGCGTGCCGGCTATTTCTTTTCCAGCAGCGTTTGTTGCCAAAACAGCATGCAGGCCGCCGTGAAGTAATCAACGTTGGCCTTTTTGCGAAAACCGTGGCCTTCATCGTCGAACAGCAAGTACCAAGGCGTGGCACCGGTTTTGCTAACCGCATCGACGATTTGTTCAGCTTCGGTCCATGGCACCCGTGGATCGTTTTTGCCTTGGGCGACAAACAGGCGTGCGCGGATTTTGGCTGCGTTGCGCAGGGGCGAAATCTTTTCGAACAGCGCAGCCATCTTGGGGTCGCGTTCATCACCATACTCGACGCGACGCAAGTCTTGGCGGTAGGCCTCGGTGTTTTTCAAAAACGTGCCGAAATGCGAAATGCCAACGACATCAATACCCGCTGCAATGCGGTCGCTGAAGTTCGTCAACGACGCTAACACCATGTAGCCACCATACGAGCCGCCCATCACGCCGATGCGTTTGGCGTCGAGCTCGGGTTGTTTACCAATCCAATCGAGCAGCGCACCGATATCGCGCACCGAGTCTTCGCGTTTCTCGGCGTTGTCGAGGGTGAGATAGGTTTTACCGTAGCCGCTGGAGCCGCGGACGTTAGGGCTGATGATGGCAACCTGTTTCTCGACGGCAAGGTATTGAATGGTTGCGCTAAACGTTGGGGTGGTTTGGCTTTCAGGGCCGCCGTGAATGTTGATGATGACCGGCAGCTTGACGTTGGCGGCCACGTTTTTGGGGCGATAGTAGAATGCAGGGATCAAGCGCGGCTTGCCATCGACGCTGTCAAAGGTTGGATATTGAATAAGGGTTGGCGCTACGAAGGTTGCGACATCAAGCCCACCCACTTCACTTTGGGTCCAGCGCTCGACGCTGCGCTTGCCGATGTCAATCACGTACACATCGTTGGGCGTCGTAGCGCTGTTGACCGAAACTGCCAACTTGTTGCCATCAGCAGAAAACGCGAACGCTGTGAATACGCCAGCTGGCAACGTCGGTAGTTTGAGTTCACGATGCGATGGGACTTCGAGGACACGCAGTTTGCTGTAGCCGTTTTCGTTGGTGATATAGGCCAACCGCTTGCGGTTAGCAGCCAAAGCAAAACCCGCGACGTCCCACGCGCTGCTTTGGCTGACTGCGGTGACCTTGTTGGTGGCCATGTCGTGTTTGCGCAGCGTCAGAAATTCAGACGGTTTGCCAGCCAACGGCTCGTCGGAGACGAAGTACGCCGAGGTTGCGCTGGCGTAGGCAAAACCTCCAAACGCGGCTTTGCCACCGTCGATTGGATACATCGTGACCTTTTTGGTCGCGAGGTCGACTTCGCCAGGATAAGCCTCGGCAATTGAGACGCTTTTGCTAAAGATCAGCGACTTGCCATCGGGCGCAAAGTCGCGTGGCGCGACGCTGCCGCCGATAGTCACAACAGCTTCGGCCGCCCGGCTTTGAAAATCGTAAACCCAAACGTCGGTATCGGAGCCGTTGCGTGCAGTGCTGCTGTAGGCCAGCTTTTTGCCATCTGGCGACCATACCGGGCTGCCATTCTGCGAACGTTTACCGTCGGTGATGCGAGTGATGACGCGGGTCTTTAAGTCGAACCAGTAGAGCTGTGAAAACTCGTTGCCGCCTTCGTCCTTGCCAAACACAAAGCCATCGAGGTTCGAGGCCAACGGTGCAAGCGCCGCGAAGCCGATCGGTTCATTGAAGAATGTCAATTGCTCGCGCGTACCCAGCGCGCGACAAACCCGATGTACTTGGTTGGTTTCCGCAAAGCGTGTGAGCACCAACTGGCAGCCGTTTTTGGTGAAGCCAAGCGTGGTTGCGCCGCGCGTGTTTTGGTAACGCCCCAATGTTTCGAGCAACGCTGGTGGGATTTCAGGTATGCCAACGACGGTGCGATTGCCTTGCACCTTTTTAGCTACATTGGTTGGCGGCCTGGGTCCGGCAGCGTACGCGTGCTGCGCTGCAGTTGCCGCTGTGAATGAAATGAGCAATACAAGTTTGTTCACCGAACGTTGGTAACACCAGGCTGGCCCGAGTGCGCAGTAAAGGCATCAATATCCCGCGTGATCCGCCGGCTCGTGGTTGGGCCGGCAAGCGGTGTAGCCATGGAGGCCTGCACGAAAGGTACATAGTTTCGGCCATCTAGCCCTAGGGAAACATGGTCCGCATCATGCAAAGACGCCTGGCATGCGCGCTTTAACTACCCTTAGCCTAGCCCTGCTTTCACTTTCAACGTTTGCGGTTGGCTGTGCCGACGAGGCACTGGAAGACCGCACTGCCCGTGATGATGCTGACTTGTTATCTGAACAAGCCGATGCCAAAGCGGATGGCTACAGCGCATGTGGTGATACGTGTGGCCAAGCGCTTTGTGGCGTCAGTTGGACGCCTGGCAAAGCCTACGGTAGCCCAAGCTGTTACGGCGATGACAGTGATGCTGCGACCCGCTTAGCGTTTTCGATGTCGGGTTCTGAGTCGGCCTCGTTTGATACTCGCAATGTTCCATACCAACCAGTGTTCCGGCTCGATCGTGTGTACATGTACGGATTGGATATCTGGAATTTCGCTACGCGCTCAGGTTTTGAGTTGTTGTTCCGCGATATCACCAAAGGTGCTTTTGCCCTCAACGGCGCGCACAACAAGGGCATTGCCTTCTCGGTCTACACCAAGACGTTCACTGGCCCTGGTGAATACACCGCCGAAGTTGGCATCACGATGTCGTCGGAACGCACTGCATTCAACGCACCGGCGACCGTCGGCAACAAGTACTACACGACCGATGGTTGCAAGCTGAAAGTCGAAGCCAACCCAGCGCCGCAAGGCGGTTTCCGTGGCACGTTTGATTGTGCGAATGTGCCAAACAAAGAACGCACGCGGGCAATCCGGCTCAGTGGTGAATTCTTGATCCCAGCCACGGCAGTTGATCAAACGATGATCGTTGCCAAGCCATTGCAATAGTTCTAGTTGAATGCAGCGCGCAGTGCTTCTACACTGCACCATCGCACATGGCGCGCAAACGGAAAAAGCCTGTGGAACGCGCAGCGGTGCCTGATCGCTATGCTGCGTTTGCAGAGCATCCGCGTTTTGGCCAAGGCCCGCGGGTTACCGGGCTCGATCCGAAGCCCAGCGGTGCGGTTCAGCCAGGCGAAGCGTTGACGGTGTTGCACTGGCATTCGCCTGGACGCAAACGCATCCCCAACACGGCGGTCGTTGCGAATTGGCGGAAGCAGACCTTCACCGTGCTGCCAGTGACGCACTACTTTGATACCGCCCGCACCTGTCGCGATTGTGGCTTGGAGTTCATCTTCTACGCCTTGGAACAACAACACTGGTACGAGGAACTCGGCTTTTCCCTCGACGCTGATTGTGTGCGCTGCGTTGCGTGCCGCAAAATCGATCAAGCACGTGCAGCGCAACGGCGACGCTATGAAACGTTGTTGCATGCACCGCAGCGCTCCGATGAAGAATCACTGGAAATGGCCGAGTGCTGTATGGCGCTGGTCGAAGCCGCGCTGTTTTCGCCACGCCAGCTTGAACGGGTGCGCATGGTGCTAAACGCTACCGCCGCAACGGCATCGAGCAAATTACAGAAGCGGCGCGAGCATTTGCGTGAACGAATTGCCGCATTTGCAGCGCGGCCGGCCGGCCCGCCACGCTGAAATGTGAAGAGTCCGAAAACCGGACGAACTCGTGATTCTTGGGCTAGCGCTTGCCGCTTGGGCCAATGCCCGCAGCGGTATCAACTTGCGTGCGCAAGGCTTTGCTGACCGCGTTCCATTGCTGATGCACTTGCGCCCATGATTGCGCAGCGCGCAGACCTGAGCGTAGCCGCGCAGCTTCGGATGGCGAGAGCTTTTCGAGCTGCGCTACACGTTGTTGATACTGCGCAAGCATGGCGGGTTGTTCGCTTGCGAGCTGCGGTGCCACGAGCGCCCCATGTGTGCCGCCGGAGTGGCCCGACGATGGTGCGCCTTTGCCTTGTGCGATGGTATCCGGCGCCATGCCTTTGTTGAGTTTCAGCGACGAGCCTGGCTGGCTGTACACTTTATATTGCGTGCCTTGATCTTTTTCCAACGGGTACGCTGCAAAGCCGCGCGCGGTATCGACGTTGACTTGATTTGACGCAAGCACTTCGGTTTTGAGCGCGGCCGAGAGTTCAGCTGCTGCGGTTTTGCCACCTGGCATCATGCGGCCAGCGCGACAGGCGAACAACCGAATTGGCATGCCCGAGCGCCAATTAGAATCGCGAATGAGCGACGCTAGCTTAGCAACCGTCAGCAAGTAAACTTTAGGCACGCCGGTCGATTGATTGCGCACAACGACGCGGAAGCCGTCACCAACTTCGCCGACATCGGTGCCGTGCAGCACCACGTCGAACCAGCCGGGTACACGCTGGGCCGGATCAACTGCCAACGAAAGGTGCGGGTCGCTGTTTTCAAGGACCGCAAGGCCGCCGCGGTCCATGCCTTTGGTGCCAGCTGCAAGGTGATGTATTTGGCTGTTCAAAATGCCGTCGGGCACCGGGGTTGGGGGTGCGTGTTTGTCGGCTTTGCCACCCTGTGCACTTTCGTTGGTGGCTTGAGGTGCATAGGTACCAGCAAGCAACTGCTTGGCGTTCTCAGCATGGAAATCGGGCGCAACTTTCGCAACCGACTGCATCGTTTTGAGGTGATCGGGATGCGATGGATCACTGGTGTCGTGGTCTGAAATCACCCACAACAGCGCGGCGCTTAGTTGGCCTGGGTTTACATGCGCACGGGCTGCCATTGATGCGATCGCAGGATTGCTTACTTTGGCAGCGCGGCCAGCTCTTGCAGGCGCCGCGGCTGGCGCTTGAGCTGGCGCGGCCGGCGCTTTGGCTTTGTCGAATGTAGCGGCCATGTCAGGCAATAATACGGAACTCAACGCCGGATGTCGCCCTGAAATCGGCGTACATGTGAGGGTGATTAATGTCAATGATTACATTTGTATAGACAAATGCTAGCAGTCAGCGTTGGTACGAGGGTTTGGATTGAGCTCAACCCAGCTAACAGCTAACTCCGCTAACCGCTGGTCGGCGTCGCCCATGTTTTTGCCGCGCGCTGCGGCAGCAGCTTCATCAGCTGCGACTCGGCCCAGGCCAGTTGCCCGAAGTCGTAGTTGCGCTGCGCCCGAGGCAGGCCGAGGTTGAAGAAAAAGTTGCTGACCGTTGAGAGCGGATAGCCGCCCAGCGCGGTGATCTGGTCGGTAGCGAGCACCGGTAACCCGGCCAGGAAGGACTGCACCCGCTGCAGGTCGGGTTGCGACAGGCACACGCCCAGCGCCACCGCCGAGCCGATCTCGAACTGGAACCAGACCACCCCTGCTTGCTGCAGCGCATGGTAGGGCGCCAGGTCGCTGGCGAAGCTCAGGTCGTCGTGCTGCAGGAAGAAGCCGTTGGCGATCTTCGGCGCCCGGATGGCCTGCAGGCGCAGTAGCTCGGCGGCGAAATCGGCGGGCTTGGCCAGATCCACCGGGGTGAACTCGAAGTGGCTGGCGCCGATGTCCTGCAGCAGGCGGTCCACCTGCCCGGGCTGCAGCGCGGCCCAGCCGGGCAGCGCCACCGACAGCGGCAGCCCGGGAAGTGCGTCGTGGATGGCCCGCGCCACGTCCACGCCGATGCAGTGTGCATCGGCCTCATCGCCGACGCACACCCCCGCCATGTCGATGCGCGGCGCCAGCCGCAGCGCTTGCGCCGCCGACTGGATCTGATTGACCTTGATCACGCTAACCTCCGCATGCCTTACACGCGCTTGCCGATGTCGCCCAGTGGACGTGCGCACCTGCATGGTAGTTGCCGATGCCGCGCAGAGCCTTTTTAGCCATGCGCTAGCGTAGATGACAACGCTGGTTACAACAACTAGCGGCAAACCAAGGCGTTTACGTTGCCACGCAAGGCTACCGCGTAGTTGCCCACCTTGCCTTCACCACTCAGCGTCAGCTCGACGGTTGGTTTGCCTGCGGGCTCGGTAGCCGCAACCTGCGCGCCAGCGGCGATCGTCAACGTTGCTGCTTCGCCGGTGCTTTCGCCGGCGAACCGTTTGCCTTTGAGCGTCCAGCTGTTGCCGCTGTGCACTAGCCAGGTGCCTACCATCCATACTCCGTCGCAGTCGCATGGGAAGTCGAGCAGTTCGAGATCTTTGCCTAACATCTTGGCGCAGCGAACCGGGAATTCTTTGCCTGCGACGGTCATCACTGCCGTCGAGGTGATCGGCGTCGCTGGCACGCCAGGGCCTTTGCTGGTGTCGAGCATGCCGCAGTTTTCAGCTGGCACGGACCCAAGCACGGTCACTACATCACCTTTGCCGTTTTTGCTGGTGAAGTTGAGTTCTAGCGTGAGCGTTGGCGCGTCGGCTGCACCACTTACGTTGGCAGTGCCTTTGGCGTCTTCGCCACTGCTGTCCATATACATGGTCTCGACTACACCTTCGCTGGCGCCGGTTGCCGTGAGTCGGTCCGGCATGCTTAACACCATGGCGTCGACGTGCTTGTGGTCATACATGCTCGACCGCAACTCATCGCATGTGGTGTTTTCGTTGGGCGACGCATAGAGCTTGGTGCTGCCGTCGGGCATACGCAATGCACGTGCGCTGTGCATTTCGACGTTGCGAGTGCCAACCTTGACACTGAGGTTTGCGAACTTCGGCGGCGGCGTGGCAGCTGAACCGCTCGGTTTGTCAGTTGGCGCGGCACCTGGTTTGTCACCCGATTTACAGGCGACCAGCATAAAAACGAAAACAATTGATAAGCGGTTCACTGGCGCGATGCTAACAGGTCTGGCTTACGTTCGCGGTGGTTAACGCAAAAAGGCTGCGTTGCACGCAGCCTTGGTAGCGAGTCCGGTAACCGGACGAGTGGCGTGATTACCGATTGAAGCCAAGCTCCAGCACTAAGCGTGGCCCAGATGCGGTGCTCGCTTGGATATAGGTCTCGGCGCCCAACGTGCTAAGGCGCGTGGTGTTGGTGGTGCACAACTTGTAGCTGTCGGTGCCCAAGAGCGTGAGGAATTCGGCGCGACCGCTGTCGATCATGGCTTGGGTCAAATCAGGGCGAGCGCTGCGGTTGCCGCTGGTTTGCACTTCGTCAACCAAGCCGTCGTAGACTTCGCCAAGTTGCGCCAACGTGACGTTGCTGCATTGCAAACCAGCTGGTGCCGACGAGGTTTCGGCAAAACCGAAGTAAGCCAAGGTGGCGCCGCCAGCGGCAACGTCGGACAACGCACCGAAGGTTTGTTGCAGCACAGGGAACGTGGTGACTGAGCGGGCCGGCGCTGCGATGGGGGCTGGGTTCGCAACCAATTCGCTTTTGAGCAGTGCGACCAGGGTGTCAACGGCGCGTTGCGCGTTGCTCTTCGAAGCGTAGGTTTCGCCATGGCCGATGATTTCACCGTTGCCAGCGCGCAGGTTGAAGAACCATTGGCCGTCGGCGGCTTGCAGCACATTGTACTGGCCGGCGATCTTGCCGTTGGTGCGCACGGATGCGATGGCTTTGATCGCGCTGGCACCGTTGACATAGCCTTCCGAGGCCAACATCACTTCGCCGTTTTTGCCACGCAAGTGGAAGTAGCGTTGGTGATCGGCGCCGATAAACGTTTGGAATTTCGCACCGCTTTTGGCAGCGCGCACTTGTTGCGCACGTGCGGTCAAGGCAACCGAGGTTTCGATCGCACGTTGCGCGCTGAACTTGCGCGTGTAGGTTTCGGTGGTCGCGATGATTTCGTGGTTTTGCGCGAGCAGGTTGACGTACCACTGGCCCGACGAAGCTTGCATCAATTTGTAGTTCGCAGCGTCGACGCCGTTGCTGCGCACCGATTCAACGCCTTTGGTGGCCGCTTGTTTGGTGGCGTAGCTTTGCGACTGCAACACGATGCGGCCGTTGGCGCTTTGCAAATGGAAGTAGTAGCGGTTGTCGGCGCCTTTGAAGACTTCGAAGCCTTCGGCGGTTTGGCCATCGCACTTCGCGTCGTCTTCGCAGGTCGCGTCGATGGCTTCGTCGAGTTGAACATCGTTTTGGTCGGTGCACGCACCAACGAGAAGGAACATGAAGCTGCTAGCGAGAGCGGTGTTGGCGAGGATGGATTTCGACATGAGCTTTGTCTCCGAGTGTGGCGAGTTGTTGATGCCAGCACTAAGAGCATGACTGATGCCAGTTCATAGAATTAGTGATTTCAGGTACTTGCAGCGCGACGCAAGCCGTCCAGCCACCGGACACCTAGCCCCATGGCGGGTTGTCTTGCCGTTTTGCATGGGCCGAAAGACCACACATCAGAAAGCCAGCGGCGCGTTTTGGCCGCGATTGATCGTGAGCTTTCGGCTTGCAGGCGGTTGCTCTACGGCGTGACTTCTGTGGTCGTGACATCCCAGCCGCATTTGGCGTTGGCAACGCTGTCGAGCTGCTGCGTAGAGGTCGCGGCACAGGCATCAGTGCCTACAAACGTGCCAGTTTCCTGTTGATCGAGCAGGCAGCGACATTGGGTGAGTACGTTGTTGCCAATGCGGATGCCGCGACAAGACACGCGATAGTCGTGGCCGTCGCGACACGATGCCCATTCAAATTCACACGTGTTGTTCGAAACGATTGCTTGGCCGGTTAACACGCATTCCGCAGTTGCGCCCGCGGCTGGCGTTTTACAAACACCAACTTGATCATAGAACTCGCGGTCGCAGGCCAGGCCGGTTACGCAATCTGCCAACCCTGGGATGCAGTTGCCACCGAGCGGCACCTGTACATGGTTGTTTGTACAGCTCCCGCCCCACGTGGTGAGCCCATTCCAACGGTACACGTTGCCTTGCAGACACGCAAAAGCTGTATCAGTTGATGAGCACACTAAGGTTCGATCGTTCGCGCCGCAAACCAGCGCTCCTGCTGGTGCAACGCACGAAGCTTGACTCGGTCCGTTCTGAACGCAGTGCATGAAGGGTGCACACACTGCTTGGCCGCCACAGGCAACGCCTTCGGTAGCTGGAGTGAAACATGTAATCGACGAGCTATTGCGACACGCCGTTTCACCTTGGCAAATGATGGCACCCGGTTGGCCGTTGGTGCATTTTGAAAAGTAGTCGCCGGTTGTTGGATCGCAGGCGACTTGATTTGCTTGCAACGTTTCCAAGTTGCCACAGTTGTAGGCTGCTGGCGCACAAACGCCGGTGCGGTAGTCACAAGCTGCGTTGGTTGCGAGCGCGCCACCGTCGGCGCATGGCAGTTGCACTTCGCCCGCCGTCGTGGTGCCGAAACAAGGTTGGCCAAGATCCGCAGCGCAAATGCCTTGGTTGTTGGAAGTTATGCAGTGTCCAATTTCGCAAGGCGCAGTGGTTTTGGTAGCGCAGTTACGCACCTTGTCGCCGTCGCAGACGGTGCCATCGGTGGCGGTGCCACACAGATCGGCGGCAGGGCAATACGGGCTTGGTGTGGCTACGCAGTTGTTGCAGGTCGCTTCTTTGGTCTTGCTGCCGTCGGCTTGGCATTTGTATACGCCATCTGCAGCGCACGACAGTTCGCCGCTGGTACAGAACTCTTCAGTAAGCTCTGGATCACCGCAAGCAACGAGCAAGCTTCCTAACAACGCCATTCGCGCAAGTCTTGAAGTGTACATGCAGCCAAGGTAGGTGCGTGCAGGTGGCTGGGTCAACGCAAAGCAATTGCTTGCCGCTTGTTGCCAGTTTTGTTCGGCTCACTTTGCCGTCGGGGCCAATGAATCTGTGGCGCGCAATGTTGCAGCCAATGCTTCAGCGCTTTGTTTGACATCAACGAGTGGGTCGGCCAAAGCGACGGGCAGCCACCGTTCAGCGGCTGCGCGATCACCTGCGGCAACCGCGCGTTGCGCGAGCAACAGTGCGACTTGGCCAGCACGTGGCGAATGGGGCTGTTGGGTCGCGAACGTTAACAGCACTGCGTTGGCGTCGGCAGCCTGACTACGATGCGCTGCAACCGCTGCCCAGAACTGCGCGTCTTCGACAAGCTGCGGCGCTTCCATGGTACGAGCTGCGAGTTCGAATTCTTTGCGGGCCAGCGCTGGTTTGCCAGCTGCAAGCAAGTCGCGACCGCTGCGGAAGTGGGTGAGCCCACGAACTTCGAATGTAACGGTGGTCGCAGCTGTCGGTGCGGCCAGTGCCGGCGTCGGTGGCGTCGTCGGTGGCGCCGGTGGCGCCGGTGGCGTCGGTGTCGTCGTCGGTGGCGTCGGTGTCGTCGGTGTCGTCGTCGGTGGCGTCGATGGCGTCGATGGCGT
>JAKQOD010000063.1 GCA_029565465.1 Deltaproteobacteria bacterium
GCCTTGCCGTGGCTTGTTGGTGGGCAGCGTGCACGATGGCATTGCGCAAATGTTTCAAGTAATCGAGTACGCACGCATGGGCGTTGGCACCAAGTCGATGGCGACGCTGTCGACGGCTTACCTCAACGCTCTCGACTATACCAAGCTGCGCAAGCAAGGTGCCGACTTGGCGCGTGCGGCTGACAAAACTGCGCCGCGCGTCGAAATTTTGCGGCACCCCGACGTGCGCCGTATGTTGATGTTGCAAAAAACGTTTGCCGAAGGCCTGCGCGCGTTGGTGTTGTACACCGCCCACTTGCAAGATCAGATCGAGCTCGGTGGTGGCCATGGATCCGACGGTCACAAGAATCTCGACGCACGCAATGATCTGATGTTGCCGCTGATCAAAGGCTACTCGTCGGAGAAAGTCTACGAACTGTTGTCGTTGTCGCTGCAGTGCTTTGGCGGTAGCGGCTACTGTGAGGACTATCCGATCGAACAATACGTGCGCGATCAAAAGATCGACACGCTGTACGAAGGCACCACGGCGATTCAAGCGTTGGATTTGTTCTTCCGCAAGATCGTGCGCGACCGCGGCGCAACGCTGCAGGGATTGGTGGCCGAGATTGTGGCTAGCTGCAAAGCGATGCCAGCCGAATTGGCGGCCGAAGCCGCGGCGTTGCAAGCCGCCATCGCAGATGTCTCGGCGATGTTGATGAGCTTGATGGGTAAAGTGATGCAGTCGCCTTATCACGTTGGGCTGCATGGCAATCGTCTGTTGTTTGCGATCGCCGAAGTGGTCATCGGTTGGCGCTTGTTGGTGGCGGCCCAGGTGGCGCAAGCCAAACTCACCGCTGGCGCCAAAGGCGACGACGTAGCGTTCTACCAAGGCAAGTTGGCCAGTTTGCGGTTTTACTGCGCGGAAGTGCTTCCAGAATTGACCGCGTCGCGCAAGATCGTCGAGAGCAGCTCGTTGGCCTTGATGGAAATGGCTGACGACTGTTTCTAGCGCCGCGTGCGCGGCATCGGCGCGATCGAGATGCCGGCCGTAACCATGATAGTCCAGCCACGCTCAACGTCGTGGATCTCCTCGGCCGACATAAACTTGTCGGCCGGCTGACGCTCGGTGAAGCTAGCGTTGCGCCGCGATAACGCCAGCGAAACTGTGGGAGCAACCGCAAACGGCGCTTGGTAGCTAGCGACGATGCTTGCGCTGGTGGCACTGCTTGCAACGTTGTTGCTGTGATAGCCGTGTTTTAGGCCTCGCAACGAAAGTTGCAAGCTGCGGGTCCGACAGCCCATGCTGCCTTCGATGACGCCGCCGGTGAACCACACACTAGGTCCGCCACCGGTGCCACCGGACAGCGCCGTGCTGATGTGGCAGTTATGTAGACGGACTCCAAACACAATAAACGGCAGCGCACTGAACCAGTGATGCGCGCTAGCGTTGGTGTTCGTGGTAGCGCTTGACGCTGCAAGCCCACCACCAACTAAAAATGCGAAATCACGGGGGCCGCGTTTGGGCCCGAGGTGCGCTAGATACGCGGCGCGGCTTTCAAGTTGGTGCGAGTCGGCGGCATACGCGCCCGACATATCGACGGCAATGGTGTGCGGACTGGTTGGTGACAGTGCAAACGGCTGCACCGCTGATGGTGGCACCGCACACGCATTCGCAGCGAGACCCGCCAGTACTAACAACAAGGAAAGCAGTCGCATGGGTTTGGTCATTGCACGCCGCAGGCCAGCCTAACACCTTGAACCTTAAGGCGTTGGCCCCGGCGCCGTTGGCCGACCTGACGCTGCTTCCGGACATCATTGTCGCGGCCAGGCGGTGTCAGCCGGTGTGCGGCTTAAGGTGCGACGCGTCAGCATGCCGCATCCTAGTGGTATTGAATGATCATGCTCAGTGAGTATGCTCAGTGAGCATGACAGCGAACATGAAAGGCGACCAACCTTCGCGGCAACAACGTAAGTCTGCAACTCGGCAGGCCTTGTTGCGCGCTGCTCAAGACGTGCTCAAAGCCCACGGCCTAACTGGCACCACGACACGCGCCATTGCCAAACAAGCCGGCGTTGCTAGCGGCACGTTGTTTGTGCACTTCGCCGACGTTAATGCGTTGGTCGAAGCGCTGCTCGACGAGCATATCGCTGCAGCGTTGGCACAAGCGTATCGCACGCTGCCGCGCAATGGCGATGTGGTGAAGCGCTTGTTGCATGTCGCAGGCACTCTGTATGCGTCGTATTTGCGCGAGCCCGAGCTAGCGAAAGCGTATTTGGCAGCGTCGTTGTTTACGCCTGTTGCGGGCGAACTTTCAGTACGGCTAGCAGCGTTTCAAACCTGGGTGATTGGCGAAATCAACGCTGCCGTGGCGGCGCGCGCCATCCCTGATATCGATCGCCAACTCGCTTTTGCTGCATTTTTTTCGTTGTACTTTGGCATGTTGGTAGCGGGGCTCAACGGCATGCTGACGCGCAAGCAGCAATTGGCAAACCTCGACGGTGCGCTGCGTCGGTTGCTCCAGCTGGAGGCCGCATGAAGATCCTCATTGTTGGCGGTGGCATTGGGGGGCTGTGCGCTGCGATTGCGCTGCACCGTCGAGGACATGCAGTTACCCTGCTGGAGCGAGCGCCCGCGTTTGCACCGGTTGGTGCCGGCATCATCCTCGCGCCCAACGCAGCGCGCTTGTTGACGGCGCTTGGCGTCGCGCTTGATCGCGATGGTCAGCAACTGCCGGGCTTAACCGTGCAGCGCGCCGATGGTCGCTGTTTGCAGCGTCTCGACATGGCTGGCATGGCGGCCCAGCATGGCCCGATGTGGTCGATGGCGCGCGCGGAGTTGCATGCTGCGCTGCAAGCGGCGCTACCGAGTGCCGTCGACGTGCGCTTGGGAAGCTCCGTCACAGCGATTGCGCCGACGCCGGAGGTTGTGGTGACGAGCCACGGCCACGCTGAGGCGTATGATTTTGTCGTTGGTGCTGATGGGCTGCATTCCACCGTGCGCGCGCTAACCTGCGGCGAGGTTGCGCTGCGCTACAGTGGCACGACGTGTTATCGCGGCATCACCACGAACCTAGGTTTTCGCGATGCGATCGAAGCGTGGGGCGGGGCCGCGCGCATTGGGGTGGTGCCGCTATCGCACGAGCGGCTGTATTATTTTCTAGTACATCAAGCACCGCCGCAGGCAGCAGCGCTTAGCGAATTCGGCAGTGTGTTCGGTGGATTTGGCCCAGCGCTAACTCGCGTGATAACGGCGTTGGCGCATGGTGGGCCGTCGCTGCATCATGATCTCATTGAGCTTGAGCGGCCGTTATGGTCGCCGATTGGGCAGCCGCGGATTGCCTTGCTTGGCGATGCAGCGCACGCCATGACGCCAAATCTTGGCCAAGGTGCAGCGATGGCGATTGAAGATGCCGTTGCATTGGCTGCTGCACTTGCGCCTGGCGTCGACGGCGCGGTTGCGCGTTACATCAAGTTGCGGCATCGCCGCGTGCGCTCGATGCAGCTCAATTCGCGCCGGTTAGGCAACGCCGCGCATTGGCGCAACGCGGTGGCACAGTGGGCGTTGCATACCGCGATGCGTGCGGTACCTGCGCGCGTCAATCGTTGGCAGTATCATGCGTTGATTCGGCCAGGCTTGGCGTTGTTGCCGTCGATCTTGGAGGCACCATGAAGCGTCTCACCCCTATCGCGATCACCACAGCGGCCATATTGGTCGCACTTGCCGCGCTGCATTTGATTTGGTTGCGGTCGGTGTGGCCGTTTGCTTCGGCCGACGCATTGGTGCGCAATCTGATCGGCACAACGGACGTGGCGCGTGCGCCCACTGCCGCGCCAACCGTCGCGGTTGCAGTAGCACTGCTTGGCGCTGCATGGCTGACGCTGGCCGGCGTGGACGTAGCGCGATGGCCTCTGCCTAGCTGGTGTTTGCGCTGGGGCCTGCGCATCGCTGCGGCCGTGCTGTTACTGCGTGGCGGCGTCGGTTTCCTCGTCAGCACGCTGTGGACTTCGCGCGTCACCCCTGAATTTGCGCACTGGAATGCTTTGATCTACAGCCCCTTAACCGTGGGACTTGGCGTGGCGTTACTGCTCGTCGAGCGGCGCCGCACCACGTAAATATGTAAGGCTCCAGCGGCCAACGCACATGGCGGCCGGATCTCGTCAAGGACTGGACAAAAGACGCCATTGTTTGGCCTGGTTGATCCGATTCCCAGGGTGGCTCGTATCGATGTCCTATGGTGGTTTCTTCCCATTATTATCGGGCCTTACTCATTGGTTTTGCAGTGCTCGCCGCCCATGCTTGTGGCGGTGGCAACAACGCGACCGACGCAGCGGTTGATGCCAAGATCGACGCGCCAACTTGTGTTCCGATCGACGACCACAACGATTGCACGATCGACTCATGTAGTGGCACCACCACGACCTATGCCAATGCGCCGATCGGCACTGCGTGTGCCACCGGTACTTGCAATGGTGAAGGCGTCTGTTGGTGTGCCACCAATGATCAATGCACTAACGGTCAAGTCTGCGACCTGCAGCAAAAAACCTGCGTTGACCCTACCTGTGACGATGGCCAACGCAATGGCTCCGAAACGGATGTGGACTGCGGGGGCAGCTGCGCACCCGGCTTGCGATGCTTGGATGGCAAAAGTTGTGCGGTGCCGATGGATTGTGCCAGCGGCGTTTGCCAAAGCATGGTGTGTCAAGTGCCACGCTGCGGCGACGCGGTATCCCAAGTCGGCGAAGCTTGCGACGATGGCAATGACACCAACGGTGACGGCTGCGATGATGGCCCGGGCGATGTTTGCAAACCGACCGGTTGTGGCAACGGCGTGGTTACGGGGGCGGAAGTGTGCGACGATGGCAACACGATCAACGGCGATGGCTGCGACAATAACTGCACGGTCACGGCGTGTGGCAACGGCATTGTCGTCGGTGTTGAAGGTTGTGACGATGGCAATGTGACGGCTGGTGACGGCTGTTCGACGTTGTGTGTGGCGGAGCCAGGCTGGACCTGCATGATGTCGCCAAGTCAGTGCATGACCACGTGCGGCGATGGCATCGTGGCCGGCGCCGAAGCTTGCGATGATACGGCGCCAGCGGAAAATGGCGATGGTTGTTCGGCCGCTTGTGCGATCGAAACTGGTTGGCGTTGCACCGGCTCGCCATCGGTATGCGGACCGATTTGCGGTGATGGCCTCGTCACTGGCAATGAAGCATGTGACGACGCACCACCTGCCGAAGACGCCGATGGCTGTTCGCAGTTATGTACGGTTGAAGCTGGCTATAGCTGCGCGGCAGGTTCGCCGAGTGTGTGCAGTATTCGTTGCGGTGATGGTGTGGTTGGCGCCGGCGAACAATGCGACGACGCTTGTATGCTGGGGGACCCTGCGCTCTGTGACAATGCAGATAACGGCGATGGTTGTTCGGCCGCATGCCGGTTCGAATGCGGTAACGGTGTGTTAGATCTGAACGAGCAATGCGATGACGCAAATCGCACGCCCAACGACGGATGTTCGGCGTCCTGCCGTTTCGAGTTTACGTGCCCAGCCGGTCAAACCCGCTTGCAGCTCAGCGCAACTGACGTGCCGCGCTTGATTCCCGACAATAATGTGAACGGAATTTCAAGCGTGGTTGAGGTGCCAGCCCTGAATCAGGGTGCGGTGGTCAAAGCTGCGGTTGGCATCGGTCGATTGTCGCACCCAACCGTTGGTAGTTTGAGTTTGGCCTTGATCGCGCCAAGCAATCGTAGTCGCGTGCTGACGGCGCAGCTTGGCGGCGTTGGCGACAACTTCGTCGCTACCAACGTTGCCGACGGCAACCCTCGGTTGTTCGCCAATACGCCAGCTCCGTTCACGGGGTTGTTCGCACCCATCCAAACGTTGTCCGATGGGGCTGGCATGCTTGGGCAAAACGCCGCTGGTACGTGGCAATTGCATGTAGTCGACAGCGCACTCCAGGACACCGGCGCCGTTGACGCGTGGACATTATCGTTGTGTATCGACACCACGTCGACCTGTGGCAATGGCACGGTCACCGGCACCGAAACCTGCGACGACGGGAACCTCGCCACTGGCGATGGCTGCAGCGATACTTGCCGGGTTGAAACTCGCTACACGTGCACCGGCAATCCGAGCACCTGCGGCCCGGCCTGTGGCGACGGCGTGGTGTTTTTGACCGAACAATGCGACGACGGCAATGCTGCCAACGGCGATGGTTGTTCGGCGACCTGTACGCTCGAATTGACATGCGCCGGTGGCGAAACCCGCACCATCGTACGCTCGACCGATGCCAAGTCAATTCCTGATACCAACACTGCGGTGAACAGTGTTGCCAACGTTACCACCAACGGCGCGGTGCGCAGTGCCGCCATCGTGCTTGGCAATATCCGCCACGTCGCTGCAACCGAGCTTGATATTTCATTGGTATCGCCATTGGGTACGGCGCGCGAATTGAGCACCGACAATCCATCGGGCGCCGCTGCCAACTTTAGCTCAACCGGATTCTTCGACACCGCAGCGACTTCGATTGTGACCATTGTGGCCGGACAAGCGCCGTTTCGTGGTGCGTTCAAACCGGAGCAGTCACTGGCCATCTCCGCAGGCGTCGATTTTCGCAATCAACCGGCGGCCGGCACCTGGGCGTTGCGCGTGGCGGACGATACTGCTGGCAGTGCTGGTGGTTCCATCGAGTCGTGGACGCTTGGCCTTTGCATCGACCCGAACGCGATTTGCGGCAATGGCGTGGTCAACGCGGGCGAGCTGTGCGACGACGGCAACGTTGCCAACGGTGATGGTTGCAACGCAAGTTGTCGCACCGAGGTGGGCTATGGCTGTACCGGGATGCCGTCCGCTTGCCTGCCTGCGTGCGGCGATGGCGTATTGCTTGGCAATGAACAATGTGATGACGGCAACACGGTCAACAATGATGGCTGTTCGGCGACCTGCAACGTCGAAATCACGTGCGGTGCAGGCGTTACCCCCGTTGTGTTGCGGTCGTTTGATGTGCCGCAAACGATTCCAGACTTCGGCTCGGGTGAAGCAACGAGTCTTATTCCCGTCAATACCGCTGGTGCAGTCCGCAAAATCATCGTCGCGATCGGCCAACTCAATCATGCTGCGACGTCACATCTGGACATCAAGCTGGTGTCGCCAGCTGGCGCCGGGCGCTTCGTCGCGACCGATATTCCAACGACAGGCACTGCCGCGAACTATACGTCAACCATTTTGAATGATAGCGCAGCAGCGGCGATCTCATCGGTGACTGCAGCCAACGCACCGTTTCGGGGCGCGTACCGGCCAGCGTCGTCGCTGACGGTTACCGCTGGTATCGATTTTCTCAATGTGCCTGCGATCGGCAATTGGGCGCTTGCGATTGCCGACGACACCGCTGGCACCTCGGGGACGCTGCAGCGGTGGACCTTGGCGATGTGCATCGACGAAAATTCCATCTGCGGCAATGGCATCGTGGATGCTGGCGAAGCATGCGATGATGGCAATACCAATTTTGGCGATGGCTGCAACGCCAGCTGCCGCATCGAAACCGGTTATGCGTGTGGCGGTGCCCCGAGTACGTGCAACGTGGTCTGCGGCGACTCGCTGTTGGTTGGCCCAGAGCGTTGCGATGATGGCAATCAGATCAACAACGATGGCTGTTCGGCAACCTGCAATCTCGAACTGACGTGCACGGGTGGCGCCACCCCAGTGATTTTCACCTCGACCGATGTCGCCAAAGCGATCCCCGATCTGAGTGCGGTCAGCTCGGTGGTTACGGTTGGCACCCTTGGCACCGTGCGCAAAGCGATCGTTGCCGTGGGCAGTCTGGTCCATCCTGCGGTCGGCGACCTCACGATTGATTTGATTAATCCGGCTGGCCAGGCCCGGCGCCTGATGCAGACCCCATTTTTGTTTACGCCGGCCGCCAACTTACGATCGACGATCTTTAACGATAGTGCGGCCACGGCGCTCGCCAGCGCTAACTTTACCCAAGCACCATTTGTCGGTTCCTGGAAACCGAGCGCGACCTTGTCGACCTCCGCTGCGGTCGACTTTCTTGGCCAAGCTGCACCTGGGACGTGGTCGTTGCGAATTGGTGATTCGTTTTTATCCCAATCAGGCACGCTCGAAGCTTGGTCGTTAGGCCTTTGCATTGACCAAAATGCAATTTGCGGCGACGGCATCGTGGTCGCGGGCGAAACCTGCGACGATGGCAACACCGTCAACGGCGACGGATGCACGTCAACCTGTGGCACCGAAGGTGGCTACACGTGTGTTGGTGCGCCAAGTGTTTGCACGTTTGGGTGTGGCGCCGGCGAAACCTTGGTCACGGTTAGCAACACCACGGCGACCACCGTACCGGACGGCGACTCGATCGGTTTGTTATCGCCACTCACCGTTACCACCGCGGGCTTGGTGCGCAGCGTGACCCCAGCGTTGTCGATTTCCCATGGTCAAGTCTCCCAGCTCACGGTGTCCTTGCTGTCGCCCTTTGGTGGTGAACGGCAGTTGGCGTCAGGCGGCACGGGCGCGAATTACAGCGCTACTTCGTTCAACGATGGCGCGCCTCGCTCTATCACCGGCGGCTTGGCGCCATTTAGTGGACAGTTCCGCCCGCTGCAAACCATTTCTGGCAATCCGCCGAATGGGCATAGCAATCAAAGCGCAGCCGGCATCTGGCAGCTGCGCGTGCGGGATAACAGTGCTGGTACTGTTGGCACGTTGAATAGCTGGTCGTTGCGGGTGTGCGTTGATACTTCGACGCCGAAGTTGTGTGGCAATGGCATTGTCGAGGCCGGCGAAAGCTGCGACGACGGCAATGCTGGCAATGGCGATGGATGTTCGTCGACGTGCGGCATCGAGCTAACCTGCGGCGTTGGCGAAACTCGAGTCGTGCAGCGCGCCTCTGGCATGCCCTTCAATGTGACGCCTGCGGTGTCGCAGTCGCCACTAGCGATCGCAACCGCCGGTGTCGTAAGCAAGGCGTTGGTGGTGTTCGACGCTGTGGCATCCAGCAACGGTGCCTTGTCCAGCACGTTGATCGCGCCAAGCGGGCAACGCGCGCCGCTTACCTCGTTCGGCGATAGCAATTTTGCCGGTACGATGTTCGATGATAGTGCCGCGACGAACTTCACAAGCGGTGCCACACCGCACACGGGTCGTTGGAAGCCCGCAACTGCACTGTCTACACTCGCTGGCGTCACTGCGAACGGTACGTGGAAATTGGAAGCGTCCAATTATAATGGCGCGCTGGTGCGTGGGTGGACGCTCGCGGTTTGCGTTGATGCCGTCGGCCGCTGCGGCGACGGCCAGCTGCAGTTCGGCGAAACCTGTGATGATGGCAACGTTGCCAATGGTGACGGTTGCAATGATGCGTGTCGAATCGACGGTGGTTACACGTGCGTCGGGTTGCCAAGCGTGTGTACGTTTGCTTGTGGCCCTGGCGAAACCTTGGTAACTGCAGCGAACACCACGGCCTTGTCGATTCCAACCGGCGATAACCGCGGGGTGCTGTCGTCGATAACGCTGCCGACCACCGGGTTGATCCGCAGCGTCACACCAACGGTCAATGTGACCCACGGCAACGTTGCCGAGTTGAGCCTGTCGCTGCTCCCGCCGTATGGCACGGCGCGCGCGCTGAGCAAAGGCAGCGGGACCGGCGCAAACTTGGTCAATGTGTCCTTTCATGATGCCTCGTCGCGCTTGATCGCGAACGCTTCCGCTCCGATCGCTGGCCAGTTTCGCCCCGTCGAAACCTTGGCGTCCGACGGCGCCAAAGATTTCAAAGGCCAAGCGAGTGGCGGCAAATGGCACTTGCGGCTCAGCACCGGCAATACCGCCGGACTCTTGACTGGTTGGTCGCTGAAGGTGTGCGTTGATACATCGGTGCCGCGCGTTTGCGGCAACGGCATTGTCGAAGCCACCGAAACTTGCGATGACGGCAATAGCACCAACGGCGACGGATGCGCGTCGAGCTGCCAGCTTGAGTTTAGCTGTGGCGCAGGCGAAACGCCGGTATTGACTCGGAGCACCGGTGGTCCCGTGTTGTTTTCCGATACGCTTGCGTCATCGCCAGTCACGGTTGCAGCCACTGGCACCGTGCGTAAGGCGGTTGTTATCGTCGACGCCTTGAGCGCAGATATCTCGTATGATGTTTCCCTCGCTTCGCCGGCGAATCAACTTGCCGGACGCTTGGTGCCAGTAAGTAGTCGGTTGATTTCGACCTATCTTGATGACGCGGCGCCGACGCGGATCGACTTTGGTAGCTCGCCATATCGAGGCCGGTTCCGCCCTTTCAATGGCTCCTTGGCTCCCATGATTGGTCAGTCGGCCGCTGGTGTGTGGTCATTGCAAGTCCGCGACAGTGGCTCAATCCCTGGTGTATTGCACGCGTGGTCGTTGGGCCTTTGCGTGCAGTAGCTGCTCGCGGTTACGCTTCAGCATCGACGGCACTGCTGCTGGCGCGGCCACGCACCACTTTTTTGGCGCGTTCCACCGCTCGGCCGCGATCGCGATCGAGCAGCGGTTTGAGGAATTGCCCAGTGAAACTTTTGGCGACGGCAGCGACTTGTTCTGGTGTGCCGCGCGCGACAATTTCGCCACCGCCTGCGCCACCTTCCGGGCCCAAGTCGATGATCCAGTCGGCAGTCTTGATGACATCGAGATTGTGTTCGATGACCAGTACGCTGTTGCCACCCTCGACCAAACGGTTGAGTACTTCGAGCAATTTTTGCACATCGCCAAAGTGCAAACCGGTAGTTGGCTCGTCGAGCAAGTACAGCGTGCGGCCGGTTTGCACGCGTGCCAGTTCGCGTGCCAGTTTCACCCGCTGCGCTTCACCGCCAGATAGCGTCGTCGCTGGTTGGCCAAGCGACAGATAGCCCAAGCCAACGTCGACCATGGTCTGCATGATGCGGCCGAGTTGTTTATGGTGCTTAAACATTTCGAGCGCTTCGTCGATTGGCGTATCGAGAATCTGCGCAATGTTTTTATCTTTGTAGGTCACGCGCAGCGTTGCATCGTTGTAGCGCTTGCCTTTGCACACTTCGCACGTGACAAACACGTTTGGCAAAAAGTGCATTTCCACTTCGCGCATGCCAGCGCCTTCGCAAGCTTCACAGCGACCGCCACCTTGTTTGGCCGAAACGTTGAACGAAAACCGGCCGGCAGCGTAACCGTAGGTACGCGATTGCGGAATCTGCGCAAACAGCTCACGAATGAGATCAAACGCTTTGGTGTATGTAGCAGCGTTGGAGCGAGGCGTGCGGCCAATCGGCTTCTGATCGATGACGATTACTTTGTCGATTTGCTCTAAGCCAGTCAGGGTTTTGTGAGGGCCAACCCGATCGAGGCTTTTGTGTAGCGCACGGTTGAGGGCAGGGAACAGGGTGGCGTTGATCAGCGACGATTTACCGGCGCCCGAAACGCCGGTGACCGCAACCATCACGCCCAACGGAATTTTGACATCAACATTGCGTAGGTTGTGTTCGGTTGCGCCGGTGAGCTCGATGTAGCCTTTGGCTTCGCGCCGGCTGGTTGGAACTTCGATACGTTCGGCGCCCGACATAAACCGACCCGTCAGCGATTTGGGATTGGCTTTGACTTCATCGGGCGTGCCAGCGGCGATCACTTTGCCGCCATGGCGTCCGGCGCCCGGACCAAAGTCGACGACCCAGTCGCTGGCTTCGATGGTGGCTTCGTCGTGTTCCACCACCAGCACGGTGTTGCCCAAGTCGCGCAAACGATGCAGGGTTTTGATCAAACGATCATTGTCGCGCTGGTGCAAGCCAATCGACGGCTCGTCGAGTACATACAACACGCCCGAGAGCTCCGAACCAAGTTGCGAAGCGAGTCGAATACGTTGCGCTTCGCCGCCTGACAATGTACCTGCCGCGCGATTGAGCGTGAGATAGTCCAAACCGACATCGAGCAAAAACGACAAGCGATTACGAATCTCTTTGAGCACTTCGCTGGCGATTTGCGCGCGCGCACCGGTGAGCTTGAGTTTGGCGACAAACTCGGACGCATGTCGCACCGTCATGCCCGTGACTGCGACGACGCCGACGTCTTGGATGACCACGGCGCGCGACTCCGGTCGCAAGCGCGTGCCTTCGCACGTCGAGCAAGCGACGGCGCGAAAAAACGATTCATAGTGAGCACGCGCCCGTTCCGACGTGCTTTCGCGATGGCGCCGTTCCAGCTGGGCCAAGATACCTTCGAAGCGCATCGCCCATTCGCCGGTCGAATGCCGGCCTTCCCAGGCGACGGCAACGCGGGTGTCGCCCGCGCCGTTAAGCAAGATGTCGCGTTGTTTTTGCGGCAACTTGTTCCAAGGCTTGGTGAGGTCGATCTTGAATGACTTGGCCAGCGCATTAACGATGTTGGCGGTCCAGCCTGACTCTTTGGCAACCGAATCGCCCCACACTGCGACGGCGCCGTCGTGGATGCTCTTGGTCGGATCCGGAATCACCAAATCGGGATCCGCCGACATCCGTTCACCGAGGCCGTTGCAGGTTTCACACATGCCCAGCGGCGAGTTGAACGAAAAGGACTGCGGCGACAATTCAGGAAACCCGATGCCACAGGTCGCGCAGGAATTGTCTTCGGAGAACATGCGCGGCGCACGTTCGCCAGCGACATCGACCATCAACTTGCCTTTGCCTTCGCGCAACGCGGTTTCCACCGAGTCGGTAAGGCGGCCGCGATCGCCTTTGGCAATGGTCAAACGATCGATCACGATTTCGATCGTGTGCTTCTTTTGTTTATCGAGTGCTTCTACGTCTTCGAGTCGCACCACCATACCGTCGATGCGGATCCGGGCAAAGCCGGCCTTGCGAGCGTCGGTGATCAGTTCGCGAAATTCGCCTTTGCGATTCTCCGCTTTGGGGGCAAGCACGGTGAGCTGGGTTTTTTCGGGCAGCGCGGCCAATTCTTCGACGATTTCCGACGCAGTGCGCGCACTCACGGTGCCACCACATTTATGGCAACGCTGCTCACCAACCCGCGCGTATAACACCCGCAGGTAGTCATAGATTTCAGTAATGGTGCCAACCGTGGACCGTGGATTCGACGAGGCGGTCTTTTGCTGAATCGCGATCGTTGGCGATAACCCGGCAATGCGCTCGTATTTGGGCTTTTCCATTTGGCCCAAAAACTGGCGCGCGTACGCAGACAGCGACTCGACGTAGCGGCGTTGTCCTTCGGCATACAAGGTGTCAAAGGCCAAGCTCGATTTGCCAGAACCCGATGGGCCTGTGATCACCACCAATTGATGTTTTGGCAATTCGAGGTGATCGACCTGCAGATTGTGCTCGCGTGCGCCATCAATGATGATGGAGTCAGGTTCGCGCTGCGCGGCTTTGGGACCAGGACCAATCTGAGTGCTACGGGCCATTGCCGCGCACCGTACGGAACGCCCGTTCAGTCGTCAAGCAAGCGCAGCCTAGAAAATCGGCTAGAAAAAACCCCAGCGGTGGGTGCCGCGAATTCCGATGGTGAACACCGTCGTCGATCCGCCAAACGACGATAATTGCGCTTCTACGCCCCAGCTGCGGCTCCGGCTCGACAACACATCGAGGCCGCCGCCCAAACACAAAACCGGGTCCATTCCAGTGGCTAACTGGCCACCACCGCGTTGCAAGATGCCGATCTCCGCAAACGCGTAGGGCACATATTTGAGCACGTCAAAACGAAAGGTCGCGCCCACCGCGGCTTCGCCATAGAACGTGGTCCCGCCGCCCACAAAACCGCCCGTCGAAACCGCCCCCCGCAACGATATTTCTTGCGACAGTGCGCGCTCATAAGCTAGCCGCATGCCAGCACCTGCGGTTGGAGTCAGCGTCGGTGGCTCCATGTTGGCCATCGCTTTGCCGAGCGCTGCATAGGTTGCATAACCGAGTTCAACACTTACCGCCTGCTCGGTTTCTGCCGACGCGGAACGTGCGAAGCCAGCCAGCGCTGTTACCGCAACGATGGGGGCCAAGCCGATTCGCAATCTCACCCCGCAAACATCGCTTACCCAGCCGCGACAAGCAACCGTGTAGGGGGGAGCTTAGTCAAATCCGCGTGTATGGTTACGGCGTGGCCCCCTTGAATTGACCGGGGCATGGCCTAATGTTACACCGCTCGCCGTCGACACCAGAGGATCCCGTGGCTGAACCAACCGTAGCAAAAACTCCCGTCTCTCCCGTCAACTTGGGTGGTGAGTCGTTCCTTGATCGCTTGATTCCGCACATGAAAAAAATCGTGCTGGTCGGCGTCGCAGTCATTGCCGTGCTAGCCGTGATTTTTATCATTCGCTGGCGCAATGAAGCTAAGCGTGGCCGCGAAACCGAGAAGTTGGCAGCCACGATGTTCGTGGCAAGCCAACCGGTGCGCGCCGAAGGTGCGACGCCAGATCCAGCCGAGCCCGGTTATGCGAGCCGGGTTGAACGCGCTGCTGATGTGTTGGATTCATTAGCAAAAAAGCCCACCAACATTGGTACCGATTTGTTGCGCGCGTCGATGCTGTTCGATGCTGGCAAATTTGATGATGCGCTCACGGCATATCAGGCCGCAAGCAAGCTGGCCGGCATCGACGGCATTTTGGCTCGCGAAGGCCTGGGGATGGCGCTCGAAGCGAAAGCGCAAGCCGCGACCGACGCAGCAGCAAAGCAAAAAGGTTTTGAAGACGCGTTGGCCGCATTCCGGGCCGCTCAGCCCGACGACAAAGGTCAACGCCGTGTCTACGCGCTGTATCACGAGGCGCGCATGCTTGCGCTGCTTGGCAAAAACGCCGACGCTAAAGCCGGCTTTGAAAAAGCCAAATCGCTGGCCAAAGGCACAGGGCTCGAAGGCCTCATTGAAGACCGTCTAACCGCGCTGAGCGCGGCGGGGCAGATGTGATCGCGAAATTCGCAAAAGCAACGTGGCTGACCTTGGCATTGGGGGGCGCGTTGGTCGCCTGTCATCCGGTCGATATCAAACACGCTGATCCGATGCGTGCGGCTCCGCGTGATCCGCTTGGCGAAGCCCGGCTAGCGTTGAAATGGAAATGGGTTTCGGCCGACCGCGCCACTGAAATCGCGCCCCAAGAATTTGCCGCGCCCGTTGTCTCGGGTGACACCGTGTTCATCGGCTCGGCGGGTGGCCAATTTGTGGCGTTGCGCGCTGCCAACGGTGCCATTCGTTGGCGCAAGCAACTTGGACCGGTCGGCGCTGCGCCGGTCATTGATCGTGGCATGCTTTACGTCGGCACCAGCGACGGCTTGCTGATTTGTCTGGAAGCCAACACCGGGGTTGAACGTTGGCGTTACGTTGGCCGTGGCCCGGTCGACCAACCGCCCGTGATTGCGGGCGAGACGGTGGTATTCGCCAACGAAGCCGACCAAGTAATTGCACTCGATGCGCTTAAGGGCACGTTCAAGTGGCAATACAAAACGGAAACTCCCGATGACACCGTGTTGCGTGGACACGCTGGCGTGACCGTCGACGGCGACTTCCTCTACACAGGTTTTGCCAACGGCAATCTTGTGGCGTTACGGCGGGACACGGGTACGGTGGCGTGGCTGACGTCACTCAAAGGTGAAGCCGACAAGTTCTATGACGTGGATGCTACGCCACGCGTGGTCGGCGATACGCTTTATGCCACGTCTGCGTCGGGCGGTGTGTATGCCCTCGACAAAACCACTGGCTTGGTTAAATGGCGCACGCCTTTGTGGGACGTGGCGATGCCAACCTTGTCGGGTAACATCGGTGGTGTCGCCACTGATGGTAAAGCGCTGTACGTTAGCGTTGCTGAACTCGGCAACTACAAACTCGATCTTGCTGGCAACATTATCTGGCGCGTTGGCACGGCCGGCGGCGGTGAACCTGCCGCTCCATTGTTGCCAAGCGGTGATCCTGAAATTGTGTTGTTCACCTTGGCCAAAGACGGCATCTTCGTCGCTGACAAAAAGAGCGGCGAAATTCTCGAGTACTTTGATTCAGGCGACGGGGTCTCCGCGACGCCTGCGGTAACCAGCGACGGTCGTTTGTTTACGATGTCGAACCGCGGCGTATTGTACGCGTTCGATCTCGACTGAGCGCGTGTTCAATCGCGTGGCCACACACGCGGCAGCCGCTCACTTGCTAGCGCGACCGGTAACTTTGGCCAGGGCGCCTTCGGCGGCTTCCGCGGCGGCTTTGATTTCAGCTTCGCTGCCACCCAGCCACAAGCGACCAAAAGCACCGAAAGAAATCACTTCGAGCAGGTGAATGTTGGCAGCTTTTTCAGCTTCGTTGGCAGCTAAGGCTGCATATGCGGCTGGGTACACTTCGAGGATGTAGAGGGTTTGCCCCGCGACGATCATGTCGCCGTGCCGCATGCGATTGATCAATTGCGACTGGTGGCCGTCGATACCGGTGATGATCTGCGACGATACGATTTTGGGTTTGATGCGTTCGTCAGGCGACACGCCCATTTGCTTGCAGATCGCGTCGACGGCGGCGTTGACTTGGCCTTTGTCGCTGTCGTGCAGTTCGAGCATCCCGTATGCGCGCTCAACAATCTGCATGCCTGGTTTGCACGTGGTAGTTTTGAGAGCCACGTCGGTCAGTTGGTTAATCGCAATCCCGGGCGCAATCTCGACAAACATCGCGCATTCTTCTTCGCGCGGCATAAAGCCGGAGCACACGGTTTGTAGAAACCCGGTCAGTTGTGGTTGCAGCGAATCGAGCACAGTGAGGGCGCGTAGCTCCATGGCGGCGACGGTAGCACGAGCGCGATCGAAATGGGACGTTCGTAGCCGGCATGTCGCCCACGTTGCCCATCGGGCTGCTACAGTGCGGTTCATGAGTAATCTTCCCCCGGCGCTGCGTGCGCCATTTTCTACCGTAGGCGGCAATGCGATCGATGCCGCCATCGCGTCGAAGCTGCTCAATGCAGCGCTTGATGCTGGTGGCGATTACGCCGACCTTTATTTCGAATTTCGCGTAGCAGCGGACTACGCACTTGAAGAAGAACAAGTCAAAACCGTCGGCCGTGGCGTCACGATGGGCCTTGGCGTGCGCGTAACCAAAGGTGACGCTACCGGCTACGCTTACACCGAAGATCTGGCGATGGACAAGATGCTCCATGCTGCCAAAATTGCCGGGCAAATCGCAGCAACAGGTGGCAAAAACCAACCAGTTGCGGTGGCGACGATGAAGCCGGTGGTGACCCCGGATTTTTATCCAGTGGCGTCACCGTCGCTGTTGGTGTCTCCGCAAGAAAAACTTGCTCTGCTGCGTGCTGCCGATCGCGCTGCGCGTGCCTACGATCCGCGCATCATCAAAGTTGAAGCTTCGTTCTCCGAAAGCTTGCGCGAAGTGTTGTTGTTTACGTCGGAAGGCAAAACTGCCACCGATGTGCAACCGATGATTCGCTTTGGCGTGCGTGCGGTTGCTGAACGCGACGGCAAACTGCAGTCGGGCAGTGGTGGCGGCGGTGGCCGCTATGGGATGGACTATTTCGCCGAAGCACATCACGCTGCGACCGCTCATGGCATCGAGGCCGCACGGGTTGCGATCGCGATGCTCGACGCTGTCGACGCGCCTGCTGGCGACATGCCTGTGGTGCTCGCGCCTGGCGATTCGGGCATCCTGCTGCACGAAGCGGTCGGCCACGGCCTCGAAGCCGACTTCAATCGCAAAGCTACGTCGAACTATACCGGCCAGATCGGCAAGCAAGTCGCATCAACGCTGTGCACCGTGGTCGACGACGGCACCATCGGTAGCTCACGCGGCGCGATCAACGTTGACGATGAAGGCAACATCGGCCGCAACAACATGCTCATCGAAAACGGCATCTTGGTTGGCTACATGCACGACCGTCTGAGCGCAAAGCACTTCGGGGTCGAGCCAAGCGGTAATGGTCGGCGCGAATCATTTCACTCCATGCCTTTGCCACGCATGACCAACACGTCGTTGCTTGGCGGCAAAGACAATCCCGACGACATCTTGCGCTCCGTCAAACGTGGCATCTACGCCAAACGTTTTTCTGGTGGCCAAGTGAATATCTCCAACGGTGACTTTGTGTTTTCGTTGTCGGAAAG
>JAKQOD010000096.1 GCA_029565465.1 Deltaproteobacteria bacterium
AATACGGTTTTCCTGCCGGTGCAACAGCCGGGCGCATTGTTATATTTGGGAGATGCTCACGCCTTACAAGGTGATGGCGAAACTTCGCAGTACGCGCTCGAAACCTCGATGGACGTCGAATTCTCCGTCGAGCTTGTGAAAAACAAGGCCATTGCAATGCCGCGCGTTGAATCGCCGACGCAAATTATGGTGTTAGGGCAAGCGGGTTCGCTTGATGATGCGTTGCGGGCCGCCACCTCGGGCATGGTTGATTGGCTCAATCTCGACTATGGGCTTACTGTGTCAGAGAGTGCGCAAATCCTCGGTAGTGCTGTGAAATATTCAGTGGCGAATCTCGCGGGCCGCAGTGTCGGCGTTGCGGCCAAGCTCGACAAATCGATTGTAGCGAAGATAAAACGCGTGAGGTAACCGCTAGGCGTCGGTGTCAGCTTCGTCGGGCTGATCTTTGAAGCGATAACCAACCCCACGCAGGGTTTCGATATACATGCCTGCATCGCCGATCTTTTCGCGCAAGCGCTTTACGTGAGTATCGACGGTGCGCGTGGTGACATCGGCTTCGATGCCCCAAACATCGGACAGCAAAGCTTCACGCGTTTGCACGCGGCCTTTGCGCGACATGAAGGTGTGCAGCAAGCGAAACTCAAGCGCGGTCAGGCTGACTTCAACGTCGTCGACCCAGACGCGATGCGCTTCACGATCGATGCGCAGGCGGCCAAATCGAGCGGTTTCACCTTCGGCGTCGTTGCGATTCGCCCGGCGAAGCAACGCCCGAATGCGCAGCATCAGCTCACGCACGCTGTAAGGCTTAACAACATAATCATCGGCGCCAACTTCAAACCCAACGACGCGATCGATTTCTGCGCCTTTGGCAGTGCACATGATGACTGGAATTTCGCGGGTGCGTTCTTGCTCACGCAAGCGACGGCAAATCTCGGTGCCAGACAAATCCGGCAGCATCAAGTCCAACACAATGAGGTCCGGCGGCGGGTCGGCCAATGCCGCGTCGAGCCCCGATTTACCGTTGAAGGCGACGCGTGTCGAGAAGCCTTCAGAACGCAGATTGTATTCCAACGTAGTGGCCAAATCGGCTTCGTCTTCAATTACGAGAATCAATCCGCTCATGCCTCTTGGTACCAGATCTTCGTGACATCCAGGTGACGAAGTAGTTGCGGCTTGGCCACATGCAGGCCCTCCGCGTGGTGTTAGCGCGCTTTCCCAGCGGTTGGTTTGGTCGGCGGCTTTACTGGTGGTTTAACCGCAGGCGCAACCGTGGGAGCTTCGGCTGGCGCAGGGGTTGGCGTAGGCGTTGCTGGGGCGGCTTTTTCGCCATCGAATTTCGGATCGGCTTTCGACGGTGGCGTTGGCGCGTAGGCCGGCAAGGCTGACGTGATCGCAGGCGTGCGCACGGGTACCCACACGGTTGCGCCCGCAACGTCGTGTACAACGACTGCAGGTGGATCGGTAAACGCACCTTCGAGCTGACCACGATACAAATTGTGCGGGCCTTTGCCCAGCGGCATCGTTGACGCTGCGGTGCCTTGCACTTCTGGCGCGCCGTCGTCAGCTCCTGGTTCGTCGTCAGTGCTGTCATCGGGGCCATCCGACGGTTCATCGGGTGCGTCAGTGCTTGGGGGCGGTGGTAGAGCTTTGTCTTGGGGCTTGTCGCCGCTCTTGCTGGTGGTGGCTTTGGCTTTTGCAGCCTTGCCTTTGCCAGCTTTGCCTTTTTTGCCAGCTTTGCCTTTGTTAGTTTTTTCGGCTGCGGCAGCTTCGTTGCCAAACATTAGCTGCCATTTACCGTCGGGCGCCGTCGCGCCTGCGATGTAGCCCTTCCAGCACTTGTACTGACCGCCCAACGTGCGCATCAGGCACGCATTGGCGCCGTCTTGCACCAGGACCCACAGATTATCATGCGACCACCCCAGCGGCACGCCAGCCTTGATACCTTTGCGGCGAGCGGCGACACCGTCGAGCGCAAAGCCAAAAAGCTGCGGACCGTGTGGCGGGTCATCGTACGTGCCCACCGCACGTGTGCCATCGGGGCTCACCGAGAAATCGCGGACCGGCGCAACGCCGGCAACCTTGATGATCACTTTGGGCTTAGCAACCGGTGACCGCCAGATGCTGTTTTTGTCGGCCCAAATGATATCGAGCGCGTTGTTTTCTTCGGCGAGCCGCGCACCTATCGGCGGCACATTGCGCGTTACCACCGTACCGTCGCCGAGCTTGATGACCGAGGTGCCGCGTTTCGGATTTGCGCACACGACGTGCGTGGCAGCCGGTGCCAACTCCGCAGTGCCTGGTCCGCACGGCAATAAACGCAGTTTGGCTGCGCTGTCGTCAAACGCCAGCCAGTACCATTGCCCGCTGATTTCAGCCAACATCACTTTACCAGCAGCGTCGGTTTTGAGCGACGTCACGTCGGCAGCCGTTCTGCCATCGGGCAACGTAGCTACTGGCTGCGGCGTGGTTTTGCCGCGCGGGTCAGTGCGCCACAGCTGCGTGCCGCGGCCAAAAATGATGTAGTCATTTTGCCATTGCTCACCTGCGTACGCGGTGCCAGTTGCGAGACTAGTTGCGGCCGCGGTTAGCGCGGCAAACGTGAGCAGGGGGGCAACATGGGTCCTACGCATATCGTCACTTGGTACGTACTAACGCTGCGGCTTCATTCGAATATTCCGTCAGGCTGGTAACAAAACGCCCTTGGCCGGGGATTTCGAACAAGGAAACCGGACCAAACCGCGGAAAGTGCACCGCCATGGCCTTGCCGCCACTGGACAACGGCGACGAGTCCTTTTCAAACTGCGGTTTTGACAGCGGTTTACCTTCGACGAACACTTCTGACAAAAATTCAAGGGGTGCGATAAAACCACCACCATCACGATGCAAGCGATCGCGTTGGCTGCCAGTCAGGCCATCGCTACTGCGCACAATCGAATCCCAATCGCGCTTGCCTAGGGCCGCGGCCACATCGAGGTCAAACCGTTCAGCGGGGAATACCAGCACAACCCGACCCGCGATTTCGCTGACGATCAGCGGCGGTCCTTTGGGTTCAACCTTTGGTGCGGGGGCAGGGGCTGGGGCCACGCCGTTCGTAGGCGGTGCTGCTGGCCGTGGCTTGCTTGCTGGTGCGCCTGGAATCATTGAGAAACGCTTCCATGCTGCGAGCGCATCTTCCATCGCTAGCGAGTCTTTCGGTAGCCACTTGCCTTCCGCGTCGAGCACATCAACGATGATCAGCTCACCGCGCTGTTCGAGATTGACGCCAGCCAGGTCGGTGATGCTCGCCAAAATATCAACATCGTCGAGTTCATCGAGGCGTTTGTCATACGCCATTACTTTGGTTTCGAATTCTTTTTGCGACAACTGCGAACCGCGGCGTTTGCCGTCGATATCGACTTGCGGATCCAAGATCCATGGCAACAACGCAATCGCACGCAGATCGCGTGCGCTGCGTGCAACCATCACCGCATCGCCCCAGCTGCCCAACATGGATAACCGCCCCAGCCGAATAGGCAGGCGTTCACAGATCCCGATTAGGGCTTCTTTGGCAGGGCGCAAGTCCAACGGCACTTGTACGTTTGGATCTGGATTCTCGCCTCGCAACGGCGCGCCGGTTTCATCCATCAGCATCAAGCGGCGTTCGCCACGGCGGCGAAACGGCATCGATGGCGATAGTTCCATCTCAGCGCGTGGATCGAGCATGTCAGGGTCTAGCACCTTCCACTTGGCCACTTGTTCGGAGCCGCCGAGCCCTGTGAGTAGCGTCGCTTGGTCGAGCGTTGCATCGCTTTTGAAAATCAGGTCGGTGACCACGCTATCCATTTGAAGCATGGCGGGGTTTTACTACGAAATAACGGTTTTGGTGGTGTTGCTCAGACGTAACCGCTGCGTTGGCGCAAAAACCACTCTAATCCCAACAACAACACCATCAGCAGCAGCACACCTGGGCGATTCCACAATTCTACGTCGGCGCGGCGGTCAACCCGCACGAC
>JAKQOD010000333.1 GCA_029565465.1 Deltaproteobacteria bacterium
ATTTGCCAGAGCGGTTAGAAACTGAAAAGAAGCAGCCGCAAGCGGCATGGACCACCGTGACGCCGAAGCACGTCGACGTTGCGAGGCAGATCCTCGAAGCGAAACACTGGATCGATCCATATTTTTCGGCGTGGCTGCGGCGCAAAGGCACGCCGTGGCCAACCGGCCGGAGCTGGACGTTGTCCGACGACGCGGCTGCGAAAGCCGAACGGCACTTGGCGCGGCGTCAACGCTAGCGTTGGCGTTACCGCACTCGCGGTGGGGCCCGTGCTTGCTGCGGCGCTGCACTTCCGAGCTACGCGGCCGTGGCCTACCGTGGCTATAACGCGCCGCCACGACAACTCCACCGCATGGACAGGCGGCGCAGCGCAACTGGTTGTCCCGCACCGCGCCCGCGGCTGCACTGCCAACACGCGAGCGCTCGTTCGAAGCGCCACTTTGCTCCGTATAAAGCATCTGGGAGGTGAGCGTTCACTCTACTACCCTCGAGCGTTTCCGGATTCCACTTCAGCGCCCGTGCCCGTGCACGTGCCCGTGCCCGTGCCCGTTGCCCGTGTTCGTGTCCGTGCCCGTGTCCGTGGTTACCCGGGGATCAACGACGCCCGCGCGGCTGCCCACTGGGGATGCGCAACGCTTGCCAGCAGCGCACTCGGCGCTTGGCCACGCGCGATTGCGTTGGCCAGAATCACCGACGGGGCGCCGCCTAATAACAACGCTGCGCGGTCGGCGGTTCGCATCACGCCAGCGCGGTACTTGGTCAAATCCAACGCGCCTGGCGCCAAGTTCTTCAAGAACGTTTCTAGCCGCGTCCGCAGTTTTACCGACAATGCGCCTTTGACCGTTTCGTCGAATGCACGCTGCACATCTTGATCGCTCACCAACCGATCAGCGGCGTCGCGCAGCGTTGGTGGGCCGAACAAGCGGACCACGGCTGCTACGGTGCGGCGCGCGTCTTCTTCGGACAGGCCTGCGATCGCAACATGTTCGAGTCGGGTCAGCTCGACCGCGTGCGCAACAATCGCTCGCACAGTTGCATGCGGGAGAGCGCCTTGCATCAAGCGGCTCGAAAGCACGATCACGGGCGTCGACGTACAAATCACGGTTGCGTCGGTTAGTGGATTATCATGTTGGTACACCATCGCAGCGCCGGTGCCGAGTGCTGCTGCGATTTTGGGAAACATTGCCAAAGCTGGCGAGTTGCTAGTCGCCGGCACGCGCACGGCGCCGCGGAGATTGCGCCGTGCCAGGGCGTCTTCCAGATCCGGCCATAGCAGCGTCGCGGCTTCCGCAATGGTGGCGATAATCGGCGAAAGCGCGCCAAGGTCCGCGTCACTGAGCATCGCTCGGTGGGTGCTGTCCAACGTGCCTTTATATGCTGCATCGGCAGTCATCGTTGGCGCAGCGCTTTCGAGTAAGGCCGCCTGCGTCGGCGAGGCGGTGTGCCCAGCCGCCACGGCAAGTTCCAACAGCAACCGGGCATCGTGGTTGCGTTGTTGGGCTTGCAATAGCTCGGCGTACGCCGCCGTATCGGCAAGGTCGCCTGAATACGCAGCGACCGCACGCAAGTGTTCGAGCGCCGCAGGGCCCGCAACTTCATTGCCGAGCTCAACCAGGCTGCGCCGCGCATTGATCGCGCCTAGGGTCTGTGGCGCTATCGCAATTGCGCGCTCGAAGGCCAACTTGGCTTGTTTGGCATCGCCACGCTGGGCGCGTGCCGCACCCAAGCGATGCCACAACAATGCGCGTTGCGTTGGTTCGCGCTCGTCTTTGTTCGACAAGCAGCGCCCCAAAATCGCCGCGGCTTGCTCGCTGTCGCCGTTGCTGAGCGCCAACGCAGAGGCAAAATCGGCGGTGTCCAAGTCATACGGATCGGCTTGGTTGGCGCGATCGGCCGCCGCGCGCGCGCGCCCCACATCGTTAGCTGCCGCATAGTCGCGCGCAGCACGCAGCAATCGAGCAGCGCGTGCCGATTGATTGGCACCAAACGCTGACATCAACTCGGCAGTGCGTGCCGAGCCTGAAAAGTCGCCCGCAAGGTCTTGCCGTTCCAACAGTTTTTCGAGCAGAGGAACGTGTTTTGATTCAAGTGGCTTGGCTGATGCCACCGCAGCGGCGTAACAGTTGCGCGCACGTTCTTCGTCGCTGAGCATCATGAGGGCCATGTCACCAATCGCTTCAAACAAGCGTAAGCGTTCGCTTGGATCGTCGGTGGCTTCGGCTTGCCGTGTGAGCAAATCACTCGCGCGTTTGGCATCGCCTTGTTCCATCGCAATCTCGGCGAGGGCTTGCAGGGCCGGTCCGAAGTTCGGACGCAACTCTAAGGCTCGCGAGTAAAGCGCGGTCGCGCGTTCTGGCCGCAAGCTGCGAATCTCGGCTAGCGCGCCATGATATAAGCCTTGCGCAACTTCGAGGGCATATTTGCCAGCTTCGTCATGGCTCGCTAACGGCGCGAGATGCAGCGCTGCTTCGCGCCATCGCCGGGCTTTGTAGCGGTTTTCACCGAGTGCGAGCTTGATCAACAAGTGGCCGCGCGCCAAGCGGTCGGCCGTCATGAGCGTTTGGTAAGCGTCTTCGTCGCGGCCAAGCTTTTCAAAGGCAAAGGCCAACCGGCGATGCAGTTCTGCCACCAGGGCCGACGGTGCAGCGTGCAACGGGCCTTCGGTGGCGCCATCGTCGCTGCGGTCGGCTAAGGTTTCACGCAAGAACGCTTCGAGGTCGGCATAGCGATCGCGCTCTGCATAAAAATCGGCGAGCGCGACGATTGCGGGGATGTGCCCCGGTTCACTTGCGAGTGCTTCGAGCAAGTGACGCTCGGCTGCAGGCTCAACACCGGCGGCTCGTGAAAGCGCTGCGAGTTGCGTGTGGATCCGCGCTTTTTCGCCGCTAACAAGTGCTTGGTCTTCGAGGCGCTTGGCTAACAGCCGAGCGGCGGCTTCCGGTTCGCCACTCTGCTCGACCAAGCCCGCCAACGCCCAAGTTGCGTCGGCATGGTACGGCCGCAGTTGCAGCACTTTTTCGAAACACTGCTTCGCGCCATCGCTGTCATGATTACGATCGCGCAATGCTGCACCGGCGTCCATCAAGGCGGCTACCCGGGCGTCGTCGTCGACGGCCAGGTCGGCTTGGCGCAGTTTAGCGCTGGCAAGCAGCGACGGATCTTCGCTGGTGACCGCAAGCGACGCCATCAGCGCTAGCGCAGTGGGATGCTCAGGCACGAGCGCAATGGCCGCATCAGCCGCTGCGCGTGCTCCGATTGGATCACGCAAGCGTTGGGCGCGCACTTCCGCAAGCCGCAAATGCAATGCCGCGAGTTCACCTGCAGGCAATGTTTGCGATGACGGCGACGCAATCCGGTTTTCCAAGATCGATGCGGCTTCACGATCGCGACCCGCACGTGACAGTGCAATGATGAGTTGATCGCTCAACGCATCTTGGGTTGCTTCGTCTTCGGCCACCGACTTGGCGTGGCGCAGCGCTGCGGCAGCTTCTTCTGGCGCGCCAAGCCAGTCGAGCAAGATCTGCGCTCGCCGCGCTAACGTCATGGCCCGTTCTTTCGGTGTGCGTGCTTGGGCAGCACGCCGACGCAACACATCGGTAAGCTCAA
>JAKQOD010000047.1 GCA_029565465.1 Deltaproteobacteria bacterium
CATCGTCGGCAGCGGCGACCAGCCGTTGGCTGGGCTTATCAACTCACACAATTTGATCTATTCGGTACGCGACAACTTCTTCGAACCTGGCCCGGGCACGCTCTATTTGGCTCCTCAATTTCAATCCGCCGCAGGGGGTGATTTCGCACTGAAACCTGGCTCTGCTGCGATCAACGCCGGTTTGGGCGCAGCACTCCCGAATTCTGTTAACCAAGACAACTTGGGAAATCCTCGACGCAACGGCCCGATTGATATCGGAGCCGTCGAATCGACCGCTGCAGAGAACGCGTACGCCGTGCCCACGCTGAGCGGCCCCGCTATCGCACTGCTTTGCCTCCTATTGCTTGCCGCGCATCAGTCTCATCGGCGGTCGCGGCAAAACACGGGATAGTGACTCGGGACAGCGTCGCATCCGGCGATGCGGTCGACAACCGATTGATACTCATGTCCAGCGCTGCACGCGGAGTGCGCCCGAGCAAGCGCAGGGGGATGAACGGAGCGTTTACTTCAGCATGCGGAACGAATTTTCCGCCGACGCGCTACGGAGCCAACGTCATACCGCACTGTGCGACTAGGTAGCTCCTAATGTCTGGCCAATTTTTGCGCGTCGCGTGCGGTGCGAACACAATGCCACCGATCACCGCATCGCCTGTCAATCCCATTGCAACGCGAGTGCCGATCAGCATATCCACCGTCGCCACCACTTTGCCATCGCCGTCGAGGTCGAGCGAGCAATGTTTTGCGCCGTAGGGCCCACCGTTGAGTCGTGCCACGCACATGTCGTCGTTGCTGCCGTTATAGCAATACCCTGCGACCACGATGCGCCCGTCGGTTTGCAACGCTAGCGCTTTCGCAACATCAGAGCCTGCGCCTATCGGCAGCAACACTTGACCGTTGCCGTTTCCAATCGGCCCATCAAAACTCGTGTCCAGCGATCCATCCACATTCAGCCTTGCGACGCAAAAGTCAGTATTGGCCCCGTTGAAACAATGCCCCGCGATCACGATCTTGCCATCAGACTGTACGGCAGCGGCGCGCGCCGCGTCGTTGCCTGCGCCCATCGGCAGCAGAAACTTGCCATTGGCGAATCCGCTCGGTCCATCGAAGCTCGCGTCCAGTGAGCCATTCACATTCAGCCGGGCGACGCAGAAATCGTCGTTCACGCCGTTGTAGCAATTTCCTGCCAGCACTAGTTTGCCATCAGCCTGCAGAGCGAGTGAAGCCGCAAAGTCGCTGCTGCTACCGATGGGCAGCGTGAAGTTGCCATTGCTCGCGCCGCTTGGCCCAACGAAACTCGTGTCGAACGAACCGCCGGCGTTGAGCCGCGCAACACAGAAATCGCCCGCACACGTGCCCGCCAACACAATCTTTCCGTCGGGCTGCACCGCGACGGCGTACGCAACCCCGCCAACCGTGCCGAAGGGCACTTGCGCCACGCCGTTCCCCGTACCGCTCGGGCCACCAAAACTAGTATCAAACGAACCGTCGGCGTTGAGTCGCACGGCGCAAAACCCGTGGCCAATGATCGCGCTGCCGCACTGCCCAGCGAGCACCATTTTGCCGTCGGACTGCAACGTCAACGCATGCGCATAGTCCTCAAACGCACTGATAGCCAACAGGAATTTGCCGTCACCCGACCCACTTGGCCCGTCGAAACTTGTGTCGAGCGAACCATCGACACTAAGCCGCGCTAGGCAAAAGTCGTCGTCAGCCCCGTTGTAGCAATATCCAGCGATCACGATTTTGCCGTCGCCCTGTACTGCGACCGCGTTGGCGCCACCGCCGCCAGCGCCAATCGGTAGCAAAAACTTGCCACCACCATTGCCGTTTGGTCCCTGAAAACTCTGGTCCAGCGATCCATCCGCGTTGAGTCGCGCAACGCAAAAATTACCAACGCCGCCACTGACGCATTCTCCTGCAAGCACAATTTTCCCGTCGGCCTGTAGTGCGATGGCGTTGGAACCATCCACGCCCGAGCCAATAGCGAGGTTCGCGATCTTGCCGGTGCCCGACGCAAACCCGGGGAATGGAGAGGTGTGCAGACTGCCGGGCGTCGGGTCTTGGGCGTACGCGACGGACGATTGCGCGATGGACAGCGCGGCGCCGAACGCCGTAAGTGCGCGACGCACATTTCGAATGCGCAGAAACGCGAGCAACCGCAGCATTGCGGCGCGCGGTAAATAGTCAATGGTTTTCAATTTAGCCCCCGAGTAGTCGTTGATAAGTTTGACGAAGCACGATGCATTGAGACTTACGCACTGACGACTTCAAGCCGGACAACGATCGAGCAATTTCGCGGCCCGGCGCAATTCAGCGGCGACAGGAGCCCAAGCGCAAAGCGGCGCGCGCCATGCTTCGCTTGCGTGCTCACGACGGACACTCCTCTTGACTTTCAACTTTGCCGCTCCGACGACAGCTATACGACACTTACAACGCTATTTTTGCGTATGTCGACTATCTATTAAAAACACCTAGAAGCGCCATAGAGCAGTCGTTGGGGCCATTAAGTTGTTAACGAGTGTTGGGCATGATCTCGCCGCGGCCCGCCACGCGCGGCGCGATGTCCGGTTTGTTCGCCTCCCCGCGTTACCCAACGTAGAAGCCACGGCTTTGCACCGCTGCGCCGCTGATCTTCGAGTGGTCGG
>JAKQOD010000140.1 GCA_029565465.1 Deltaproteobacteria bacterium
GCGCTTGGCAACGTGGCATTTTCATTGTTTGCCATTTGCGGCACAATTCTCAACGGTGCCGGGCTCACGCGGCCAGCCATCATGTCGGCGGCCATCACGTTGGTGCTTGCCGTGGTTGGCAACTTCATCGCCATTCCGATGGCATCGTCTGGGGCCGGCGTATTGCTGACGGCCGCTGCAGTGACCGGCGCGGCCATGTTGATCGGCGCCATCATTTCGGGCGTTATTTTGCAGCGTACACTCGGGGCATTCCTACCGATGCTCAGCATCGTGCGCATCGTTGCTGCGACAGCGGTTGCCATGGCGGTGGGCAAATTGTTGCCCCTGCACGGCAAACTGATGACACTAGTCGAAGCCATGATCGTAGGCGGCGTTTTCCTGGTTGTACTGATTGGTTCGGGTGAACTAGGCAAACGGGACTTGGCGGCAATCGCACAAGTACGCAAGAAGCGGGCAACCGGAGAAACCGACGTATGAAATTAGCCAACTCAATCGCACCATTGCTCTTGGCAACTGCATTGTCAGCCTGCGCGGGCGTGCCCAAGGCCGGCGAAACCTTGATGGAATCGGTGCAAACGTACAACGAAGGGGTTCGTTGGGAACGTTTCGCAGCTGCCGCATCGCGCTTGCCGGCTGCAGAACGCATGGCTTTTATTGACGAATCTGATGCCCGTTCGAAGGACTTCAAACTTACGGACTACGAAGTTGTACGAGTTGCAGCGGTGTCGGACAAGGTAGCCAAAGTGCAAGTTCGCCTGAGCTGGTATCGTGAAAGCGAAGGCACTCTGCGCGAGACCCATGCTGTGCAAACATGGAAACGCTCGGGAAAAGTCTGGGTTTTGGCGAGCCAAGCGCGCCTGCGCGGCCCGGAAATGCCTGGCGTGATGGAACCTGTTGAGCCAGCCACGGTTGAGATGGATCCCGTGGTGCCGCAGCATTCAGCGCTATAAAAATCGCCGTAGTGGGCGAAATAGACCGAAGTACGGTAGTATAGTGACGCGTGTCGCAGAGCGACTTCGTTAGTCGCGGCAGTCAGTTGGTTGCCGCAGGTCAGTATCAAGAGGCAGTTAAAGTCTGTCGGCTTGGCCTATTGGGCCGGCCTACAACTGTCGAGGGCCGTATTGTGCTTGGGCGCGCGCTGTTGGCGCTGGCGCGCTTCGATGAAGTGCTAGCCGAAATGCGGGTCGCGTTGGAACTTGATCCGTCGGCCATTGCGGCACATGTGCTGCGCGGCGAAGCTTTGCTTGGCAAACAAGATCCAGGTGGTGCTATCGTTCCGTTTCGGCAAGCGTTGGCGCTGTCGCCGGGCGATGGCTCAATTGCCAAACTGGTGCGGGCCGCCGAAGTAGCGCAAGAATGCGGCGCGAGTCGATCGAACAAAGAGTCGCTAGGTTATGTCGATTTGGGCCAGAATCTAGCAGCGCATTATCCTGGCAGTGATTCAGATTTGCGAACGGCGCCGTTCGACCGCAATTCGGAAACGATTCCACGGCCAACGCGGAGTCGCGGTGAAGGTGGCCGCCGGGTTCCTGAAATGTCTGGCACCGTTGAAGTGGATCCTGAACTCGAAGGCATCGAACTCGAGGAAGACGACATTGCACCAGCACCGGCACCTGCGCCTGGGCGCGCTGCGATCGTTGCTCACAATGTGCTGATGGCCGCCGGGCAACAAAAGCCGGTGAAAAAAGAAGTCACGGTGGCGCTGTCACTCGATGAAATGATCGAGATGGAACCAGAGCCACGTAAGATGGGTAAAAGCTCGGTGCGCCAAGCCGTCAACATGATCGGCGGCCCGATCGACGACGACGACGAACCAACCCGAGGCGCGCAGCAGATTCCGCAACTAAGTCCTTTGGCCCAGCGCCTGGCCGCAGCCCCCGACAACATCGTGATGGGCCCGCAGATTCCAGTGGGCCGGCCACATGAACAGACGATGGCGGCGGTGCCATTGCATCC
>JAKQOD010000169.1 GCA_029565465.1 Deltaproteobacteria bacterium
TCCTTGATTGTGAATCTCGGTGAGTCGGCCGATGCCATGGCCAAACGCCGACTCACCGAGATTCACAATCAAGGAGGTGGCGTGGTGGTGACATCCTGTGGCACCTGCGCATTTATGCTCAAAAGCAATGCGCCAGCGTCGGTTGAAGTAATGGATTTGCCTGCTGCGGTCGCGATGCTGTGCAATGTGCCTTACGAATCGGTGGTGGGCCCAGCCGACGACGATGACGACGACGACCACTGAGCCGACGGTACTTGATACGCTTCGCGTAGCGCAGCCGTGCTAGCAGCCCAAGCCCCGGCTTCGGCAGCCACAATGCTCGCCGTTAATGCAGCGCTCGGCGGCGGCAGCGGCAGCGTGCGCAGATAGGCCGTTTTCATGCGCATGTAATCACCGCGTAGCGGAATGCCGGTAGCGTCGAGCCATATCCGAATCACCGGCGACGCCAACAATGTGCGCCACCATGGCAAGGATTGATAATGCGCCGGCGCATCGCTGCGCGGCCGCAACGCATAGGCCGTGTCCAACACCAAGCTGCCGCTATCGAGGCTGGCGCGGCCACCTCGAGTGACATCGGGCAGTACTACTTTTGCGGCTGGGGCCAACAGCCACACCAGGTTCTGCGGCCGGCCAAAACAATAATACGTTGCACCTGCAAACCGGCCGCGTTCGCGCGCTTCCAAGCGGCTACGCTGCGTGGCGAGATACGCTGCAACGCGTGGCCACGCGGTTGCAAGTTGGGCAGGCGTTAACAACCCAGCATCGCGATACGGGAAGATGCACGCGTGGGTCGGCGCAGTGCCGCCCACGTCACGGCCACGCCAGACCGGCACCAACGCAGCACGTTCGACCTCGTGCAACGCACCGTCGCTGGTGCGCACGAGCGTGAGGTTTGGCGCTACCAGCGTTGGCGAATGCACAACTTCGACGACGAATACGCCATCGGCGTTGGTGCCAGCGCCTTTCACAACACGGGCGACGTCGTGCAAGGTTGGTCCACCGCACGCCAAGCTTGGCGTTGGTCGCAACCGCCACGGCGCCGCAACCTGCGCAATAACATCGCGCGCAACCGCTGCAATCGACCAGCCGTGCGGAGCATGATGTGCAACGGTCACACTGTCAGTAGGCAACGCTTGCGCGATGCCGCCCCCAGCACGTTGCAAGACGATCGCTGCCACATATGTCGTCGCACCGTCGAAGATTTGCTGGCTGCCAAAATCGACTACGGTTTGCAGCTCGGCACCGACCCGTGCCCGCAACTTGCTTGCGAACCCAGCAGTTAGCCAACGCGAAGGCACCACCAAGCCAACCCGACCGCCGGGCCGGACCCATGCCAGCGATTTTTCGATGAATGCACCGTACAAATCCCACTCCCCAGTCGACGTCGCAGCAAACTGCGAGCGCAGCCCGTGCCACAACGCTGCATCAGTGCGCCGCAAATGCACGCTGCGCATATAAGGCGGATTGCCAAGCACGGCATCGGCTAGTGGCAACGCCGGCGCCGCTAACAGCGCTTCGGTCGTGTGAATTGTTGCGTGTGGCAATGCCGCCGCAGTTGCAGCAGCGACGACGGCATCGCGTTCGAAGCCAATGAGCTCACTGCTGACGCCGGCGGACTGCAGCAGTGCGTGCGCGCTCCGCAAAAAACGACCATCGCCAGCTGCAGGATCTAAGACTCGCAGCGGCGCGCCCACGGCCGACCGCAATGGCTCAAGCACCAACTCAGTTACAAAATCGACCAACGGCAGCGGCGTGTAATACGCACCCGCTGCGCGTTTTTGCTGGCGGGTCGTACGCCCGGTGGTCGCAGCGAGGCTTGGCTGCAACGACTCGGCGCGCAACGATTGCTGCAACGCCGCCAGTCGCGCGTGTAAGGTCACACGTCCTCGGTGCCTGGCATCGCAAGCGTCGGCAGGTGCACCGCAAGTAGCTCGACTCGATCATCAGCAACCACATCCAGCAAC
>JAKQOD010000170.1 GCA_029565465.1 Deltaproteobacteria bacterium
ATCGCAGCAGCAGTCGTTGCAACGCTCATAGCGACGGTGGTCTTGGTGCGTGCTCCGGCGGCAACGACCGTTGCTGACATCACGGAGAAAACCCTCATCGGTACCAAGATGGTGAACGTGTTGCGCAAGTTGATCGATCGCGATCATGACGGCTACTCGGCGTTTTGGGGTGGCCCCGACTGCGACGACCACAACAAAGACGTTCACCCCAACGCCAAAGAAATCCCCGGCAACGGCGTCGACGACAACTGCGTTGGTGGCGATGGCCAAGTACTCGATGGCGGCGGCGACAAAACACTGCCCGTCACGCCGATGGCGCCTGGTGACGCGAATCCAACCACGCCGCCAACCAAAGCCGCCGGCTTACCTGGCGTGCAAAACGTGTTGATTGTGTTCGTTGACACCTTACGTTTCGACCGGCTCGGCGTCGCGGGCTATCAACGCGATGGCAAGTCGCTCACGCCAAACATCGACGCATTTGCAGCGCAAGCCGTGAACTTCACGCACGCCTACTCGCAAGCGCCGAATACACCACGCTCGGTGCCATCGTTTTTGACGTCGCGCTATCCGTCGCAAGTCAAAGTTGACAAACAGTTCGCTGGCTATCCTGCGGTATCCGACGACAACGACTTTTTGTTTGAACAACTCAAAGCGGCAGGCCTGACTACCCTTGGCGAAACTAGCCACTTCTATTTTTGCGACGACAAACGCGACCCAACGATGTGTGAAGGCTTCGGTCACAAACGTCACACCAACGTGTTGCAAGGGGCCGATGAGTGGAACAACAGCGAAGCCGTTGATATTGCGCCAAGCAACAAAGACATCGCTTCGCCACGCGTAGTGCCGCGCGCGATCAGCAAGCTCGACGAACTTGCCAAAGCAAAAAAGCCGTTTGCGATGTTGGTGCACTTATTTGAGCCACATTCGACCTATGTCGAACACGACGGCTATGCGATCACCGAAAGCGGCACCGCTGCGCTAGCGCAAAAATACGATTATGAAATCGCATTTATGGATGGTTGGGTGGGCAAACTGTTCGACAGCCTCAAAGCCAACGGCTTGGCTGACAACACGATGGTGGTGCTGATCGCGGATCACGGCGAAGCGTTTGGCGTGCACACGTTCGCTGGCAACAAAATGTTCTTCCACGGCCAGACCCTGTACAACGAATTGCTGCACGTACCGATGATGTTCCGAATTCCTGGCATCGCAGCGAGCAAACGCGATGACGTTGTTCAGTTGGTCGACTTGGCGCCAACGGTCGCAGCCGCGATGGGCGCGGCACCGTCGAGCAAATGGGTTGGACGCAGCCTGGTACCGGCGCTGACCGGCGCTACATTACCGCCGGCACCCGCGTTCGCCGAGTTGCTGCCCGCGCCTGATTGGAACCACGACGCCAAGGCCATGATATCGGCCGATGGCAAATACAAAGTGTTTTATCGCATCAGCGACAGCCGCTGGGAAATCTATGATTTGGTCACGGACCCGGCCGAAACCAAAAACCTCGCCGATAACGAAGCGCTCGCAGCGCCGCTGAAACAGCAACTAGTGCAATGGCTCGAAGGTCCACTGGGAAGTGCACCGTGAGTGGCGGGCCCTATCGTAATCCAACCCCGACGGTCGATGTGTTAATCGAACTGGCCGACCAGCCAGGCACGTTGGTGTTTATTTTACGCAACAATGTGCCGCAAGGTTATGCATTGCCGGGCGGTTTTGTTGATGCTGGCGAGTTTCTGGCGGATGCAGCCGCGCGCGAAGTCAAAGAAGAAACCGGCCTCGATGTAACGATTATCGAGTTGTTTCACTGCTATTCCAACCCGAGCCGCGATCCGCGTCAGCATACCGTATCAACGGTGTTTATCGGCCGTGCCACCGGCACACCCGTCGGTGGTGACGATGCTGCGACCTGCGTGGTATGCGCGCCGGCGGCGTTGCCCGCGCCACTGGTGTTTGACCACGCCACCATCGTCGCGGACTACCAACACTACCGAGCAACCGGCGAGCGTCCACCAGCGCGGCGCTGATCAAGCGTTACTCGCGCGGTTTTGCCAACCGGCGCGTGAGTTCTTCGCTTAGGTCGATCGTCACCGTGCTGCCCGGCGGCGCTTCAAAATTGCGATCGATTTCGATCATCTTTTGCTGCACGAAAACCGCCAGATGCACCGCCCCGCTGGCTTCGCCTGCCGGGATTTTCAATGCGATGCTGCCAAGACTGCCTGCGACAGCTTGCCGCTCAAAACTGGTAACGATGGTGCCGCTGCGCCGCAATTCGCCACGCAGCAAGGTAACTTCATGGTCGTACTGTGCCGCTGTGACATGCACCACGATGGGCTCGCGGTCTTTTTTATTGCACATTTCGCGGCCCAACACGTAAATGGCAAACACGAGGACCAAAGGTGAGAGCCGCCGGCGCCAGCGTGAAAAGGTCGAAGGTGCTTCCGGGGACGTCACCTACGCTGGGTAGCACAGTTGTCAAAAAATGGCGCGCCGCGGATGCACTGAGGTACCGTAGCCTGTCATGCCGCCACGGGTTGCCAGCTTTGCGTCGCGCATGCCTCTTGGAGTGGGGCTGGCTGTGATTGTGCAGTTGAGCGCAGGTTGCGTGCGCCGTGCCGAGCCGTATTTTTTCGCCAACCCGATGCTGGCGCAAGCCGACCTTAATCAAGACACCGAGCCGCCGCCGAGCCACGGCGAGCGCGCTGCAGCAAAACCACAACCACGGAACGAAGCAAACGTCCCGCCGGGGCCGACGGCAACCGCGCGCGTTGCAACCGTGCGGCAAGTGCGTGCGCCTGAAATCCGCGAAGTCATAGCGCCACGGGCGGTGACCGATCTTGCCGTGGTTACGCCGTTGCCTGCGCCCCATCGAAATACCGAGGCAACAGCGCCGAATTCGAACGCCGCGGCGCCTAGCCCGCTGCGAACCTACGAAGGCCTGCGCACCTGGGTTGGCGTTCGCACCAAAGAAGTGCCGTTCGTCCAAGTGCTGATGTGGCATCGCACGTTGCAGGACCGGCAGGTGGCGGCTGCTCAACCGGCAACCATCGCAGCATTGGTCGAACAGGCCCAAACCAACCGTGCGTTTGTGCCGGCCGCCGAGCTGGCGTTGACAGGGCTACGTGTGGGCGACCTGCTGGTTTTTGACCGCGCAATCGACGATGCGCCAGCGTCGCTGCTTGGCTTGGTCGCCAGCATTGACGCTCGTGGCGTAAGCGAATTTTTCTATGTTGCAGGCGGTGTGGTTCGCCGCGGTTTTATCGATCCTGCCCGGCCCGCACTCGTGCGGGATGCCGACCGCCGCGTGGTCAATACGTTTTTGCGTCACAAACAAAACCAGCCACCCGCCGGCACCCATTTTTTGACCGGTGAACTGATAGCCGGGGCCATTCGAATTTAGTGCAACAGCGATCGCCCACCACGTGACAGCGCAGCGATTTCGTGCGATGAAACAGGCGTCCTGGGGCAGTGGTGGAATGGTAGACACA
>JAKQOD010000175.1 GCA_029565465.1 Deltaproteobacteria bacterium
GGGTAGGCGGGCGACGCTGGCCTCAGGTCACCACCGCGTCGTCAGCATCACCGGATCGTTTTCATGCAACACGGGCACGATCAAGATCACAGGCACGACCACGGATACGACACGGACACGGACACGATCACGATCACGCACACGGACACGGACACGCACACGGACACGGACACGCACCGATTACCACGACCGTCGATCTACAGACGACCACGAACGCGACCACGACCAAACGATTCATGACTGGCGGTCGCCGCAGTGGCACACCGAAACGCAAAACGCCGCACATCACTGTGCGGCGCTTGTGAGGCTAAAGACTGCGTGAATTACGCGTCTTTGGTCTTCAGCTTGTCCAGCTTGCCACGGAACTTGTCGCCCAGGGTTGCGCCGCCAGCGTTTGGCGAAGCGTAACCTTGAACATCTGCCATTTCCTTGGCGCGGTTTGCGCCCTTGATCGACAGACCGATCTTCCGCTCCGCGCCGTCGGCGTGGATGATGAGCACCTTGACCACTTGGCCTGGGGTGAGCACCGTGCGTGGATCTTCAACATGTTCTTCCGAGATTTCGGAAACGTGCACGAGACCTTCAACACCCTTTTCCAGCTCCACGAAGGCGCCGAAATCGAGAACTTTGAGGACTTTGCCGTCGACGACTTTACCGGTTGGGTAGTCGTACGGAATGCGATCCCATGGATCTGGAACCATTTGCTTGATACCGAGCGAGATCTTCGGCTTGTCGCCTTCGCCTGCATCGATATTGAGCAGCACAGCTTCGACCGGATCGCCCTTTTGGAACATTTCCGATGGATGCTTGACGCGTTGGGTCCACGACATGTCGCTGATGTGCACGAGGCCATCGATGCCTTCTTCGATTTCCACGAAGATACCGAAGTCCGCGATGTTGCGAACCAAGCCCTTCACCACAGTACCTGGAGGGTACTTCTCGGTGAGTTGCTCGTACGGATTTGGCTCGAGTTGCTTCATACCCAGCGAGATGCGGTTGTTCTTGACGTCGACGTCGAGCACAACTGCTTCGACCGTATCGCCCACGGCAACCATCTTCGATGGGTGCTTAACGCGACGGGTCCACGACATTTCGCTGATGTGCACGAGGCCTTCAATGCCTTCTTGCAGTTCAATGAACGCGCCGTAATCCTTGAGCGAGACAACTTTGCCGCGCACAACGGTACCTGGCACGAACTTCTCGGATGCCGTGCTCCACGGATCTTCCGAGATTTGCTTAAGGCCCAAGCTGACGCGCTCGGTGTCGGCGTTGAACTTCAACACCTTGACGCGAACGTGGTCGCCCACTTGGAACATTTCGGACGGGTGATTGACCCGGCCCCAGCTCATGTCAGTGATGTGGAGCAAGCCGTCGATGCCGCCGAGATCGATGAACGCACCGTATTCGGTGAGGTTCTTGACGATACCTTCGACAACTTGGCCTTCCTTCAAGCGCTCCAGCGTCGACTCTTTGAGCGACGCGCGCTCTTTTTCGAGCAGGACGCGGCGCGACAACACGATGTTGCCACGCTTCTTGTTGAACTTGATGACCTTGAACTTGTGATTTTGGCTCAAGAACGCGTCGAGGTTGCGCACTGGGCGCAAATCAACTTGCGAACCTGGCAAGAAAGCTTTCACGCCGCCGCGGATGGTGACCGAAAGGCCGCCCTTAACGCGTGCAGTGATGATGCCTTCGATGAGTTCGTCGCGTTCGCACGCAGCCGAAATCTCGTCCCAGACTTTGAAGCGATCGGCTTTCTCTTTCGAAAGCACAACCATGCCGGCGTCGTTCTCGCGTGATTCGAGAAGAACATCGACTTGCTGTCCAGGTTTGATATCGATTTGGCCGTCAGCGCCGCGGAATTCCTCAATAGGAACCTGGCCTTCCGACTTGTAACCGATATCCACAATTGCGAAATCTTTGCCGACCGAAATTACGGTCCCACGAAGAATTTCGCCCTCTTTCGCTTCTTCTTGCGCGAGGCTTTCAGCAAACATTGCGGCGAAGTCGTCTTCGCCTTCCATCATCGCTTCCGTCATACTCATGGTAAAAAAAGTGCTCCCTAGAACGATTTACGTAGCTCCTGCGTTCAGGCGACTGCGTAGGGGGTTGTAGGTACCCGTTGCCCTGCTCCATTGTCAATTCCAAACATGGATATTAGGCTCGGTTGTGGCGTTTGGCCGCGAAGGCCCACACTAGCGCCTGCAGGAGGTCGACCAACGGTGTCATTTTTGCAGCAAATGCCGCCCCAGGATGATTGAGCTAGGCAACAACGCTGGCGTTAACTTTAGCTATCTTGCGGTGCACCCGGGCGACCAGGTCAGCAACAACTTCATCGAGCGAGCGGCCCGATGTGTCGATGCGCTCCGCGTCAACCGCTTGCACCATGGGCGCAACCGCACGCGTCGCGTCGCGGTTGTCGCGTTCGCGGATTTCGGTCAGCGTGGTCTGCAAATCGGCGGGCTGCCCAATCGCGTGTAATTCCGAGACGCGACGGCGTGCGCGAACTTCATCGCTAGCAGTCAAAAAGAACTTAGCTTCAGCATTGGGAAAAACTACCGTGCCAGTATCGCGCCCTTCGACGACGACACCCCCGCCCACGGCTAAGCGACGCTGCAGGTCCAGTAAGGCTGCGCGCACTTCTGGGTGCGCCGACACATGTGATGCCGCTTTGGAGATCTCGGGGGTGCGAATCTCAGTCGAAACCTCGCGATCGCCTAAAAACACCCGGTTGCGATCGCCGTCAATTTCGAATCGAATATCAAGACTGGTCGCGATATCTGCCAAAGCCTGGCCTGCGTCGAAGCCAACCTCTCGATTCACGGCTACAAACGCAACCGTCCGATAGATTGCGCCGGTGTCCAGCAAACGATAGCTCAGCTGGGCCGCCACCATCTTGGCAACCGTTGATTTGCCAGCTCCAGCAGGACCATCAATAGTAACAACTACACGACGCATGGCCGGGACCCTACGCGGAAACGCCTGCAACTGCAACGCGCGACACGGTACTGTAGTGTACAGTGAACGACGTGGCATCCACCGCGACTAGCTCCAGTGCCCGGCGCTGGCAAACGTTCGCAGATATCGTAGGCGTTACGTTGGGCGTAAACGTTTGGATTTCGGTTGTGGTATTGCCGGCGGCGTTCGTCGGCGCGTTGGCCGGCTGGCGGCTGGCTGCTGCGTTGTTGCCAATTGTGGTCCTCGGCGTCGGGTTGTGGCGGCGCAGCGAAGCCGTTTTGCTTGGGTTGTTCCCGGCCAGCGTGCTGGTGCCGATTGCCGCCACGCCAGCGATGGCAAGCCAGTTTGTGTACGGGCCGGTCCGCTTTGGGTTGGTAGCCGCAGGCACAGTCGCATATCTTTTCGGAGTTGCGTTTTTCACCACCTTCCATGAGCCACCCCGACCGCGGTCCGTGCGTGGCCTGACGTCGGCCGCCGCTGGCACCCCGCACCGCTGGCGACGGCGTGAACGGGTCTACTGGATGCTGGTTGGGGTAGCGGTGTTGTTTCCGGCGGTCTTGCTTGGCTGGGTGCTATTCGATAGCAAGATCCAAACCTATATCGGCCAAATGTATCCAGGCCGGGTCGCGCTCATGACCACCGGCCTTGCGGTTGGAGCCCTGGCGTTTTGGCTGTTCATCTATCAGTATATATTGCTAGGGGTGCTTCGACCGCACCGTACAGGCGATCGTGAACTACTCACCGAAATCGGCATGATCAAACAACAAAGCAGCACCGGCCGCCCTCGCAGTGGCTTTTACCTAGGCGTCGCCATCGCGATCATCGCCATGGCAGCGCTGCTGATGCGGCAACACTAAGCGAAGGAAGATTGTGCGCCACTACTTTTTTGAAATCCTTGCGGTTGCGCTCATCGCAGGCAGCTTGTTCTTTTTTCGCGAATGCCTTGGCTACTTAGCCCGCCGCGACTATGTCGCAGCCATGTTGGTCATGGTGATTGGGGTCGCGGTGATTTCAGTCGGTCGCGAAATGGCGCGGCTGGCGTTGGTGCAACGGGATTAATTCATGCGGCGTGTTTTGGTAGTAAGCAGCCTGACGCTGTTGGCCTGTGGCAAAGGGGCGGCCCCACCGCGCCAAGTTGCAACTCCGGTATTGCACGACACG
>JAKQOD010000179.1 GCA_029565465.1 Deltaproteobacteria bacterium
CCCCAACGGTGTGACTTCAACAATTGCCGCGTCAGCCTCCGCTGTGAACGTAACTGTCGTGGTGCCGTTGGTTGAGCCGACGCAAGGCACGCCCACACTGGGCGGCTTGGCATCGACCACAACCTGGGCATCTGGCTCGCTTTCGCGAAACCAGAGCTGACAGCCTTCGAGGGCCAACAGGCTGGCCAGGCTTATCAAAGTAAGGCTACGCATCACCTTCATTGTCGGCATGCCGTTCGAATTTTGCAACCCAACACGTACGCCGAAACGGCAACTGCCCCGTGCTTTGCAGCAGCGGGGCAGCGATGCGAGCCGAGCAGGTTTGCTTAGCGCAGCGTGACTGCTGCGTCGCTTGCCAACACGTATTCCTTGCGGGTGTTGTGGTCACGTACTTGGAAGTAGATCCAACCATCCGAGCGGAAGTGTGGGAACAACGCGTACTGACCAGGCTTGACGTTGGTCACGCGGGTTTCAGCACCAGTCTTGAGATCCATCACGATGATGTTCGCGCCACCTTTGCTCTTGTACTCAGCAAAGCCAGGGTCTGCAGCCGACGAGAAGCCAAGTTTCACAGCATCAGCATCGCCGATGTAGTGGTGGTAGACCATGAAGCGTTCGTCGAACGAGATGGCAACCTTCGAACCCGAGGTGCAGTAACGTGCCACTTCGGTGGTGGTGATGTCGTAGCTGTCACCATTTGGGGTTGCGTTGATTTTCGACAATGCGTAGCCGAGTTGTTGGCCATTTGGCCCAGCGATACGCGTCGCGACCAGCTCCGTCGACGGCGACGTAACGGCGTCACCTTGGAACGGCGCAGCAACCGACGTTGGACGCTTGGTTGCGTAGTGCGTACCGTTGAAGGTCAACGGGGTGAGCGTGATTTGAGCGCTGCCCGAGAAGCCGGTGCGAGGGTCAGCAGTTTGCGTTGATGGGTTGTCCGAGGTGAACGAACCGTTGATGGTGAAGTAGTCGCCACCATTGAGTGCCGCACCCATGTGTTGGTACAGTGGGATGCCAGTTGCCGAGCGGCATTGAGCTTCATTGAATTCAATCTTCGCTGGGCCCGAGGTCAACAAGCTAGTGTTGCAGAAGCCGGTGCCAATCGGGGTGTTTTGGAACATGAAGCCCGAGTTGTCTGGGTAGAAACCTGGGTCGTAGGCAGCGTGGGTTGGGATGTCCTTGCCAGTTTGCAGGTCGGTGATCATCGCACCGAGCGAGGTGCCCGATGCACCGTTGGCCACGAAGCGACCGTCTGCCGAGCTACGCATCCAGTAGTAGGTCGAGAAGCTCAGTTCGCGCAACACGCGGAGCTTGGCGGCCGGCATCGCCGACCAGCTGCTGCCGTAGGACTTGCTGCTAGCTTCAGGGAAGGAGGTGAGGCACTGGCGAGGATCGTTGCTGCCGTTGCAGCCGAACATTGCCAAACCGCGGTCTTTGTTAACTTGTTCCCAGCCTCGGGTTGCCATGTCGTTGATGTGCGCGATCATGCCTGCCGACACGTTCGGGGTACAAACCGATGGTGGTGGATCTTCTGGCATGTAGGTGGTCAGCAACGGCAAGCCGCGTGCGTACCATTCAGCCACGATGTCGAATTCTTGGCGGGACAGCTGAGGGTGGTCGCCTTTTGGCATGCCAACGCGAGCCTTGAACTTACCGTATTCGAGTGCCCAGGTTTGGCTGGTGTTACCGTTTTGGCCTTCTGGGAAGGCGGCCTTGAAGAGGTTCACGAAGTAGCCGAGGTGTGCACCAGCGGCGTAGATACCAACGTTCTGAGGGAAGTACGATGGGCGAACTTCGCCGGTGACTTGGTCTTTCTTGAAGCAAGCGATGCGATCAAGTGGGTCCATCGCGTTGGCGCCTGGCGCCGTATAGGTGACCGTCACGTTAACTTTTGGCTTCGAAACTTTGGTGTATGCAGCGATGTAGAAGGTCCCTGGGCCGGTAACCGTCAAGTTGGACGAATCGCAGGTTTCATTTGCGGTACCAGCAACGAATGGACGGCAATCGTAGAGCGAGCGCGTTGGCTTAGCGTCTTTACGAACGTAGAGGTCAGCGTCCGCCGTGCCAGTCATCTTCACCGTAATCGTCGAGCCGGCGGCAATGGTGTACGAGGCGATTTGGCGCAGTTGGTTCTTGGTCAAACCGTAGTTGGTCTTGGTATCGGTCTTGGCGACGCCAGCGTCATCAGGATTTGCCAAACACGTGGTGTCGGTCTTTTGGGTGTAAGCTTTCCAGTCATTGAGGGTGTGGCGAGTCGCCGTGTGGCACGAGCCACAACGGCTTTCTGCGGCTGGCACACCACGGCCGAACCCGAGCAATTCAACCGATTTTTGTGCCAAGTCGCTATCCGACATGGTCACTTTGTTGCGGAGCTTGGCGCCCACTTCAACATCGCCACCCAGGGTGGTTGGCACTGGCTTCAGACCACAGTCCGCTGCGTTCGAATTGCAGTTTTGCAGGACCTTGAGTGCTTGGCCGTACGACGATGCAGCGAAGTCAGCATCGGTTGCGAACGTTGCATTGGTTGGCATCCAGAACTTGTGCGACGCCTTGAGGTATTCGTCGGTGACAACGTTGTTCCAGGTGCTGTCGCTGCCGTCCATACGATCGTAGTACGAGCTAACCCACGTGCCTTTACCAGCAACACGGTGACATTGGGTACAAGCCGCAACCTTTGGTCCGGTCGCCTGCGTTGGGATTTGCCAGCCT
>JAKQOD010000180.1 GCA_029565465.1 Deltaproteobacteria bacterium
TCTTGACCCACCGTAACGGTGACACCAGCGCCACAGGTTACGGTGCGTGGCGGAAAACCTGCCGCGAGGTCTTCGCAAACCGACACCGCTTCTGACGGGGTTAAGTCAGCAACTTTTTTTGAATCTGAAACGCCGCTATCGCCACATGCACCAAGGACAGCCACCAACGAAACTAAGCATAATGAAAGTTTTTGCATGCCTGCATCCTACCAACGTTGTTTGTGCAGTGGTGCGCTGCACCAACCACGGTGTGCTTTGCGCACAACACCTGGCAATTACAACGGCAGCAGCGCCAGGCCTTCCGGCCAATCACCTAGGCCGCTATCACTGTTGATATGGCCAACTCCGTCGAGCCGAATCAACCGGCTGCCCCACTGCTGCGCAAACCGTTCGGCTCGATGCAGCGGATCGTAAGGATCATCGGTGCTCATCACAACCGTGCTCGCAAACGGCAACGCCCCCTGCGGCACCTCGGTGAATCCCTGAATCTGTGCAGGAAAATCAGCACGCGACGGATCGGGTGGCGCGACCAGCAGTGCCCCAGCAACGAACGCAAGTGATCGCGCTGCAGCGCTTGCAGCCCAATGCGCCACCGTCAAGCAGCCGAGGCTATGCGCGACCAACACGACGCCAGCGCCAGCGTCACAAACCGCAGCGTCGAGCGTGGCAACCCACGCAGCGCAAACCGGGAAATCCCAATCACGTTGCTGCACGCGCACAACGTGCGGATGCAACGCTTCCCACCGCGACTGCCAATGCAGCGGCCCAGAATTGCCATAACCTGGAAGCATCAACATGCGGCGCGCCATGGCGCTAGTTTGGCAAATGTTGGGGTAAATGCATGCGCGTTGGCGCACAAAGTCCAAACGGCGGCGGGTTGTCTTGCAAACCCCGACGAAACCGACAACATTCGCAGCTCTATGAAGATGAAAACGTTGTTGGTAGCAGCTGTGGTGGCTTCGTCGCTGGTTGCTTGCAAAAAGGACAGTTCCGCGCCACCGCCTGCAACAAGCGGCGGCGATTGCGCTGGCGCCATGGCCGTCTCGATGAAATTCGCCGACGAAGAAATGGCAACCATGCCCGCTGCCATGAAAGGCATGATGAAATCCACGATGGATTTGATGGGCAAACTCTGCGTCGACGACAAATGGTCGGCAGCGACCACTGACTGTCTCAAAGCTGCCACGTCATCGCCTGCGTCACGCGCATGCATGGGCAAACTCACCCCAGCGCAAACCAAATCTATGACGGAAGCTATGCAAGCCGTCATGAACAAGATGCTAACGGCAAATCCACAAGTGCAGCCTACGCCGCCAGCGGCACCGACGCCGGAGGCACCGACGCCGCCGGAGCCGGCCCCCGAAGCTAAGTAGCGCATTGCACGTCGGGCCGCTAGCTAACAGCAAATAGGCGCGCCAATGCCTAGCGTGGGAGCCGGTGCAACCCGACACTGTTGCCATGGCGACCGACCACAGCGATAGCGATACAGGGGAAGCCGATGACGAACGTGGCTACGTGCCAACCACGGAAGCTGCCGCGCCGCCGGTGGTGATCCCGCACGGTGAACTCAACGAAGACACGTTGCGCCGCGTGATCGAAGCGTATGTCTTGCGTGAAGGCACCGAGTACGGTGACCACGATGTCACGCTTGAGCATAAAGTTGAACAAGTGCTAGCGCAGCTGCGGCAAGGCACTGCCCATGTCGTGTTTCACCCTGACAGCGAGAGCATCGATATCGTCGCGACGCGCGATGCCAAACACCGACAGTAGCGGCGTTTATAGCAAGCCCAGTGAGGCAACCAGCGCCGCAAATTTGCCGCTATTGATTGTGCTGGGCACAGCTGTGTTACGATTATTTTATGAAGCGCTTCCAACTTTCAGCATTCGCGTTTTGTGCAACGTTGTTCACCGCCGCAGCCGCGAGCGCAGACGTCGGCCCGCCGCCAACATGCCCAGAGGGCCAACACGATGAATACAACATGGGCCATCACTGTGTGCCCGACAACATTGCGCCAACGCCAGCCACCGAAGGCTCGGGCGCTGACGCCGGTTCCGCCACCGGCGCATCCGCTGGTTCCGACGTTGCCAAGCCAGCACCAGTGGTCAGCAAACGCGGTTGCGGTTGCCAAACCTCCGATGGCAGCACCGGCGCACTCGCGTTCGTGGGCACGCTCTTCGTCGGTCTAGCGATCACGCGCCGCGCTCGGAAATAGTTCGCCGAATATGGCCATCTAGCCCTGTGAAAAATGCACTCGCCATAGCGCTTGCCGTCATGAGCCTGGCCGCCTGCGGGCGCGTTGGGTTCGACCAACGCAGTGCCGCAGATGCACCCGCGCTAGATGCCACCGTGCCGGATGCGGCAACGCCAGCCAATCGCATGTTTATTTCCCGCAGAATACTGCCCGCCAATTTCGGCGGCCGTGACGCAGCCGATTCGATCTGCGCGGCTGAAGCCGCTAGCGCCAATCTCACCGGGAGTTTTGTCGCTGTGCTTTTTGACCAAGGCACATTACCAACCGCGCTCGTCGACGCAAACGGGTTCGTCCGCATGGATGGGCGCCCGATTGGCAACCGCATTGAAAATCTCATCGCGGGTGACTCCTTCTATCCGGTCGACAGCTTTGCGGATGGCGCACTCGCGACCACACTAAATAATTTGTATGTTTGGACCGGGACCGCAACCAGTGATTGCAACCGATGGACCGCCTTCGCGGGTTTCGTTGGCTATGGCGTTTTCTATGCCACCCGCAATCATACAGTCGGCATCGGGGTTTCAACTACCTGTGACAACGCTGCGTTGCATTTGTGGTGTAGCGAAGTGGGCCTGCAAACGACCGTGACCCCAAAACCAGCGCGTGGCCGCGTTGCATTCGTCACGAGTGAAGCTTTTACGTCACCAGACCAAGCTGACGCCCATTGTCGAACAACGGCTGCGACCGCTGGGTTATCTGGCAACTTCGCTGCGCTACTCGCGATCGATGGGGCATCGCCTGCAAGTCGCTTCTCGACAACCGGGGAGCCTTGGGTTACCACCGATGGCCTTGAATTGGCACCAACGGCAGATGCATTCTTTGATGGAGTGTGGCTAACCACTGTGACCAAACTGGGGCCGCCCGCGTCGGCCTATCCGGCAATTGGCAGCTCATCGTTTCGAGAGACACCGCTCGCTAGTGACAATTGCAGTAACTGGACCGACAAGACTACCAACCCCGCGCAACGAATGACCTACTCTTCCAATAGCGAGTTTTTGAAGGTCGATACGGCCAGCTGCAGCATAACCAGCGGAACTTTTTGCCTGCAGTTGTAGCGACAGTACATCCTCCCCATCATGGCCTACGACGAAAAGCAAGCCGAGCGGATTCGCGATGCGTTGCGGCGCCGCGACGATGTGGTTGATGTCGTCGAAAAGAAAATGTTCGGCGGCTTGTGTTTCATGGTCGACGGCGCGATGTGCGTGGGCCTGACGTCGACGGATCTCATGGTTCGCGTTGGCGCGCCGAATTACACAGCTGCGCTCGCCCAACCACACGCTCGCCCAATGACGTTCACCGGCCGGCCGTTGAGCGGGTTCATCTATGTCGGCCGTGATGGCATTCGGACTGCTCCCGCCCTGGCAAAGTGGATCAACCGAGCGTTGACGTTTATTCGCAGCGCGGAATTTCTCGAAGCGCAAAAGAAATCGAAGCGCAGAACTGCGCAACCGCGCCGCATGCTACGGCAGGGCAAAAAATAACGTCGGAACGTGGCTACCTCACCGAGCTTGACTCAAAGACGACCGGCGTGGTTTTCGTCAGCCCAACAATGGCCATGATGGCCGCGCGCGTGCCGCCTTTTTTTGCTACGAGCGTTCAAGCCAACGGATTGCCGCCTTTGCGCAAGAACTTCACCAGTTTCTCGCTGTCCACATAGTCGATCCAGCCGTCATCGTCGTCACCGTCGCTTTCAAACATTTCCGATTTAAGCACCTTGAGCAACGCTGGTGACAATAAGCTTTTAACTTTCAGCTCAGTTTCTTCCACAAAGCCGCGGTCTTTTTTCTTTTGCGTTTTGGTTTCCAGCGTGTCGTCGTCGCCGGTGTACAAGCGAGCCTTGATCGAGCCATGAATTTTCGCGCTGTGATACTGCGTATACAAAAACGGTGCTGTCACATCGCCCATGATCTCGCTACAAGGATCGTTGTCTAAAAACAACGCAGCGTTTTGCGCGATGACATTGCCGTGAACTTCCAGAAATCCGCCGTTCACAACGTTGCGAGCGCGCAGGCTGCCAGTGACAACCACAACGCTCGACGGATCCATCGCACTTTCGAACGTGCCGGCCACCGTGAGATCACCGTCGACGATAAACAGAGCGACGCCGGGCGGCCGAAACATCGCAAGATCGCCATCGACGTTCAGATTGCCTTGGTGCAGCAACACGTCAGATTCCAGATCGGCTAGCTCTTCAAGCACCACCTCGGCGGCCTGCCGCACCGAACTCGATGCGAACTTGCCCTTGATGTACTTCTTGATCAGCGCTTTTACAGCGATTGCATCGAGGCTTTTTCGCTTCAGCGATTGCCACGCAGCGGTTTTCGTTTGTTTGCGAAAGTCGAAGGTCGCCATACCACCATGGTGCCACCGCAAAGCCGTCGTTTGGCGCCGCTGCGGCGAAATAATGGCACTAATGCGCCGCAACCCTGTGCGTGCCGCGGTGGGTCGGCGACCGCCGCTAAAAAAGCACAAGAGTAAGTAACCACGGCTTGCGCTGCGGAGCGGCTTGTAAGCGCCCGCCGTAGTGCATGCATCGCACTACTTGCAGTCGAAGGCTACGCCGCTATTCGATATCCACGCTGGCGTAGTGATCTGCACAGTTTTGCCTTTGGCTTCAATCAACAAGGTATCTCCCAGACGAGGAGGCGCAGCGTACTCGCGGAAAGGTGACGCCTTCAACTCTTCGACGGTTGGGCAATGGCCGAGTTGGCGCGTCGCCAGCGCTACCCGTAAGCCAACCAACGTGGCGTGTGCGTGCGCAAGCTTCTGCACATACTCGGCGAAGTCGTGCAACCTGCCTTCGTTCATCGCTGCGACGAGTTGCGTTGGCGCGGCTGCACTCGTCAGCGTGGCATCCGTCATGTGCGAGTCGGCGCTGTGCGCTGCGAGCGCATCGAAGCATGCTTTCAATGTGCCATTGGCCGGACAATGTTTGCTCACCGCTGCACGCAAGTCAGCGTTCATTTCGAAAACTAAAGGTTCACTATCGCTGTCTTCGTGCCCGATGAGCGCCATCTTCAAAGGCAGCGCCGTTGGTTCCTGCAAGGTTTCGGCAACCAACATGTTGAGCGGCGGTTCTTCACGTTCAACTAACCGTGCGGCTTCGTCGGCAAACGCTTGCAGCTTCGCCGCTGGCAACCGTCCTGCCAACGCCATCGCGGCTTTGCCATGCTTGATGATATTTGCAACGCCGATCATGCGCTGCAAAATCGTGCCCGCACGCCCAAGTTCTTGTCCAAAGACTATGGCGTCGAAGCGAGAGCGCATCGCGCTTGTAACATCTGAGATCGAATCCAAAAATTTGCTATACGGGTCCGCATACCAAAACGCATTCGAGGGCACCTGATTCTGCTGCGCTGCCGTCAGCATCGGCCAAGTGCAGGACGTTTTCGTGCGAATCGCGGCTGCGATCGCATGCTGCACCCGTTGTCCGCAATCGGCATCAAAGCCGGCCGCCGCTCGCGCAGCACAATCGGCTAGCTCGCCACGGCCATTGACGATATCCGCCAGTGGGTTTGTGCCATCAAGCTCGGTAGAATCCGTGAGAAACCACGCCTTGCGACAACTTGACGCCCGGAAAGCAGCGTAGGCCTCGCCGTTTTGACGCCGCAACGTTTCGTGCTGCTCAGCGCTGTACCAGCGTTTGGGGGCGTTGGGCATGACCGCCGAACCGCCGCTGCCAGCGGATTTTATGGGCTCCGCTGGCGCTCCGCCCTTGCACGCTACGATCGTCGCCACGCCAACTACTAACAACTTCATCGAGTGACTCTAACGTGTCTTGTTACGCGCGGGGCAAGATTGTTGCACCGTTGTAGCGGCGAGCTGCATCGTAGTGTGACAACCTCCGGGCGCGCCACGATGACCTCCATTGCGACCAAACGCTTGCTTATCTTCGACAGCGTCGGTGGACTGTTAGTCGGCGTATGCGTGTTGGCATTTTTGTCGCCGTTGGCTGCAATGGAACCGCAGTCCAGCACGGTGCTGATGATTACCGGCATCGCAAACATCGTTTACGGTATGTATTCCGGCCAACTTGCTGTTCGCGCAAGCCGCGGCGCTCGCTTGGCTAGCGCCGAATTGCGCATTTTGATCTACGCCAACGCCGCGTGGCTGCCAGTTTGTTTTGCGCTCGCAGCAGGCACCGCATCGCACGCCTCGTGGCTCGGCATTGCCCACCTCGTCGGCGAAGGCATCTATGTTGGAGTCTTAGCGTGGTTTGAGCAGCGCGTGTTTTTCCGGCCTGAAGCGACGGCCTAGACAAAGCCGGGGATTTTTTGTTGCGCTTGGCCATTGCCATGTGCAACGATGCATCGTATATCTATGCATCGCACACACAGGCATTGGCCAGGAACATCGACATGACAGTCAATAAAGAACTCATGAAAGGCAGCACGGCAACGCTGGTGCTGACGCTGCTGGCGCGCAAAGAGATGTACGGCTATCAGATCATCAAAGAGCTGGAAGTTGTGTCGAGCGGCCTGTTCGAAATGAAGGAAGGCACGCTCTACCCAATTTTGCACGCGCTGGAACAAAGCGAAGCTGTTGTGGCGACCTGGGTCGGCGAAGAAGGCACGCGGCAACGCAAGTACTACGCGATCACCAAGCAGGGCCGCGCGCTGTTGAAAGCCAAGAAGGAAGAATGGCGCAACTTCAAAGAAACCGTCGACAAAGTGCTGCAGGGCTAACTAGGGAGCCGTTATGAAATCGTCGCTACCAATCAATGAATTCATCGCTACCGTGGTGGCTCGCGTAAGCTACAAAGACGCACACAACGACATCGCACGCGAACTACGAAGCCATTTCGAAGATGTGCAAGAACAGCTGACCGGCGTTGGCCTCGACGACAAAGCGATCGAAGCCGAAGCCCTGCGCCGCATGGGCAGCGCTGAGGACGTTGGCACGCAGCTCAACGGCGTGCACCAACCGCGCACCGATTGGCTGCTGCTTGCTGCGGTCGCGCTTCTGCTCGTTGGCGGCATGTTTGCGATGCAGCGCGCTGGTGTGCTGGCGCCGCAGCTGCTTTGGCTCGGCATTGGAGCGGTGGTTTGCGTCGGCGTGCTCACGCTCAAGCCGCGGCACTTGGTGGCTGCCGCAGTGCCACTGTATCTCGCTACCTGGGGAATTGGTCTGCTTGGATTTTTTACTGGGCCGCGCGTTGCGGGGCAACCGTATCTAGCAGTAGGGCCATTGCACATCACGGTCGTCGAGCTCAGCGTCGTGCTGTTTGTCGTCGGTCTACCAGGCTTGCTGCACACGTCTCGCGCAGCTTCCAGCGCGCGACGCGCGGCAGTACTGACTGCAGCGTTGGCGCCGCTGGTCGCGTATGCGTATCTTGCTTCCAGTGCTGCGGCGACGATCTACTTCGTTGCAGTCGCTACCATGCTGTTAGTTTCAGCGCAGCCACGCCACGCGGTGATCGCTTGCAGCGCCGTCGGCGGCGCCCTGCTCTCCCTCGCGTTCTACCGCGCGACCTTCGCTGGGCCAGCTGCATATCAAGCACTGCAGCAATCCGAGCGCCACACTGATTTCGTGTTCCATTTTCTCCAAGCGCAATCGCCCGTGCTTGCAGCTGCAATTGCGATTGTTGCGTTGTGCCTCGTAGTCTATTTGATCGCCAGTTGTAGCGAAACCAAGAATCCGTTTAGTCGAACGCTGATGGCAGGCGCGACGGCCGTGCTTGCAACTGGCATCGTTGTAGGTTTGGCGTCGAACATTGGGTTCATCCCAATGCCGCTCACTGGTATCAATCTTCCGTTTTTGAGCAACGGTGGTTCGATGTTAGTGGCGCATATGGCATTAGTCGCGATTCTCGTCGGCATTCGTCGACGCAAAACCATCGCGTTTTTGACCTAACCAAACTGCACGGAGCGCTTGGTCAGCGAGCCGAACGCTAAGCGTTGACTAGATTCGGAGGCACATGAGACCGCGTCACGAGACCAGGGATTTTCATGCCCGAAGTCGAAGGACCGCAAGGGGGCTTGCGGTGGAGCTTTTAAGTCGAAGAATATAATTGACGAGAATTTGATATCGCTGGAGATCAACGTCGGAAACAAAATCCAACAATCCTTGAAGTCGAATGAGCTGCTTCTGCAAGTCAGCGCTCTCCGCAGGTTCAATATGCAAAAGGTAGATGGCGGCTCGCAGTTCACGCAGCCGCAGCCTGCCTATCCCTACACCAGTTGGATTGAGCACAAGCCCTGTTACGACTTTTGAGCGGCGCGGTCCGGCGAGTCTTGTTTTGGTCTCGTTTAGTTCAAAACCGCAATCGCGAACGATGTGCGTAACAAATCGCCTCGCTTTGGCGAGTTGATTCGTCGATGTAGACGAAAAAGTCATATCGTCGGCATACCTGGTGTAAATGAGTCCGCGCCCTTTCGCGAAGCCTGCCAACCGCCGGTCCAGTCGAAAGCAGACGAGGTTGGCTAACAGCGGCGACGTTGGAGCGCCTTGAGGCAGCATCTCTTTCCAAGTACACAGGCGAGAAAGCAGCCATGCTCCTGATGGCGCGAACCCTGCGACCCGAAAGACACCAACCACGCGTGCAAATGAGATCGACGGAAAGAAATCCTTGATATCTAAAGTTAGTACTTCTTTTGCCCCAACGTGTTGCTCCGCATGAATGCGAAGTTTGCTACCTGGTGAGAACCCGAAGCAACTTGCAGTCGTTTTTAGCTTCTCGAGAATGTTTCTCAATATCCAGCGCTGTACGCGCTTGAGAAATTCAATAGGGATTGAGAGTTCCCGAATTCCACCTGACTTCTTACGAACTTCATATGTCTGGTAGTTGTAATCGTCGCGAACTAAGCCCCACAGAAAAGCGGGCGAGATGCGTAGGTGCGCACTCAGATCATTTACTGTGCGTATTTTTGGAAGTCCGTGTATGTCGAATTCGATAGGCATGAATGAGCGAGAGGCTCTTACTTACTCGCATTTTTTCCGATCACGAAGTGCCCGGAGCATTCATCAAGCAACATGACTGGGGCGACGAAACATCACCACCACGGTTTTGGACAAGTCCAACGCCGGCTAAGAGCCTCTCCCCATTGGAATATCATGTCACACCATTCAACAACAAGCGGCGCAAGGTATGCTTAAACAATGGCGATACCGCCTTTTAGAGACTTGGTTAGGCCGGTTTTGCAATACTTCGCAGGATGCGACGGTCCCGTGCATGTTGCGCAAATACGCGATGCAGTCGCTAAATCGCTCAACCTAACCACAGAAGACCGCGGCGCGATGCTGAGCAACGGCGCGGTGGCCTTTGACAATCGTGTTAGTTGGGCAATCAATTGGACGAAGCGCGCAGGGTTAGCCGTGTCGCCAGTTCGCTCGAAATGGCAATTGTCCGAAACAGGCCGTCATCTCCTCACAACCCATCCAACCTTACCTTCTGAAGTCCTGGCAACTTTTGAGGCCACAGTAACCAAAGGACGGCCGACGGTGCAGACATCCGCGCCGAATATTCAAGTCACGGTTCCGCCTGTCGGCGACCGCCGAGCATACAGACTGCCTTCTCAGCCTATAGCCTCTGGTGGACAGGCGGACGTCTTTGTAGCAGTACGAAAATTTGATGAGCGCAAATTTGCTATTAAGAAAGGTCGTCGAACATTCGGCGACCGGATGAAAAGAGAGATCGAAGTTCAGTCCAAACTCGTGCATCCTAACATCATGCCAATAGTGGACTGGGACATCCGGGACTATCGTTGGTACGTTATGCCACTTGGGAGCAGCGTGATGGCGGATTTGGTAAGGCCGCTCTCCTTTACGAACCTACGCGAGATCATCGACAGTGTAACCGCGGCGCTGGAGTTTGCGCATGCTGGCGGCAATCCGCACCGTGACGTAAAGCCCGCGAATGTAATAAAGTTGGTAGACGAAACTAATGGATCCAGATGGGTGCTTTCGGACTGGGGGCTTACGCGGCGGGCGCCCGGTACTACAACCTCAAGATTGACAAAGACTGGCCAACTGCTTGGAACCGAGGGCTTTGCTCCGCCAGAAGCTTACAAAGACGCGCACAACGTCGGAGCCTTGGGCGACATCTATTCTTTGGGTCAACTTGTTGCTTGGGCTGCTGGGCATGAACCAATACCCAACATATCCGCAACCGCAATGGAACCGTGGCGGTCATTTGTAGAGAGACTGACGCAACAAAGCCCCTTGGATCGGCCGCAGACAATGGCAGAGGTCCGACTCCTGCTTGCGGATATCCACGAGCCGTGAGCGATTCTCGTCGGCATTCGTCGACGCAAAACCATCGCGTTTTTGACCTAACCAAACTGCACGGAGCGCTTGGTCAGCGAGCCGAACGCGTAGCCAGTAATCGGAAATTGCACGGCCTCGGATGTATCCGTCGATGCGCCGGCGGCAACCAGCACAGGTACATAGTGTTCTACCGTCGGCAGCGCCATGCGCACGGCAGGTGCACGCGCTTTGAAATCGATCAGCTCTTCGAAGTTGCGCTTGGCCAATGCAGCAGCAGCCCAGTCGTCGAACTCTTTGGCCCAATTTGGCGTCACCGGCGATTCACCCCAATCGACGGCGCGCAGATTGTGCGACAAAAATCCGGCGCCAATGATCAACACACCTTCGTCGCGTAGCGGCGCCAGCGTTTGGCCAATGCGAAAGTTTTCGGCTGCGTTCATGCTCGGCAGCGACACTTGCAGCACCGGCATATCTGCCGCGGGATACATGCAAATCATCGGCACATAAGCGCCGTGGTCGAGCCCTCGGTCGGGCGCTTCCGCCGTTTGCATGCCTGCGCCGGCCATCAACGCGCGCACGCGTTCAGCGAGCCATGGCGCACCGGGCGCTTGGTATTGAACTTGGTAGTACCGGGCGGGAAAACCCGAGAAGTCGTAAATCAACGGCACCGTGCGCGTTGCGCCGATGGTGAATGGCTGCTCCTCCCAATGCGCTGAGATCATCAACACAGCTTTGGGCTTCGGCAAATTCTTGGACCAGCTTGCCAGCTCGTTCATGAACACTGCATCGTCCATGAACATCGGATTGCCGTGGGCGGCAAAAATCACCGGCATGCGCCCGGATGCCGCCGCGGTTTTAGCTTGGCCGCTCGACGCTGCCGCGGTTCTTGATTGGCCGCTCGAAGGCGCACCGGCCGACGACAGCGATGCAGCTTGCTTGTCGTGGGTTTGGCAACTGACAACCGCACTGCTCGCCAACAACGTCACTGCGCCACCGGCGCTTGCGCGCAAGAATTCACGTCGGCCCAGCGCGTTGTCGCCAATGGGTTTTGTGGACTCATTAGTCATCATTCGAAAATAGCACGCTCGCTTCGCGACGCTCTTCGAAGATTACCACCGCGATTGCAACAAACTGTTGCATACCCTGGCAACGAACTATGGCTTCGACGCTTTGTACCGCTCGTACGAGCCTTCGTAATCGAAAAAATGCAGCCCATCGACGCGGGCGTCGTTGCGAATTTCCGCCAACGTCCAAGCATGGTCATAGCTGAAATAGTCATCAAACCCGAAGCCGTTGAATGCACTCAACAGCAGCTCCGCGAGGCCTTTGACTTGTTCATCCCCAGGTACACGGCCCGAGACATCAGCCATCACCAACACCGTGGGCGTGGCGCTACCAATTGCTGCACGCTGCGCGCGCGCTTCTTCTTCGTCGGGCGCGTCGCCCGGTATGCCAACCGCATAGTCATAGACCGACATGTACAACGCCGGCGCGGCCGACGGGCCCACAAACCCATATCCGCCACCTTCGTCGTGTTGCGTGCGCAACACGGCGTTCACTTCCTCTACCGTTGGGCCGATCAATACAAACCACACAGAACGCATTTTTGCCGGTACATTAACCGACCATACTGCGTTCTGCACACATACCGTTGCCATCAACTTCGCTGCCACCCACTATGCAACAAGTCACGCTGGCCATGCCAAGCCGTGGTCGTTGCGCCCGCTCGCGCAAACTTCACGGTACGCTTCGTCAATGCGCACATCGTTACGAACGAAGCTGTCGCAGTTGCAGCTGTGGTGGATCGCGGCTCTGTTGTATGTGCTTGCGCTGATGCTACCTGCGGTCGAAATCGGCGGCGCCGACCTATTTGGCCGAGGCACGGCCACCCAAACAATGCCTGGCGCGTGGTGTTTGGGCGTCGGCATGCTTGCGCCTACCCCCGCGTGGGCAAACATCGCGCTTGCGATCGGCGCGGTGTTGGCGGCGTACCAAAAGCGGGGCGCTGCAACCATCTTTGCGTTCATTGCCGTGCTGGCAGCTGCCACAACGTTTCTGTTCATCGACGCACGCCCTGGGCTAGTCGCATTGCGCGGCTTGCACGTTGGCTATTGGTTTTGGCTCGCTAGCTGCGTGATCATGCTGTGGGCCCGCATACGCGAACTATCGCCGCCACTGGTCGGCCCAGACGACGCTGCGAACTTACCGAGCGAAGCGCCCATCGATTCGTCGACAACCGACGTCGCTAGTTAATAGCCCGGCCGCGGTGGCGATTTCGCCGACGAGTAGTGATAGCCGCTCGACGCAGCGCCAAGCAGAAATACACCACCGACGATGATCACTCCATATGCAACCTGCCGATTGGTAAGTTGGCGCGCGCACCCAGATGTGCCAACCGTCGACAAACCGAGCGCGATCGCGAGTGCTACTCGTAGCGAGGCATTACGCGTCATAGATTCTACGATATCACGCGCGCATGGGGCACAGCAGCAACTTGTCGAGAGTGCCTACTGAAGCGTGACAACTGCCTCATCTTCGCGCACCTTGGCCTACCGCGCACTGGTGACGCGACGAAAAACCATCGTCGCGAATCGCACTCTGACACCATCGAATCCAAAACGTTCCATCAACGTTGCGCGACGATCTGCTTGAAGCACTGTCGCTGGCAACCGTATCGTTGCCACATGTGCAAGGTTCAGCGTGATAGTGGGCCGGTATTGTTTGCAGCTGCGCTGGTAGGCCTCATGTGCAGCGCAACGTCCAACAGCGCGGCGCAACCGCGGACGCCTGGTCCGCCACCGATCATTGCACCACATCGTTCGTCGGAAGAAATTGCTGCGCCGCCGCCACCGCCTCCGCGCGTGAAGCTACCGCAACCAGCCATCGTCGAAGGCTATCTGCTCGATGCCAAAACCAAGGCCGGCGTCCAAAATGTGCTGGTGACCGTGCGCTCCACCGACGACGACGTCCGCGAAGTCGCCACCACCGACGACCGCGGCCATTACGAACTTTTGTTTGATGAGCCGGTCGCGGCAATTGACGCTTTCATTGGCAGCACAACCGTCGAAAAGTCCAACCTAACACTCACGTCCGGAAAGCGGACCCGCGTCAACCTCCTTGTGAGCCATCGAGAGGTTGTTGCGGCGCGCGCGGACGCTTTGCGCTGCCCGCACTCACCACCCAGCGCCGTCATCGAAGGCCACACCACCAGCCAAGCAGATATCGACGGTGTCAGCCGCGCAGTGCTGCTGCGTTATGCAAGTGACCGCGCCTCGTCGGATGACGCCAGTATCGCTGCCCCTGCCGATGTCCCGGTGAGCACATCGTTGCGCCATCAAAATCACCGCAACGACCATCTAAGCAGCCGTGCCATACCGACCACATCTACGATTCGCTTCATCCCTTCGTCGATCATTGAACTGCAAACCCAAGCCGACCAGCAGAACGACAGTTTCTACTTCATCGACATCACATCGCTGTACTCCGACGGGAGCTGCGCGGTTGTCAGCATTGTCGAAGATATCATGGCGCCGACGAGCAAAAAGGCTGGCCGTCATTGCCGCTGCACTGCGGATGACGTTTACCAAAAGCGAGGCGGCAAGTGGCACTTCGTGAAGCGTAACAGCGTTGGCTGCGGCTAACCGCGTTTGGTACGCGACGGTGGTACCGCGTATCGATATCAACGCACCGAGCGGCCCGCACTTCGCGTGACAGCACACGCGCTCGGGGGTACCGTTGCGCAATGGAAATCAAAGACTGGAACGAGCGCCTCACGTCATTCACAACTGCGCTTGCCGCCCTTGAGCTCGACGAGGAACGCGACCCCGGCAAGAAAAAGCTGATGGCAAAAGTCATGCGCACCGTACTCGGCGTTAAGACGAGTGGCGCCAAAGCGGCGCTCGGCGGATCAAAATTCGGCGGGAAGCCGCATGCCGAAGCCGGGTTCGTGTGGCCAACTGCCAAAAACGTCTGGAACGACAACGCGCTCGAACCGCTAGCGCTCATTGCACAACTCAATCTCGCCGAGATGGCAGCGCACGATCCAACCGGCACGTTGCCGAACCGTGGTCGCATTCTATTCTTTATGCTGCCGACGGAATATGATCCAATGTCGCATCGCGCATACACCCACGTTGTGCCTGACGGCCCCGTAGTTGAGCATGCACCGCCACGAGGCCTATCAGCGGCTGGCGGCGTGTTCAAAGCCAAGTCGCTGAACTTTGAGCCGACTGTCCGGTTTCCGGACCCCAACGGCGGATTCCTTTCATTCGACTACGAAAACGAGCAACGAGTTGAACGTTTGCTCAAAAAGCACAAGCTAGCGGCTCCGTCGGTCGACGCTCTGCTCGACAAACCGGCGTTCAGCAACGGTAAGCTCAAACGCTTCAGCCCCAAAAAAGATGTCATCTTGTTGCGCTTCTTTGGCGAAGTGCTCAGCCAAGAATCGCCCTGGTTCGAAACCGAAATCATGCTGGTCATCGGTCGCGAAGCGCTAGCACAAGGCCACTTGAACGATGCGCGCATCGTGATGGGCGAAAACACCTAACGCTCGGCGCGGCTCGCTACCAAGTCGCCATCGCAAACGGAATTTCGTTGGCGTATTTAAACAGCACCGGATCACCAGCGGCCAACGTCACGACCAAGTGAGCTTTGCCCCCACCGTCGTCGATGAGCGGCAGATCCACCACGGCGCCTGTTACCTTATTGAGCGAGCGCACGCGCGTACGATCTAAACATTCGCCGGCCGCTGCGAAGTTGAAATTGACGCGAATCGTTTGTGCATTGTTGTTGGCAGAAATGAGGTCGGCGTTTTGATGGTTCGGGTTCATGATCATCACATAGCCATCGCCGTAGTCGTCTTTAAAGAACCCCATCAGCTGCTCAGAACCGCTGGTTTCCGAGGTAATACTTTCGATATAACGATCGCCGCCAGCCCCGGCGCTCCACCGCTGGGTGCCCGCCGGCTGAGCGATCGACGACACCGGATTGTAACGCACGTCAGTGCTACGCAACTGGCTCATCGAACGTTGGAGATTCAACAGCTCGCGATTGATGGTTGCGGCGCGACTACGTGTCGTGGTTGGGTTTGCACTATAGGAGCCGGTCGCATCGAAGAACGTCGGGATCAAGTCTTCGTTGTTTTGGGTGATCTGATAGACGAACCAGGAAAACCCAGTGAAACCGTACAACGCGTGGGAAAAAGCATTCCATCGCATGTCGGATTCCGCTGGCTGGAAATCGTGCGTGTTGTTGCCGTAGTACGAATTTAGATACGCCCAATACGCGCGATTGTCGGCGAGCGCTTGCTTGCGAAAGATATCGAGATGGCCGTAGACCTTGCGGCTCGCCGAGTAGTCGTCATGGCTAATGATGTCGTGGTCATACATCGCTGCTGCACGATCGAGCATTCCTTCAATGCCATCTGCAGCGTAGGTGTAGTTAAACACAATCAGTGCATTCGGATCCGCAGCGCGGATTGCGGCAGCACCTTGGCCCATAGCATCAAGCTGTTGCGTGGTTCGTGGCTCGTCGCTGACTTGATAGCCAATGCGACCGGGAACATTGGCTGGATAACCACCGAGCACTTGGCCATTGGTACCCGTACCGTTTGCTTCAACCCAGCTTAACCAACGGGCCGTTGGGCGCGCGGTTCGCCACGCCGTGATTAGATTTGGCAAACCGTCTTGCCACAAATGCGCGGCATTGGCGCCAAACGTATCGTAGTACTCATTTACGAACGACGCAGGCGGGTTGCCCATGCGCACCATCAAGCCACTAATGAACGTAGGATTTTCTCGCACCCAGCGCAGCCCGCGCGAAAGGGTCGGCGTTGGGCGAGGCGGCGTCGGACATCGAGGATTTGCATCGATGCCACCGTCGCTGCGAACGCCATCGGAGGTCGCGCCGTCGTGACTATGTGAAGCATCTGTCCCGTTTGTTCCGCTCGACCCGCCCGAGCAGCCCGCAACAAACAAAACGGCAAGTCCGATGTTGGTTTTTTGCATCGGCCGGACCCTACCACAAGGGTCGGTACACCCGGACCGCAAGCAAGACGAAGACCTAATCGGGTCCGCACTAGCCTGATCTATCGGGTGCACGGGATGGGCAGACCGGTTATACCCGAGGCATGTTGAAAACATGTGGGGTGCTATTCTTCGCTTGCGCGTTTGCCGCTTGTGGGGGTTCGCCGGCTGGCACCGTCGATGCAACTGACCAAAGCGCTGATAGCCGCGGCACCGACGCAGGTCTGGTTGACGCATCCGCTCAGCCCGATGCCAACACAACATGCGCAGCTACCGAAGCCTGCGACGGCGTTTTCGACGACAACTGCGATGGTCGCGTTGACGAAGGCTGCGGCCGGTGCCCCTTGATGACGGTTACCTGCCCACAGGGTTGCTGCGCAGTTGATCGCTGGCAAGTGTCGCAATTATCAAGCGATGGCACGGCTATCGCCGTCGACGATAACGGTGATGTCTATGTCATGTTCACGAACCCAAACGCGGGCGTGTGGGGCGCGTACCTGGCCAAATACACCGCGCTGACCGGCGTGTGGTCCACCAAATCGATGGGCGCTGGTAGCTATCGCAATCGCATCGCCATCGATAGCGCGCATGCCATTCATGTCATCAGCGGCGCTACCCAAGCTTCCTTGGTGTATCAGAAGTCCACCGATGGCGGCACCACGTTTACTGCACCAGTCACACTTGGCCCGCTCGCGATTGGCGGCACCTTCGATCTTGCGATCGATTCGCAACGGCGCCCGCATGTCATCTACTTGGAACAACGCAGCTTGCGCACAGCCTTGGTGTATTCCCATTTCGACGGCGCGCAGTGGGTCAAAGAAACCATGTTGGCTGAAACCTATGACTCGGCGCCGGCGATCGCGCTTGGCTTCCAAGATCGGCCGTATATTGTGGTCGACGATTATGTCTCCGGCCAGCCTGCTCACAAGCGGATCTGGTTTCACAACGGCAACCGCTGGATCGACGAAACGCCCGACACTGTGCCGAACCAACAGACTACGTATGGCGGCAACGACTACTTTTCGTCGCACCAATTGCGCGTGAATCCCGATGGCAGTGTGCAGCTTTTCTTCACGCGCAAAAACGGCAATGTTGAAACCTTCTTTGTTGCCAACCGCGATAGCGCCGACAACGCGCCTTGGGTTTCGACCCCGATCACTGGGACCACTGGTGTCACCACGCCTATCGTGTTCGCTGACCAGCTTGGCAAGCTTGGTGCCATCGGCGACGGACTTGCGGTTCATCGGGCCCAAACCGCAACCGCATGGACTAGTGCGGCATCACCACTCAAAGGCAACAACGCCGCCGTCGCACGCCGCGGCCGCTATCTATATGTTGGCTACATCGACGACCAAAATCATCCAACGCTAACGACTGTCGACCTTGGCATGTAATCTTGTCCGCCATCCGGACATTCGGAGCGGACGCTTGTTGAACGCGAACGCAATAGTGCCGGCTTAGCCAGCAACGTTTCACACGCAAAACGCCAATTGGCGCCGCTTCCACGCTATGCTGCAACGAACATGCAGTTGCGTCCGAACCTCAACGTGTTTGTACTCACGCTGTTCGCGGCGGGCTGCGGTCGTGTTAGTTTTTCGCCAGCAGCAGACAGCGGCGTCATCGACGCAACGCCGCTTGATGCGCAGGTCTTTGACGGCATTCGGTTTCGTATGGACATTGATCCAACGCTGGCCGGCGGCTTCATTGTTGCGGAACCAGCGCAGTACAGCGTGAGTTGCGGTGCGATGTGTCCCTCCAGCGTTGCCGGCATGCTCGGTCAAGCCTTTTACTTTGATGGCACCAAGCACGTTGACCTCGGCCAACTGATCGACGCCACCAATCCGTATACGATAGCGTTTTGGCTGCGGCCCGACGTCCTAACCGCAGGCCGCGAGGTCTCAGTGCCTATCGGCCAAGCGCTAAGTTCAACAACCATTTTGGATCAAGTTTCGTTTATCTTGCGCGCGCAAAACCTGGTGGGCTTCGAAGGCACCTACGCGGGCATTCAAGTGCACACGGCGGTCACCCTTGATGTGCGTAACGCGTGGCACCACTTTGCGCTGGTGCAAAATGGCATGTCACGTGAGCTGTTTATCGATGGCCTATTCGCAACGATGCAAGTTGGGCCGTGGGCAACCACGAGTGTTGAGCCAGTCCGACTCGGCGCCGACTCGGATCAAACCCAAGCTGCGTTTCGTTATCTCGGTGCGATTGACGACCTTCGCATCTACCCACGCGCCCTCACGGCGGCCGAACTCGGCCAAGTGGTGCTTGAACGCTAGCCAGATTGAGTTTCGGGCGATCGCGTCAACCAAGCGCTACTTTTTACCAGCGGTGGATCTTTCGATCGCAGCTTTGATTGCGGCATTGTGAACTTCGTCCATGCAGGCATTAAAAGCTGGGCAAGCCGCCTCTTTCATGCAGGCCAACTCGGCTGCAAGCTTGTCCGGCGCTTGACGACACATGCCGACGAGGAGCTTGCGGGAGAGTTCATCATTTTCCTCCGGCGTCTTTTCGCCGTCGTCGCACTTCATCACTTTGTCCGCGAAGGCGTCGCACTGCGAATTACCGCGGCCACAGCCAATCAACGCGGCGACAATCACCGCAACGCCGTACAGCTTCATCATGTTGCGACGGTATGCCACACCCACGACCGGGTCAATCTGCCCGCCAAGTTGATAACGGCTTGACTCGTGCAATCTTACCGCAGCATCATTTCGGTATGAGCCCTGCGTCATTATTATGGAGTGTCGTGCTTGTCACCGCCATCGTTGTAACAGGCGAGCCATTAGCCCACGCAGCAACCGCGCACGAAGATCTCGTCGTCGACGGCACCACGCACGTTTTCCACTACGACACGCGTATTCCAGTGCGCCGCCGCAATGCTGCGAAAGAGGCATTCACACGCGTGATGAATTCGTATCCGACGGTGTTCGGAGTCAACAATCTTGAGGTCCACACTTTTTTCGAAAATGTAGCCAATGCCGATCCGTCAACCATGGCAGTGGCGGGCTATATTGCCAATTCAAGCGCAGGCAAGATCGGCTGCAATCTAACGATCTATCGCCACCGCGAACTGCTCAACGATGCAGCGTTGAAGTTCACCATGGCTCACGAGCTCGCGCACTGCTTTATGTTCGCGCTGCGCCCGGACATGCGCAGCATGAACGGCTCGCTTGCCGCGCCAGCGGATCCGAATGCATGGTGGGTTGAAGGCTCGGCAGAATACTTTGCATCCACACTGTATCGACCCGCCGGTGCAGTTATCACTGAAACGCTCGGCAACTTTTCGACGATCGTGCCGGACTCAGTCTTTGACAACGACTACAAACAGTTTTGGTTCTTTCAGTTTCTCGGGGGTGCTCGCGGTGCAGCAGCCGTGGTTGGGCTCATTCGCGATATCCCCATCACACGCGCTGCGCAGATCACGTGGTTGCAAGGGCCACCGCTTGGGCCCCACACCGCTTTGTTTGTCGCCTACGCAAAAGCCGTCGCCGGTCGAACGATTGCGCGGCAACCTGCAACTGCCAGCAACGCCGTTCCATTCGGCTTCGAAGGCAGCCTAGAAACGCGCGAATGGTCGGTCAGCACACGCAAGTTTCGCTTGCCGGCTTTACGGCCAGGCTTTGGCGTAACCGTTGCGATTACCGCAAACGATGATCCGTCGTCGTATCGCTTAGTCACGCCAACCGACGACATCACCAATGGTTATTCCAGTTGCGGCGGCCCAACGCCACGCGAGCTATCGTTGGCGGTCGCTCGAACCGTTATTGCAGCAGGCAAAGCCGACGCGGCAATCAAAGTAAAAATCGATCAGGTTGAGTGCCAACCGCCCGTAACCTTAGCGTCGTTCGAAGGCCGCTTCATCGGCGGCACCGACGGTGCGATTTCCGTGCTTGCGGACCCGAGCAGTGGCTTTCCCGACGACAACGATCGCTATGTCACGATCGAAAGCACCAAGCGGCCGAACACGTTTGCGTTCGATGCAAGCGGGAATATCAGCGGCAGCGCGTGCGGTACACAACACAGCAAAACGAGTTGGGCTGCATTTCGGCCAAGTCCGATTACCGGACGCTTCACACTAGGCCGGGTGTTGAAGGCCAAAGGCAATGCGGTGCTGCTCGAAGCCACGGTTTCGATGGCCGGCACTGCGTCTGGTAGCGGCGGCATTACTCAAGCTGACAAAACCGTGAAATACCAAAATGGAGTCTCGTTGCCGATGGTGTTTCCGACGCTCAACCGCGTCGAGTGCGCCAACATCACTATCGCCAATGGCGTAGCGAAGTGCGGCATGATCGTTTTCCTTGAAGGCAACCGGCCGCGATTTTCATTCGCGCCGTAAGGCTATCGCGGCAACGGTTGCGCTGCAGCGAGGCCATCGCATGGTTGAGCTGCCCAGGTAGCAGGTAGATCGTCGTCGCCATCGTCAAGCCGCAACGACTTCCAATTTGCGCCGTAGCCGGCCTGGTTCGCAGCCGACCCAGATGACGAACCACTCCAGCGCGAGCCATTGCCGCCGCCGCCAATAGGTGCGTGCGCGATTACCGCGAAAAGTAGAATGACAGGAATCGCAGCAACAATGAGCGTATTTACAGCAATGGAGCCCGCGATATTGGTGCGGCGCAGCAGCGACGATTTAATACTGACAATTGGCCAGCCCACCGATGCGCGAGTACTTACAAGCTGCTTGACGGTTGCCCATGACAAACCTTCTCGCCCATCGTACTCGCCGGTGAGCCGCACAGCGAATGATATGCGGTCTGGAATTGGCTGCACTCTTGGTGCGTTCAACCACGATGCGACATCGACGCCAAGTGGCGAAAATCCGACGCGATCAGGGCCGAGCGGTTCAACTGCGATATCCATGCTCAAGCCGGCAAGCAGGTTGGGCAGATCGCTTTCGGTCAAGCCGGCGATCTCGAGACGTTGCACCTGGCGCGACAGCTTACCAGTCGTAGCTACGCAGATCTTGTCGCCTTGCACACGTACGGCACTCGCATCCAACCAACCAGTAACGTGCTCCCCGTCGGTAAATGCAACTTCATCGCGGCCGGTGCGTTCGCCATCAAACGTGAGCGCGGAGGGGCCTGTACCTGAGCCAGCAATTTTGTCGCGAATGATGCACGCTGGTGTGGCGACCAATGCAACCAGCGCAACGAGCACAACATAGCAATAGCGACTCATAACGCAGGCTCCGTAGCCAAGAGCGGCTGCAGCGACTGCACTGGACAAGGATGTGTCGACAGCTTGTTGCCACGCCAAGCCGCCGCTTGATTGCGCGGCGGCACATCGTAGGTCCGCGATGGCGGCACGTAGACACTCACGGCGTGAATTTCTTCCCAGCGCCAGCCAATCATGCCGCCGGTGGCTAACGTCTCAAGCCCACGCCAGATTGTCATCGGCAATGAGATCTCAGTGCCAGCGAAAAACTTCAGCACACCAGGCCGCAACCCCAACGTGTTGCGCACCATCGGCTCGATGCGGCGACGCGCAGCAAATAGCCAGGCGCGGACTTCGGCTGAAGGACCTGCCACTCGCATGCTTGTTGGCCCCGTGACAGTTGCTGTCAGCGTTTGCTGTTCATTACCGGTGAGTTGCAGGCCCAGCCACAACCGCGGATCGACATCGTCGACAGTAACTGCAGCAACGCCGAGCCACGGCGAAAATGGCGCTGCTACACAAACCCCTTCGGCGCCGATCATTAGTTCCGCCGCCAACAGCGGGGCGGTCGAACCGCCGTCGACGTTGAACCACAACCATGACGAAGGACCAATAACTTGTTGGTTAGGCGTCGTAATCTTCGATTGTAAAGGTGTGCGCAGAAAGTTCCACGCCTCGGGTAGATAGTACGTTTGTTGCGGGGCAATACGTGGGTAACAACCGCTTAAGCTAACGCTCATGACAGCGCTGACCCAAAACGCTAGCGATTGAATTCCAGGCATCGAGCGAGAGTTCCTTTGCAGCTTGTGTGCCAGCGGGTGAGCTGGCCAATGCGATGTAGCACTGGCATCAAACGTCGGGACGTGGTGACAAATGGTGGGCCATGGACATCACCGGACAATCTGTTGAAAAGCTACCAGCCCAGCGCGTAGGTTGACCGCTTGGAGACGCAACTTATCCGCGTGCACGCACCGACAGCGTCACGGTTGCCCGCACGACACGATCGGCAATGGTGGCAACAGTGCCAGGGACGATCGAAAACACATCGGCTTCGATCACTGACACCCGACGGCCAGCGCGCAAGGTTTGGGCAATGCAATAGAGTTCGCCGTGCTGCGCTGGTGCCAGCATATTTACTTTGAATTCGATGCTCAAGACATCAATGCCTGGCGCTGCAGTCGAAGCGCACGCGCCAGCCGTGTGATCAGCCAGCGACGCCATGACGCCGGCATGAACTAAGCCATGTTGCTGCCGATGCTCGGGCAACACCGTCATCGCAGTTTCAACCCGCCCTGGCGCAACCACCATCACGCGCACGCCAAGCGCATTCATAAACGGCGTCGCTGCGAACACGTTGCAAACGTGCGCTGCAATTGCAGGGTCGAGTGATTCAAGGACTTTCGGCGTGTGCACCGCCGCCGCCGAAGGTGTTGATAGTGTCATAGCTGCGGCAACCTAAACGGCGGTGCGCGTGAGTGCAAGGCTGGTGGCTAACAAGCCCACGCAAATGCCAAGACATCGGAAAGCTCGGGGCGTTGGAATTGATTCGATGTCGAGACGGCACTAGGCTTCCGCAAATGGTTCAGAAAGCCCGCAAAACCACGCCCAAAATCGCGCCGAAGGCAACGCGCAAAATCGCGCCAAAGGCCAAAGCGAAAGGCCCACGCAACAGTGCAGGCAAAGCCATGCTCAAAGTCGCGCCTAAAACTGCACGCAAAGCGATCGCGCCGGAGATAACGCGCAAAACGGCAACCTCGGCGCATCCGTTTTGGGGCAGTGTATCCATGACGCGCTTGGGCACCAAGCCTAGCAAAACCTTCAAACTGCGTGGCTTGAATGCCAAACTCGATGTCTATCTTGGGACTGACGACGACGACGACGAGCCATTGACGACCAAAGACCTCGATGCCGCTGCCGTTGTATTTGCATCGTTTCTCGCCAATGCCGACGACCACGTTGTAGCGATCCGAACCGCAGCGTTCGAACGATATCTCCGCTTGTACGCGCGCTACTACGAAGACGCAGCCGCGCGTCAGCCACTGGGCATCAAAGATGCAGCACAGCATTTCCCACACCTCGGGGATAAAGCGCAGGTCCGCGTCGACAAGCGAGACGTCACAGTTTCGTTCTGGTATCAGCTCGACCGCGAACACGGATTAGAATTTAGGTTTCGCAAAGACAAGCTCATCGCCGTCGGGGGGTTTTCGGATACCTGACGACAACGTTGCCTGCGACACCTCGCGAGACCGCAGGCTGCAGCGCCGAGCTAGCTTGCAGGTAGGTTGCTAGTGCGTGTTATGGGGTCCGGGTTGTAGCGTGCGGCGGATCGGTGTTGTAGTGGACTCATGTCAAGCACTCCGCGCTTCACGCTATTGCTTAGCGGAATCCTGTTGCTCGCCGATTGCGTGCCGCCGCCCGGTGCAGCTGCGCGGTATGCAGCGCGGCACCGCAACGATGGGGTGGTCGAAGGTTATGTTCGGGATGTGCAGACGGGGAAAGGTTTGCCGGGGCAATGGGTGTTAATTGGAGTCTCTGGCAAGCACCTAACTCACACGTACACCAATGAAAACGGCTTCTATACCGCGTCGGTGCCTCCGTGGACTTCCGAGATTTACGTAATGAACGGAGATCTAGACCTCAAGCCAACTCGCATACTAGTACATCCTCACCAAACAGTCCGCGCACCGGACGTCCTGCTCGCTCACGTCGATGAAGCAACCGAACGAGACAGCGACTCGCCCGCAAACTGCCCCAGCTCGCCTCCCGGTGCTGTAGTCGAAGGCCACACTACATCCCAGCGAGATATCGATGACCTTGTCGTCGCAGTACTCACCCGGTTCGGTTCCGACCCCAGCGCGATCCCTGACCACGGCCTGCTGTCGAAAGGCGGCGTCGCATACCTCAACACCACCGTGCACAACCAACATATAATCAGTTCCGCTGCAGTCAAAGCCTCGCCGATTCCACTCGTTGGAAAGTCTTACTTTGAGCTGCAAGACCTCGCCGACAGCACGCACAAGGAGATCAATTTCATCGATTTCAGCAAGATTACATCCGACGGCAGCTGTGCCTTCGTGCACGTTGGCGTCGACTTCACCATGCCGCGCCGGCCCGGTGTCATCAAAATGTGTTGCTGCACGGCGCTGGATGTCTATGAAAAGCGCGCCGGCCATTGGGTGTTCGTACGCAACGACGGTGTTATGTGCGCGTGAATTAGCTGCGGCCATCGAACCTCAGACAGGATGAGAAAACAACATGATGAAACTACGCAACGCTACAGCGATCGCTCTAAGTACGTTGTTGACGGTGCATTGCGGTTCTGCCCGCAACGGTGCAGGCGGCAGCGTCGCAACGCCGCAGAAAGAGCCAGTTCTTGAAACCGCGAGCATCGAAGGTTATGTGCGCGACAAAGAAACTGGAGCAGGCGTCGCTGGTGTAGACATCGATGGTGGCATCAACGGTGAGTACCTAAAGTGGGCGACCACCGATGAAAACGGTCGCTTCACTCTGCCCGTTCGCCCACCGCAAGCCGAATTGTTCCTGCACATTGGCGAGGCCAAGATTCACAGGTCCAACATCCCTGCCACGGCTGGGACCACCACCAAGATCGACGACCTCGTGGTCGAACACACCGATCTGCTGCTTGAGCGTAAACGCAACCCGCCAGTCAACTGCCCTGGTTCGCAGCCTGGCGCAATCGTCAAAGGCCATACTACTTCGCAGCGCGATATCGATGACCTCGTTGGCGCCGCACTCGCGCGCTTTGTGGTTGACCCCGACGCGATTCCAGATCACGGCCTGCTGGCCAAGGGCAAGGTCAGCTTTATCAATACCACCATCGACCGTGACCACCGAATCAGCTCCTTAGCTGTCAAAGCTTCGCCGATTCCGCTCGTCGGCAAATCCTATGATGAGCTGCAAGATCTCGCCAATCGCACTCGCAAAGAGATCAATTTCATCGATTTCAGCAAGATCACGTCTGACGGCACCTGCGCCTTCGTCAATGTTGGCGTCGACTTCACCATGCCAGCTAGCGAAGGTGGATTCAAAATGTGTTGCTGCATCGGCCATGACATCTACGAGAAGCGCGCCGGCCGTTGGGTGTTTGTGCGCAGCGAAGGTGTGTCTTGCGCCTAGACGAGTAGCCCTGCCAACACCGAGGCACAGATCATGCAGTCGCATGCTCAATGACCCAATACAAAATCGCCGTTCTCGTCGGAAGTCTCCGAATAGAATCGTTCAACCAACAACTTGCAACCGCGCTTACCAAAATGGCGCCAACCGACTTCACGCTGACGCCGATCAAGATCGACGACCTGCCACTTTACAATCAAGATCATGACAGTCGCCAGGCCGATCCAGTGACGCGCATGAAACGCGAAGTCAAAGGCTCACACGGCTTGCTGTTTGCCACGCCTGAGTACAATCGCTCGATCCCAGGTGTGCTGAAAAACGCCATCGATCACGGATCACGGCCCTATGGCGACAGTGCATGGGGCGGCAAGCCTGCCGGCATCGTCGGCGTTTCCGTCGGAGCAGCAGGCACCGCGATGGCGCAACAGCACTTGCGCAACATCTTGGCCTACCTCGATGTAACCGTGCTGGGCCAACCCGAAGTGTTCTTGCACGAACGCCCCGGCTTCTTCGACCCCAAAGGTGACCTCGCGCCCGACAGCAAAGTATTTCTACAGTCGTGGATGGACCGCTTTGCAGGCTGGGTGCGCCAACACGCGTCGTAGCCTGTGCTGAAATAGCATAGCTGTGCAAATCCGCTCAGGTAGCCGTGCGCGGCCGCCTGTGCGTCACGGCGCAACCGCGCTGGTTGCAGCCACGACAGCCGCCGCTTTGAATTCAAACGGCATCGAAACACGACGTTGCCGCCGCGTGGTGGCGTGAAGTGACCCGCCATCACAAAGTTGTTAACGCAGTCGGCAACCGCGCGGTCGCCAACAGTGTCCTCTGTGATGCAGACATCGAGCACCTTGCCGGTCTCCGCAATGACCGAGTGAATGACGACTTTTCCAGCCAATGCAGGATTGCGCGCAAGCTGCCGTTGGTAGCAGAGCTCAAGGCTCGGCGCAGCACGTTGGATTTCAGTTGCAAGCAAGGCCAAATCGATCTCAGCATGAACGCCTGGCGGCCGGAATGGGTCGGTTTCAGCCACAAACGGTGGCGCTACATCTTCTGGCTGGCGGATCGTTGGCACGCCGACAGTGAGCATGCCGCTCTTCGGTGCGTTGGCGGTTGTTGGCGGCGCCGGCGGATGGTCACCGGCGCACGCGAGAAAGAACGTGCTCACGCTGGTTACCGCAAGCGCAACGCATTGGAAGCGAACTCGAAGTGGCGTGCGTGGCGTCGCCTCGTCGAGAATACGTTGCAAACGTGCAGTTGGCCCAGCGCGCTCCACCATGCAGATCGCCGCTGGATCTCGGTAGGTTATGCCAGCCATGCCGCGTGCAACCTCCAACAGATCGCCGGCATAACTTGACGGCCGAATCCCAGTTGCCAGCACCAAGTCGTCGCAGGCGTATTCGCGTTCATCGTGTAATCGCGCAGTCGCCAGCCAAGCCAGCGGGTTAAACCAATACAACGCGCACCCGACCTGAGCGACCAGTTGCACCAGCGTGTCGCGCCGTCGCACGTGACCAAGTTCATGCAGCAGAACTGAAACCAAGCGTTCAGGCGGCCAGCCATCCGCAGCCGCAGGCAATAAAATGCGCGGCCACACAACGCCGATCGTCATCGGCGAACTGACCTGTTCACTGCGCAACAGCGTGACGCGTTTTCGCAACTTCAGCTCCATTGCCGCGGTCTGCAACGCTGTGTTGCATGCAACCATGCGATGCGGTGCAGCGTTTTTTGCCAGCTGCCGCGCAGTGAAATGGCCACGCAGTAATCGCATCGCAACAACCAGCGCCCCAAGCGCCCACACGGCTGCAACAATAGTTGGCCAGCTTGGCGCGCTCGCGGGCAACGCTGCTTGTTGTGCTAACGACACTGCAGCCGGACCACCTGCATTCACCGATGGACCGGTGGCCGCCGACGCTGCAACCGACGCCGCAGGCGACGCCCACAACGATGAGGCAAGCCAACTCAGCCCCGGCATCAGCAACGCCCCAACCACGCCAAGGCTCCAGACTTGGTGACGTGCGGCAGCCGCGCTGCGACGCAAAAGCACCGCCGCTACGCCAGACGCTGCAAGCACCGCGGCCGCTTTGGCAGCGCACTGCAACATCCATTCGATACCAGGCTCGGTTGTAATCATTGCAAAGATGGAAGCGCTCACTAGCGACCTGCTTTCCGGGCGTCCGCGATTATTTTCGCCAAGCGATCGAGCTCAGCGGTGCTGAGCTTCGCGCGTGACTCGTCAAGCAGCGCGGCAACCGCTTGTTCCGGCGAGCCGTCAAAAAACGTTTGCACCAACGATTTCAGCGCCGAACGCCGTGCTTTTGCGCGTGAGACCACCGGCGTATAAACAAACTTTGGCCCGCGCTCTTCATGGCGGATGTGGCCTTTGGTTTCCAAAATGCGCAATTGTGCACGCACCGCTGAGTAGCCCGGCGGGTCTGGCATGCGTTCGCGGACTTCGGCCACCGTCAGGCCTTCGGCGGCGTACAAGACCTCCATGATTTCGCGCTCGCGCCGGCTAAGCGGCGGGCTGGCATTTTCCTTCATGCTAAGAAATTAGCCTTGTGCTATTTTTTTAGCAATACAAAATTGCACAAAGCTCCCGGCAGCGGCAAACCCGTAGAAACGGCCCACTACGCCATGGCGCTATCGCAGTCGGCAACCAACTGTAGACATTCGGCATGTCCGAACACAAACCGATCGTCGTCGAACGCACGCTTGAAGTGGCGATAGTAGTGCTCGTACGCGCTGCCGAAGATTGCATGCCATGCACTCGCTTGCTGTTCGGTTGCCACAATCTCGGTAACACTTGCTAGCAAGACAACATATTGCCCTCGTGCGTCGGCTTCACCGGCTTGCCACAAACAAAACCCGATCGAATGTGCGTCGCCAGCAACGGCCACGTGCTCGTACAAGTATTCGTCGACGCGCAAAGTATCAGCGGCAACGAGCTCACCATCTTCGCCGACAAAGTGCAGCAACGCGCGTTGGCTGGTTTTAAACTCCAACTCGAGCGGAAACACCAAGCGGTTCGTCGCAATCGGCAACTGCTTGGTTTCAACCAACGCATGCGCAAACTGGCGCGTTGCAAAATCATTGAGCACCATCTGCACTGCTGCATCGCTGACATGCAAACTCATCACGCGGCTATCGTGCAGTTTGCCTGGCACATAGTTGCCAAACGTGCCAAGCGCGCTGCGGTGTTCACGCAACCAAGATCGATACGCTGCACCATCAAAAGCGTGCTCATCCTCGTCGAGGAACGCGTCAGCAAAGCTAGCACCGACGGTGCGAAGGTTGAGTGGCTCGATCATGGCTGCACCGGTCCAAACTATACGCGCCTTTGCCATGGGTGTCCCGCCACGCATCGGCACATCCAGCCGCCAACCACTTGAAATTTCTAGTCATTGATACCTGATTGCAGCTGCGCTCAACATTTTTTTCAACGTATGTCGATTCCCGGTAAAAAAACCCTTTGGCCGGGCACTCACAGTCAAACCCGCTGCAACGAGCAGCACAACTGGAGAGCCACGATGAAGACTACGCTTTCGATGATTTCATGCCTCACGTTAACCGTCGGCTGCGCTACCACCGACGATGTCGCGGGCCTACAACGACAAGCTGTCCATGCCCAGGGCGCCAACTTTGGCCACCTCAGCTTCGATGTCGCTGCCAATACGTTGCGCTGGACGGAAGCTGGTGCTTATCGGCAATTGAACCTCGCCACGAACCAACTCGTGGTTGGTTCATCCCACGTAGACGGCGGCCCGTGGGGCCTCGCCAAGCTCAATGATCGTTGGTTTGAAGGCCATAACACACATTGTGATGCTGCTAGTGCAACCGCGAATTGCACCGATGCTGGCGTGGCAACCGTATTGGACGCGAGCAACGACCAGGTGATCAGCGAAGTGCGCGATCTCTACGAGCCTTCGGCGCTGCAAGCGCAAGGTGACCACTTGGTGGTACTCGCCGCTGGCGTCGGTGGCGAGCAACCCTGCCGCGGCGTCGGCGAACTCGGCTGGGTGCTTGGCGTTAGCGCCGACGGTGCTCGCACGTTTCGAGGCCCAACCGAAGTATTGCCTCGCTATTTAGTGCCTGCGTTGGGCGGCTTGTATTACAGCGCCGGTTTCGACCCAATCGACGCTGCATCCCCGTGCGCGATGCCCAGCGCGTACACCGAGCAACGCCGCGTGCTGCGGCGCCTTGCTGGCAGCGATGTCGCTACAGTGACCGCTGCGGCGTTGCACAATCAACAAGTCATGCCGCTTGCGGGCAACGCCACTGAGCTTGTCGCAGCCGTGAGCAACGACGCAGGCACAGCTGTGCTGCGGCTCGATGCTAACAACCGCACTCAGCCGATCCTGCAGTTGCCAAGCAGCCAACTCGTTGACGCAGCAGCGATCACGCCCGATGGCTATCTAGTTGCGGTCACCGACCTGGTTGCCGTCGCGTGTACCAGCGCAGCCGACGTAGCCCCTTGTTTTGCGCGCGGCGATTCGACCGTACTCGCGGTTGGCCTCGACGGGAACATCGGCCAAGCGTGGGACCTAGGTACGACGCAGGTCGCAAGCATGTTAAACATCGTTGGCCGTACGTTTGTGGCTACCAATCGCAACATCATTGAACTGACATCGACGGTCGACACCAACCAGTAATCGCCATGGTCCGCCAGCATCACTCGTACATCGTTGCCAGCGTTACGGCGCTGACCACATTGGTAGCGGTCGCGCCCCTGGCGCAAGCGCAACCGTGCGCGCGCGTTACCGGTTCTGCTTTGCTGCAACGGCGCTTGGCTGCGTCGGGTGTGCAGATCACGGAACAATGCGCCGCGGTGATCGTGGTGCAACCCAGCGCTACTGGCTACACGCTGCAGATGTCCGATGAAGCACAACGCGAACAAACCGTTGACGTTGCAACCATCGACGATGCTGCCACAATTGCGGAAGCGTGGCTCGACCGTGTTGTCGAAGTGAGCCCGATTCCAACTTCACCGGTCGCGCAAGCAGCAATAACGCTCACGGAGCCAACCGCGCCGCCGACAGCACCTACCGCTCCTATCGTGCCCAAGGCAGATGTCAGCAAAGCCGCAACGCTTGCGCCGCAGCCAGCCCCGGCCAGCCTCGCAGCGCAACCCGTCTGGTTCCATCTCGCCGGCGAGGCGGCCGTCAGCGACGGTGGCGCACTGTGGCTTGGCATTCGCGCGACAGTTGGTGTGTTACGTGGCGGCTTGATGTTCGCGGCGCATCAGGACAGCGACTGGACTGGCAGCTTGCACAATCTTGGCTTTGCCCGTGCTCGGGTTGAAGCCGGCGCAGTGGCGCGATTCAGTGTTGGCCCCGGGCTGCTCCTTCCGAACCTTGGCGTCGCACGCCGAACCGTTACGGTTGTGCCAACCACAATTACCGGCCGCGGCAGCGAAACAGCTTGGAGTGGGACGGCCGGCATCAGCTATGCAATCACCACATCAGTTGGGCCAATTCGCGTTGGCGCCGGTGCTCGCATCTTTGTGGATTGGCCTAGCGCGACCTTCGATTATGAAACCGCTAGTGGCCCCGTCAGCGAACGCGCAACTTATTTTGCCGGCCTCAGCGTGGCGGTGTTTGCGCCATGACATCAACCTCACGTGCCACCGATGCAAGCGAGCTGCTTGCCGACGACGAAATGCTGCTTGCTTGGCGCGCTGGCGACCACGCTGCGCTTGGCCGCGTGTACGTTACATATAGCGAAGCTGTGCGTGGCTTTTTGGCTCGCATCTATGGCGGCCGCATGGATGATATCGACGACGTTTTGCAACAGGTCTTCCTCACTGCGCACAACGCCATCGCCCAATTCCGCGGTGACGCACAGTTGCGAACGTGGCTATTTGGCATCGCGGTGCGGGTTGCGGCACGACACCGCCGCAGCCGTGCGCGCCGCACTCAAGCGTCTGAGAAATGGACCGAGCTCGCACCAACGTGGGCTGCACCGCCCGATAACAACGCTCGGCAACAGTTGCTTGCCTTGGCCAACGCGTTGGTGGACCTCGACGACGATTTGCGCATTGCATTCGTGATGTGTGCCATTGAACAAGTGCCTGGACGCGAAGCTGCCGCAGTGCTTGGCATCCGTGAAGGCACGCTCGCCAAGCGTGTCCATACCGCACGTGAGCATCTGCGCAGCGAACTAGGAAGGACAGCGCCATGAGCGATCCCATCGACGAACTTGCTCGCCAGTTGCAACTGCCTCCACGCAGCAACGCGGAAGTTGAAATGCAACGCCGCCAGCTGCTCGCCAGCGTCGATCAACCTCACGCACACGCGGCCCTTCCGCGCTGGGTGCTGCGGTGGCTCTTGCCTACTGGCGCCCTCGCGGCTGTAGCCGCGCTTGCGTTGATCGTCTGGAACGCCAACCGCAGCGCAACGCCAACCGCCCAGATCGCCGCCACACGCGTTGATGCAAGCAACGGCGCCAATTACTCGCTGAGCCAGCAAGGACCTAACGGAGTCTTGCACGTGGTAAGCGGGCGCCTTTCGGTAACGGTGCCGGAACATGCAGTTGTTATTGCAACAATTGACACTAGCCGCGAAACAATTACCGCGCAGACGGGTGCGTTTGAGCTAGCCGTCGCGGAAAGGCAGCGCACCGTGCGCGTCTTTGCTGGCCGGGTCACCGTTGCGGCCGATCGCAAGATCGTAGAAGTTGTCGCGCCCAATTCATATCAATGGGACTTTGCGCCAACACAAACCGCTGCTGCAGTAGTTGCCGATGCGCCGCCACCGACGCCATCGACGCCATCGACGCCATCGACGCCACCGACGACGACACC